>NZ_JBWKCC010000010.1:0-253675 GCF_056436655.1 Streptomyces sp. NPDC043427 | reverse complement strand
GCCCTCGTACTGGGCGTACTTGGGCTTTCGGCTGGTGCGGCGAGAGTACGTGCCGGGCGTCGCGACGCCGCGGAGATCCGTCAGAAGCCCCCTAGCCCCGGAAGCCGAGCAGCGCGTGCAGCGTCGAGCCGCGGGACGACGTCGGTGCCGCCTTCGTGCTCAGCGGCTTCGGGCCGGGCAGCGCCGGGCACACCGCGTCGGCCTCGCCGCTGCCGCGTGGCACCGTGCCGTCGGTCAGATACGCCGCCAGGTGCTTGTCCAGGCAGCTGTTCCCGCTGAGCGTGACCCCGTGGTTGCCGCCGCCCTCCTCGACCACGAGGCTGGAGCCGCCCAGCAGGGAGTGGACCGTCGCGCCGCCCTCGAACGGGGTGGCCGCGTCGTTCGTCGCCTGGAACAGCAGGGCCGACGACGACAGCCCGCCGTTGGCCACGTTCACCGGGCGCTGCGAGCGCGTCGGCCAGAACGCGCACGACGCGTTGTACCAGACGTTGTTCCAGGTCATGAACGGCGCCTTCTCGTACACCGCCCAGTTGTCCGCGCGCCACCGCTCCCAGGAACGCGGCCAGTCGGCGTCCCGGCACTGCACCGAGGTGTAGACGCTGTAGCCGTTGTCCCCGGCGGAGTCGACCGCGCCGAAGTGCTCATACGCCTCGACGAGCGGATCGGCATCCTTGTCGTTGACGAACGCGGCGAACACCTGGGCCAGATAGGGCCAGTAGCCGTTGTAGTAGCCGCCGGGCAGGAAGGTGTCCTCCAGCTCCGCCGCGCCCACCCTGCCGTCGGCGGGCTTTTTCGCGAGGGACGCGCGCATCGCGTACCACCTGGCCTCGACCTGGTCCGGATCCGTGCCGAGCCGGTAAACCGTGTCGTGCTGGGCGATCCACGCCATCAGCGCGTGGTGGCGATCGTTGAAGCCGTAGTCCTGCGCGAGGTTGTCCTCGTACCAGACGCCGGTCGGGTCGACGATCGAGTCCAGGACGAGACGGCGCACCCGCTCCGGGAACAGCTTGGCGTAGACCGCGCCGAGGTAGGTGCCGTACGAGTAGCCCAGGTAGTTGAGCTGCGTCGAGCCGAGCGCCGCGCGGATGGAGTCCATGTCGCGGACGGCGCTGACCGTGTCGATGTACGGCAGCACGCTCGCGTACTTCGTGGCGCAGGCGTCGGCGAAGGACTTCGCGCGCGTGAGGTTCGCCTGTTCGATCGCCGGGGTGCTCGGCACCGGGTCGGGGCGGACCGGGCCGAAGTGGCCGGGGGCGCAGTCCAGGGCGGGTGCGCTGGCGCCCACCCCGCGCGGGTCGAAGCCGATGACGTCGTACTGGGCCGCCACCGCCTTGGGCAGCGCGGAGGCGACGAAGCCGGCGAGCGTGCGGCCGCTGCCGCCGGGGCCACCGGGGTTGACCAGCAGCGGGCCCTGGTACTGCTTGGCGGTGTGGGGCACGCGGGACAGCGCGAGCGTGATCTGCTGCCCGCGCGGGTCGGCGTGATCGAGCGGCACCTTCAGGGACGCGCACTGGAGCGTCGGATAGGCGGTCGTGGCGCAGTTCTTCCACCTGAGTTCCGCGGCGGGCGCCAGGTGTGCGGGATGCGACGGACGTGCGTCGGCGGGCGCGGCCGTGAACGTTCCGGCCACGACCACGGCGGCACCGCACAGCGCGGCTGCGCGTTTCCTCATGCAGTCTCCCAGGACGGAGGGATGTCGGACCGCGAAGGTCACGGTCCTCGCCGCATCGTCCCGGGAAACACGCTCGTAGGAACGTGTTATGTCAATACTTGACCCAATTGGTCCGCCGGATGCGCTCGAACGCTCTCACGTCTCGAACGCTCTCAGATCAGCGTCAGTTGGGTCGCTTCGGGTGTGGCGGGCGGCTCCGGCTCCGGCGGCCGGATCCGGCGCGGCATCCCCGCGCGCGCGGGCCCGATGCCGTACTCCTGGGCCAGGTCATGGACCTGACGGGTGATCCGGCGCTGGTACCACTTCGGGGCGTAGGCGCCCTCCGCGTACAGCCGCTCGTAACGGGGCACCAGGTGCGGATGGTGCTGCCCGAGCCAGGCCATGAACCACTCGCGGGCCCCGGGGCGCAGGTGCAGCACGAGCGGGGTGACGGAGGTGGCTCCGGAGGCGGCGATCGCCCGCACGGTCTCGCGCAGTTGGGCCGGCTGGTCGCTCAGGAAGGGGATCACCGGCGCCATCAGCACACCGCAGCCGATGCCGTGCTCGCCGAGGGTCCGTACGACGTCCAGGCGGCGCTCCGGGGCCGGTGTGCCCGGCTCGACGGTGCGCCACAGCTCGGTGTCGGTGAAGCCGACCGAGACGGAGATGCCGACGTCCGTCACCTCGGCGGCCTGCGTCAGCAGGTCGAGGTCGCGCAGGATCAGCGTGCCCTTGGTCAGGATCGAGAAGGGGTTCGCGTGGTCGCGCAGGGCGGCCAGGATGCCCGGCATCAGCCGGTAGCGGCCCTCGGCGCGCTGGTAGCAGTCCACGTTGGTGCCCATCGCGATGTGCTCGCCGCGCCAGCGGCTGGAGGCGAGCTGGCGGCGCAGCACCTCCGGCGCGTTCACCTTGACCACGATCTGGGTGTCGAAGCCGATACCCGTGTCGAGGTCGAGGTAGCTGTGCGTCTTGCGGGCGAAGCAGTACACGCACGCGTGCGTGCAGCCGCGATACGGGTTCACGGTCCACTCGAAGGGCATGCGCGAGGCGCCCGGCACCCGGTTGATGATCGAGCGGGCCCGGATCTCGTGGAACGTGATGCCACGGAACTCCGGGGTGTCGAAGGTGCGGGTGGTGACCGCGTCCGCGCCGAACAGCGCGGCGTCGGCCCTGCCGTGCTCGCCCGGTTCCACTGTGAGGTTCTCCCAGCGCATGACGCCTCCTCGGTAGCGCTGCTCTCACAATAGAACATGTGTTCCCATGATCGTGCGGGCGTCATTCCCGGTCGCCGCACACAACCCAATCGGTCACATCCGGACCCCGATTTGGCGGCCGGGGACCGGGGTGGTTGGCTTGCCCCAACCCCGAGAAATCAGGTCCCTGGAGGAATCCGATGGCGCAGGTCGAGGCCACTACCGAGCGGGTCGTCGCGGCGGACCCGGAGAAGGTGTTCGACACCCTCGCCGACTACAGCGGCACCCGCGGGAGGCTGCTGCCCGAGCACTTCAGCGAGTACGAGGTGCGCGAGGGCGGCGACGGCGAGGGCACCCTCGTCCACTGGAAGCTCCAGGCCACCAGCAAGCGCGTCCGCGACTGCCTCCTGGAGGTCTCCGAGCCCACCGACGGCGAGCTCGTCGAGAAGGACCGCAACTCCTCCATGGTCACCGTCTGGCGGGTCACCCCGGCCGGCGAGGGCGCCTCCCGCGTCCTCGTGACCACCACCTGGAAGGGTGCCGGCGGCATCGGGGGCTTCTTCGAGAAGACCTTCGCTCCCAAGGGCCTCGGCCGTATCTACGACGCGATCCTCGCCAACCTCGCGACCGAGGTCGAGAAGTAGCCCCGGCTCCCCAGGCGGTACCGCCCTGGCCTTCCGGGCGGTCCCCCCGGCTTCCCAAGCGGTAAGCGCCCCCCGGGTGTTGATCCCACTCACCGGTTCGAGTGGATCTTCCGGGGGGCTTGCCGTCGTGCCGTAACCCGAAGCGCTCACTCGTGGTTGTCGCCTTACGCGGGACTTGTGCGGCAGGCGCGACGAGGGGAGCGGCACGTGGGCGGGACCACTCTGGTGCACGGCGAACTGCGGGAAGAGGCCCAGGACGAACCGGCGTCGACGGGAGCCTTCGAAGGCCCGTCCCCGGCAACGGCCACCGAGGCGCGACTGAGCCCACGGCGCGTTCTGGTCGTCTTCCTCGCGCTGATGCTCGCGCTGCTCCTGGCCGCTCTGGAGCAGATGATCGTCGCCACCGCGCTCCCGAAGATCGTCGGTGAACTGCACGGCCTGGACCGGATGTCCTGGGCGATCACCGCCTACCTGCTCACGGCCACCGTCGGACTGCCGATCTACGGCAAGCTCGGCGACCTCCTCGGCCGCAAGGGTGTCTTCCAGTTCGCGATCGTCGTCTTCGTGATCGGCTCCGCCCTCGCGGGCCGTGCGCAGACCATGGAGCAGCTGATCGCCTTCCGCGCGGTCCAGGGCGTCGGCGCGGGCGGGCTCATGATCGGCGTGCAGGCGATCATCGCCGACATCGTGCCGCCGCGCCGGCGCGGCCGGTTCCTGGGTCTGATCGTCGCCGCGTTCGGCGTCGCCTCCGTGGTCGGACCCCTCCTCGGCGGCTACTTCACGGACCACCTCTCCTGGAGGTGGTGCTTCTACTTCAACGTTCCCTTCGGCCTGTTGACCCTGGCCGTCGTCGCCGTCGCGCTCAAGCTCCCCAAGCCGCGCTGCAGGGCCCAAATCGACGTGCTGGGCGCGCTGTTGCTCGCCGCGGCCTCCACCTGCCTGGTCCTGCTGACCAGTTGGGGCGGTACCGAGTACGCCTGGGGCTCCCGCGTCGTCCTCGGACTCGGCGCCGGGGCGGCCGTCGCCACCGTCCTCTTCCTCGTCGCCGAACACCGCGCGACCGAACCCCTCATCCCGCTCAGGCTGTTCAGGGACTCCGTCTTCAACGTCACCGGACTGGTGGGCCTGGTCGTCGGCGTCGCGCTGTTCGGGGCCGCGAGCTACCTGCCGACCTACCTGCAGATGGTCGACGGAGCGAGCGCCACCGAGTCCGGGCTGCTCATGCTGCCCATGACAGGCGGCATCGTCGGCGCCTCGGTCGTCTGCGGCCAACTCATCAGTCACACCGGCCGCTATCGGATCTACCCGGTCCTCGGCAGCGCCCTCTCCGTCCTCGGCATGTGGCTGCTGTCCCGGCTCGAAGCCGACACACCACGACTCCAGTACAGCGTCTGGATGGCCGTCCTCGGCGCCGGCATCGGCATGGTGATGCCGGTACTGCTCCTCGCCGTGCAGAACTCCGTGCGCGTCGCCGACCTCGGCACCGCCACCAGCGCCAACAACTACTTCCGGCAGATCGGCGGCAGCGTCGGCGCGGCGCTCTTCGGCACCCTCTTCGCCGGGCGCCTCGCCGACGCGCTGGAGGAGCGGCTGCCCGCGCGAGCCGGGCTGCCCGACCCCGAGGCGCTCACCCCGCAGCTCGTGCACGCGTTGCCCCCTCGGCTGCGCGACGCCTACGTCCACGCGTACGCCGACGCCATGCCCCGGATCTTCCTCTACCTCGTGCCGGTGCTCGTCGTCGGCCTGGTCATCGCTTGCTTCCTCAAGGAGAAGCCGCTCGTGCCCCACGCCGCCCCCGCCACCGACGCGGAGACCGGGCGGGTGACCGGCGCGAGCACCCCCGTCCCGTCGACCCGCCCCCACCCTTCGGGCGGCGGGACCCCCCTCTCGCTTCGCTCGCCGTACGCCACCGCCCCCGTCCGTGGCATGGTGCAGCACTCCGACGGGACCGTCGTCCCCCGCGCGGCCCTCACTCTCATCGACGTCGCCGGACAGCAGATCGGGCGGGCGGCGAGCGGCGAGGACGGGCGGTACACGCTGCCCACGCCCGGAGCGGGGGCGTACGTGCTCATCGCCGCCGCGGGCGGTCACCAGCCGCAGGCGATCTCGGTGACCCTCGGGGAACGCCCGGTCGAACTGGACATCGTCCTCGGCGGCGGTGCCGGACGCCTCAGCGGCAGCGTGCGGACCACGGAGGGCACGCCCGTGCCGGACGCCGCCATCACCCTCACCGATGTCCACGGCGAGGTCGTCGCCACCACCCGCACCGGGCGTGAGGGCGGCTACGCCATCCCCGAACTGGTGGCGGGCGAGTACACCCTCGCCGCGAGCGCGCCCGCGTTCCGCCCGGCCGCGCTGCCCGTCACCGTACGCGCCTCCCGGGAGACCCGCCAGGACGTCGAACTCGCCGGAGGCGCCGTCCTGCGCGGCACCGTGCGCGCCCGTGGCGGGCGTCCCGTCGAGGACGCGCGCGTGACGCTGCTCGACCTGACCGGGAACGTCGTGGACAGCCTCACCACCGGCGTCGACGGAACGTTCCGGTTCGCCGACCTCGCCTCCGGCGAGTACACGGTCATCGCGACCGGCTACCCGCCCGTGGCCACCGTGCTCCAGGTGGCGGGCGGCGGGCCCACGGAACGCGACCTCCACCTGGGGCACGAGGAGTGAGATCGACCCGCGCGGGCCCGTGCGAGCGGGGCCCCGGTGCGGGAGCATCACCCCGAGCCCCCGCCGACCGCGCCCCGCGCGCGGGTCCGTGCGCCGGAGCGCACCGGGTGGAACCAATTCCAGAAATGCCGCACATGGCGAACGGACCCGCCCGTAACGTGGTCGCGCGGGAGCAGATCTTGCGGAGCTCTGGGGAGGGCCTGAGCCATGGACCATGGCAGCGAGAGGGACGCACCTCCCGGGCGCGGAGCCGGCCCCGGCGCGGCCGCCGACGCCGCCGGGCGCGTCCCGCTGGCCGTGGTCGTGGTCGACCGCGAGGGCCTCGTCTCCCACTGGAGCACGGGATCGCGCCGCCTCTTCGGCGCCGCCAAGGAGGACGCCGTCGGGCGGCCCGCCCTCGACCTGCTCCCCGTCTCCGGCGCGCTTCCCGAGGAGGCGGACGAAGCCTCGTACGTGTCCTTCGCCGCCTACGACGGACTCGGGCCCGACCTCGAGTCCTCCCTCGACGGCCGGCTGTCCTACCCGGCGGCCGGCCGCGCCCGCCTCACCGCGCCCGAACACGACCGCGGCCGAGTGGACGTGCTGTGGTGGGCCTACCCCCTGGTCGGCCCCGGCCGGGAGCGGCTGCTCGTACTGGCCGCGGACGCGGCGGGGCTGCGGGCCGGTGAACCCGACGGCGCGGCCGTGGAGCGGACCACGCCCGGATTCGCCCTGCACACCGACTTCCCCGGCGCCGAGGAACTCGCCCGCAGGCTGCCCGAGATCCTGCCCAGCATGAGCGTCGAGGAGAGCGCCCGCATCGTCGCGCAGGTCCTCGAACTCGGTTACCCGGTCCTGGAGTTCAGCCAGAACGAGCGGGTCCCCGTCACCCCCGACTGGGGCGTGGCCCGGCGGGCCGAGCGCAAGGCGCGCCGGGAGCGGGCCGCCCGGGCCGCGGCCGAGGGACTGCCCGTGCCGGACGACGTCGCCGACGAGGGCGAGGACCTCGAGTACGCGGCCGTCCGCGAACGCCTGGAGTTCCTCAACGAGGTCAGCGGCAGGATCGGCACCTCGCTCGACCTCTCCCGGACGATCATCGAGGTCAGCCAGGCCGTCGTCCCACGCTTCACCGACGTCGCCGGCACCTACCTGCGCGAACAGGTCGTCGCGGGGGAGGGCTTCCCCGAGGGCGTGCCGGACACGACCACGATGTGGCACCGGGTCGCCGTCGAGCACACCGACGAACCCGGCCGCTGGGACGACGTCGTACCCGTCGGCGAGGCCATGCCGTTCCCGGCGCACACCCCGTTCTTCCAGTGCATGACCACCGGCGAGCCCGTCCTCGTCCCGCGCATCAGCGAGCAGATGGGGCACGCCATCGCCTCGCAGTTCGAAAAGCGCGACATCCGGCCGCTCATCACGGGCCGCTCCATGCTGGTCGTACCACTGAAGGCCCGTAACGTCGTCCTCGGGTTCATGATCCTCTTGCGCCATCCCGAGCGCGTCGAGTTCAACGACATGGACCGCGTCACCGGCGCCGAACTCGCCGCCCGCGCGGGGCTCGTGCTCGACAACGCGCGCATGTACACCCACCAGGAGTCCGTCGCCGAGACCCTCCAGGACAGCATGCTGCCGCACATCCCGCCGCGCAGGGCGGGCTGCGACATCGCCACCCGCTATCTGCCGGGTACGTTGCTGGGACGCGTCGGCGGCGACTGGTTCGACTCGGTGAAACTGCCCGGCGCCCGCACCGCCCTCGTCGTCGGCGACGTCATGGGCCACGGCCTCAACTCGGCCGCCATGATGGGCCAGTTGCGTACGGCCGTACAGACCATGGCCGCCCTCGACCTGCCGCCCGCCCAGCTGCTGCGCAACCTCGACGACCTCGCCCAGCGTCTCGGCGACACCTACCTCGCGACCTGCCTGTACGCCGTGTACGACCCGATCGCGAGCGAGCTGCACCTCGCCAACGCGGGCCACATCCCACCGGTGCTGGTCCGCGCCGAGGACGGCCGCAGTGAGTTGCTGGGCCTGCCGACCGGCGCGCCCATCGGGGTCGGCGGGGTGCCCTTCGAGGCGGTACGCGTGCGTGTGGAGCCCGGCGACCGGCTGGTGATGTGCACCGACGGGCTCGTGGAGGTGCGCGGCGAGGACATCGGCGTGGGCCTGGCGACGCTGTGCGAGTCGGCTGCCCACCCGGCCGCCTCCATGGACGACGCCTGCGACACGATCATCCGAGCTCTCAACCCTCAGGGCGGCCGCAAGGACGACGTGGCCCTGCTGATGGTCCGCCTGAACGGCATCGAGCCCGACGACGTGGCGGAATGGCGGCTGGCCCTCGACCCGACCGAGGTCGGCCGGGCCCGCGCGGCGGTGCGCGAACAGCTCCACGACTGGGGCCTCGCCAGGATCGCCGACAACGCCGGGCTCCTCGTCGGCGAACTGGTCACCAACGCCGTACGCCACTCCCACGCCCGCCCCGTCGAACTGCGGCTCGTGCGCGGCGACACGCTGCTGTGCGAGGTGGACGACGACAACCACGAGCTGCCGACGCTGCTGAGCGCCGGGCCGGCGGACGAGTTCGGTCGGGGGCTGCGCGTGGTGAGCACGCTGGCTCGAGAGTGGGGCACGAGCCGCAGGGGCGCGGGCAAGACCGTGTGGTTCGAACTGACGCTGCCGCGCCGCTGAGCGGGGCCTGGCTGCGCGCCTTTTCCCTGTACGCGCCCTGAACACGGCGCGCGAAGTGGGTGTTTCCGCGTACGCGGCTCGAACGCCGCGTGAAGGAATGCGCACCACGCTTGTCGCCGTACCCGGGCGGCGGTAGACCGTACTGGCCCGTCACTCACGACGGATCGGCGCCGCCCCTGGGGAGTGGTCATGAGCGTGACGAGCCGGTACCGGCAGGCATGGGAGGGTTTCTGGAGGGAGGCCACCGGCGAACCGGGCGCCGTGTTCTGGGACGCGGAGCCCACGTTGACCGTAGGCCCCCACCTCGCGCTCTTCGAGCCCCTGCTGACCGATCCGGCGCTGCCGTTGGTGGACCTCGGCTGCGGCAACGGCACCCAGACGCGCTTCCTCGCGGACCGCTTCCCGCATGTGGTCGGCACCGAGCTGGTCGCCGCGGCCCTCGACCACGCCCGCCGCGCCGACCCGGCCGGGCAGGCGACGTACCGGCTGCTGGACGCGGTGGAGAAGAACGAGACCGAGACGCTGCACGCCGAACTGGGCGACGCCAACGTGTACATGAGGGGCGTGCTCCACCAGTGCGAACCCGAGGACCGGCAGCCGCTGGTCGACGGGATCGCCACACTCGTCGGCGAGCGCGGCCGGGCCTTCCTCGTGGAGCCGTCCGAGGCCGCCCGCCCCGTCCTCCTGGAGCTGGCGCAACGGCCGGACGGCCCCCCGGCCAAACTGGCGCCCATCCTGAGGCACGGCATCGCCCCCGGCGAGGTGGCCGACGACGCGGTGCCCGACTTCCTGCGCGCGGCCGGGCTCACCGTCGTGGCGAGCGGTGAACTGCCGCTGACCACCACCGAGTACGAACCGGACGGCACCCGGATCGTGCTGCCGTCGACGTGGCTGGTGGCGGCCCGCGCAATATGACTGCCGTCACATGAAGAAGGGTCGCTCCCGCTGTCACACTCCCGCGGCGCCGGGTGTCAGGGCAGTGAAGGAAGCCGATGAAGCGGCCCGGTGGCACAGCGCCCCGGTCGCGACCCGATGAGGAGCTGCCATGTCCACCACCTACGTCGTCGTCACCGTACTGGGAGCCGTCATGGCCGGTTTCTCGGCCGCTTCCGTCTTCTTCCACGCCGAGTGGACGGTGAAGCCGCTGGCCGACTACGGCGTCCCGCGCGCCTGGTGGCCCTGGCTCGGCGCCGCCAAGGCCGCCGGGGCCGCCGGTCTGCTCGTGGGCCTGCTCGTGCCGGTGGTCGGCGTGCTGGCCGGGGTCGCTCTGGTGCTGTACTTCCTCGGCGCCGTCGTCACCGTGCTGCGCGCCCGCTGGTTCTCGCACGTGCCGTTCCCGCTGCTGTACGCGGCGCCGGTGGCCGCGTCGCTGGTCCTCGGGTTCTGAGCGAGGGGTGAACGAGCATGAGGGGGACCGGCGGGTGTGCCGGCCCCCCTCGCCTCGTTCTCGCCTCGTTCGTCAGGCGGCGAGCACCGCGACCTCGATCCCCTCCAGCCGCTCCCGGTCCGCCACGACGTCGATTCCCGTGATGCCGTCCGCGGTGATGGTGAAGGCCAGGACCAGACGCAGGCGCCCCTGCGGCGCCATCACCAGGCCGACGCTTCCGTCGAGCAGCGCGAGCCCGGTGAATCGCGCCCGGCCCATGGCGGCCATCGCGCCCTCGGCGACCGCCCGGCCGCCCCCGACCACGATCGGTCCGGGAGTGGGGACGACGAACCGGTCGGCGGTCAGGACGACATCGGGGTGCAACAGCGACAGCAGCGCCTCGAAGTCCCCGCCCCGCGTGGCCGCCAGGAACGCCCCGACCACCTCGCGCTGCCGGGTCAGGTCGACGGCGACCGATGCGGGAGCGCCGCCCCGCACCCGACGGCGAGCCCGGCTCGCCAACTGCCTCGTCGCGGTCGGAGTCTTCTCGATCAGCGGGGCGATGTCGTCGAACGGCACCGCGAACAGGTCATGCAGGACGAACGCCAGCCGCTCGGCCGGCCCGAGCGTGTCGAGAACGACCAGCAGCGCCACCCCGACCGAGTCGGCCAGCAGCGCCTCCTCCTCCGGATCAACGCCGTTCCCCGGACCCACGGCCTGACCAGTCACCCGCAGGTCGAGCGGCTCCTCCTGGCGCGCCCGACGCGAACGCAACATGTTCAGGCACACCCGCCCCACCACCGTGGTCAGCCACCCGCTGAGGTTCTCCACCCCGGCGACATCGGCCCGCGCGGCCCGCAGCCACGCCTCCTGCACGGCGTCCTCGGCCTCACTCACCGAGCCGAGCATCCGGTAGGCCACCGCCCGCAGATGCGGCCGGTCGGCCTCGAAGCGTTCGGCGGGCAGCGCGTACGTGGTCATCGGTCGCGTACTCCGTGGTTCCGTCCGGCAACGGCAAGGACCGGCGAGCCTACACTGAGCCACAAGGGATGCTCGTGACACACCGGAATCGTCGTGCGCTGTCCGCGGATGCTCGTACCGGCCCTTGTCCTGGCCCTCCTGACGGTTCCCGCAGGCTTCGCTCGGGCCCAGGGCGAGGAGATCGCGCGCGGCCCCACGTTCGGCGCGCGGGCTCTGCAGGCGCTGATCGACGGGATCCAGTTCGGGGTGATTATCGCGATCACGTCGGTCGGACTCTCGCTGATCTTCGGCACCATCCATTTGATCAACTTCGCACACGGTGAGTTCGTCACGATCGGCGCAACCTTCGCGTTCTTCCTCAACGTCTCCGCCGCCGGCCCTGGCTGGCACCTGATCCCCGCCACCCTCGCTGCGGTGGCCTTCGGCGCCCTGCTCGGCGGGGCCGTCGAGCGTGGCATCTGGCGCCCGCTGCGAGCCCGGGGCACCGGGCTGATCAACATGTTCATCGTCACCATCGGGCTCTCGCTGCTGCTGCGGCACGTCGTGCTCGTGCTGTACGGAACCCGGCCCGCCTCCTACGCGCAGTACGACATCCAGAGCGCGATCGACCTGGGGCCGGTCGGCATCACCCCCCGGGACCTCACGGTCACCCTGCTCGCCGTCCTGGTGCTGCTCGGCGTCGCCGCGCTCCTGCAGAAGACACGGATCGGCACGGCTGTCCGGGCCGTCTCCGCCAACCGTGACCTCGCCGAGGCGTCGGGCATCGACGTGCAGCGGGTCGTGCTGTTCGTGTGGATGCTCTCCGGCGCACTGGCCGCACTCGGCGGGGTCTTCTTCGGCCTGGTGGAGATCGTCACCTGGGACATGGGCTTCAAGCTCCTGCTGCTCATGTTCGCCGGGATCATCTTGGGTGGCCTCGGCTCCGCCTACGGTGCGATGGTCGGCAGCTTCGTGATCGGCGTCGTCGCCCAGATGTCCACCCTGTGGTTCCCGGTCGACCTGCAGTACGCGTGGGCGCTGCTCGTCCTGATCGTCGTCCTGCTCGTCCGGCCCCAGGGCATCCTCGGCCAGGCGGAACGCGTCGGATGAGGGGTGCGCCATGGACTTCACGGCCATTCTCACCGACGCCCTGCGATCGGGAATCGGCTCCATCGCCGCCATCTACGCGCTCGCCGCGATGGGGCTGAACCTGCACTTCGGTTACACCGGGCTCCTCAACTTCGGTCAGGTCGGATTCATGCTGGCCGGCGGCTATGGTCTCGCCATCACGGTGTCGACGTACGACGGCCCGATGTGGCTGGGCGTCCTGGCGGGAATGGCCTGCGCGACGGTGCTGGCCCTGCTGCTCGGCCTGCCCACCCTGCGGCTGCGCGCCGACTACCTCGCGATCACCACGATCGCGGCGGGGGAGACGCTGCGGCTGTTCTACCGGTCCAGCTGGGCCGAGCCGGTCACCGGTGGGGTGTTCGGGCTGCAGAGGTTCGCGAACGACTTCTACGCGCTCAGCCCCGTCGAGCGCGGCACGTACGGCGTGTGGCTGGTGAGGTTCAGCTCCCGCGACCTGTGGGTGATGATCGTCGGATGGGCGCTGGTGCTCGTGGTCGGAGTGCTGCTGGCCCTGCTGATCCACAGTCCCTGGGGGCGGGTCGTCCGGTCGATCCGTGAGGACGAGGTCGCCGCGCGCAGCCTCGGCAAGAACGTGTACGCGTACAAGATGCAGAGCCTCGTGCTGGGCGGCGTCATCGGCGCTGTGGCGGGCATGATGCAGGCGATCCAGGTGCAGTCCGTCAACCCGGACAACTTCGATCCCGGCGTCACGTTCTTCCTGTACACGCTGCTCGTCCTCGGAGGCGCGGGGCGGATTCTCGGGCCGGTCGTCGGCTCGATCCTGTTCTGGTCCGTCCTGAGCTTCCTCGACAGCGCGCTCCGCCAGGCCATCGGCGCCGGGTACGTCTCGTCGGACCTCATCAGTACGTCCGAGGTCGGCGCGGTGCGCTTCGCGCTGGTCGGCATCGCCCTGATGCTGCTGGTCGCGTTCAGGCCGCAGGGCATCCTCGGCAGCCGGAAGGAGATGCTGCTCAGTGGCCGCTGACACTGTTCCCGAGCCGGGAGCACGCAAGCCGGACCCTCTGCTGGTCCTGGACCAGGTGACCCGCACGTTCGGCGGCCTCGTTGCCGTGCGCGTGGCACACCTGGAGGTGCAGCGGGGGGCCATCACGGCGCTCATCGGGCCCAACGGCGCCGGCAAGACCACGTTGTTCAACGTGGTGAGCGGGTTCGACCGGGCCGATGGCGGCAGCTGGTCGTTCGACGGGCGGCCGCTCACCGGCGCCCCGGCGCACCGGGTGGCGCGGCGGGGACTGGTCCGTACGTTCCAGCTCACCAGGACGCTCGCCCGGCTCACCGTGCTGGAGAACCTGCTGCTCGCCGCGCCCGGGCAACGTGGCGAGCGGGTGCTGCCCGCGCTGCTGCGGCCGCTGTGGCACGGGCAGGAGCGGGAGCTCGAGCGCCGGGCCGACGAACTGCTGGACCGGTTCCGGCTCGGCCCCCTGCGCGACGACCACGCCGGCACGCTCTCCGGCGGTCAGCGCAAACTGCTGGAACTGGCCCGCGCGCTGATGGCCCGGCCGGTCATGCTGCTGCTCGACGAGCCGATGGCCGGGGTGAACCCCGCGCTGACCCAGTCGCTGCTCGGGCACATCACCCAGCTGCGTGACGAGGGGCTGACGGTGTGCTTCGTCGAGCACGACATGGACGTGGTGATGGGCATCAGCGACTGGGTGGCCGTCATGGCCGACGGCCGCCTGGTGGCCGAGGGGCCCCCGCGCACGATCGGCCGGAACGCCGCCGTCGTGGACGCCTACCTGGGCAAACGGCACGACGAACCGGAGGCCACCGAGGAGAGGGAGGACTAGCCGTGTCCGCCGAAGAGCAGCAGCCGGTGCTGGCGGCCGACGACATCGTCGCCGGTTACGTCCCCGGCGTGGACGTGCTGCGCGGATGCACCATCGAGGTACGGCCCGGCGAGGTGGTCGGTGTGATCGGCCCCAACGGCGCCGGGAAGTCGACGCTCGTCAAGGCCGTCTTCGGGCTGCTGCGGGTGCGCGGTGGCACCGTGCGGCTGCGCGGTGATGACGTCACCAACCGGCCCGCGCACGAACTGGTCCGGCGGGGCGTGGGCTACGTACCGCAACTGCAGAACGTCTTCCCCACGCTGACCGTCGAGGAGAACCTGCGGATGGGCGCCTATCTGCGGCCCAGGGAGTACGCGCGGCGGGTCGCGGCGGTGCAGGAACTCTTCCCCGTGCTGGCCGACCGCCGGAAGCAGAAGGCCGGCGCGATGTCCGGCGGCGAACGCCAGATGCTCGCAATGGCCCGCGCCCTGATGACACAGCCGCAGCTGATGCTCCTCGACGAGCCGTCGGCCGGCCTGTCACCGCTCCATCAGGACCATGTCTTCGACCGGTGCAGAATGATCAACAGCGCGGGCGTCGCCGTGCTCATGGTCGAGCAGAACGCCCGCAGGTGCCTGCAGTTCTGCGACCGTGGCTACGTTCTCGACCAGGGTTGCAACGCGCACACCGGCACGGGCACGGCACTGCTCCACGACGAGAAGGTGATCGAGCTCTACCTCGGCACGCTCGCCCGTGTCCGTTGACGCCCTCAGCCCTGGGTCGTGCTGATCTCGGTGCGCAGGGTCTGCAGCTGTCCCTTGTTGTCGTAGCCGTACACCTCGATGGTCGCCTGGCCGGGTTCGCCCTTGTCGGTGAAGTCGAGCGGGCCGCTCACACCGTCGTAGTCGATGTTCTTGCCGTCGGCGAGCAGCTCCTTGCAGGCGGCGAACGAAGTGCACTTCTGGCCGTCCCTGGTGATCCCGTTCATCTCCTTCACGTACTCGGCCGGGTCGTCGGACTTCGCCTTCTCGGCGGCGAGCGCGATCGTCGTCACGCAGTCGAACACCTGCGGCGCGAACTGCAGCTCCTTCAGCTTCGGCGCGAACTTCTGCAGATCCTTCACGTACTGCTCGTTCGTCGCCGACGCCGGCGCGGTCCCCTTCATCCCGGCGAGCCTCTCGGGCTGATCCGGGGAGACCAGTGAGGCCAGCTCCTCGCTGCGCAGTCCGTCGGCGCCGTAGACACCGATCCGGTCGGGTCCGAGCCCGGATTCGATCATGCCCTGGAGGATCTGGGTGCCTTCCTCGAACGCGATCACCACGGCGGCGTCCGGCCTTGCGTTCTCGACCTTCTGTACGACCTGGTCGAAGTTGCTCGCCTTCGGGTCGTACGTCTCGGCGAGCGCCACCGTCGCACCGCGGTCCTCGAGCGTCTTGCGGGTGCTCTCCATCAGGCCGCGCCCGTAGTCGTCCGCCCGTGCGACCAGGGCCACCCGGTCGTGGCCGTCGTCGCGGACGACGTCCGCCAGGATGGGCCCCTGCAACGCGTCGCTCGGGGCGGTACGGAAGTAGTACCCGTCGTCCTCGTAGTCGGTGAAGGTGGGTGCGGTGTTCGACCCCGAACACTGCACGACGCCCGCTCCGGTCACCCGGTCGATGAACGCCAGGGACATGCCGGAGGCCGCGGCGCCGATGACCGCGTCCACGCCCGAGGCGAGGACCCGGTCGGCCGACTGCGCCGCGACAGCCTCCTGGCCCGCCTCGTCACTGGACACCACAGCCGGTACGGGCTTGCCCAGAACCCCACCGGCGTCGTTGATCGTCTGGATCGCGAACTTCAGGGACTCGATCTGCGGCGGGCCGAGGTAGGCCAACTGTCCCGTCTCCGGCAGGACGTAGCCGAACTGGAGCTCCCCGTCGCCGGGGTCGGCCCGGGCCGTGCCGGTCGAGCCGCAGACGGCCACCACCAGAGCGGCCGCGCTTGCGAAGATCGCGGACCGCCGTATCGACGCTTTCATCTCCGCCTCCGCTCGGTACGGGCGGCGGTGGTCGACAGGCCGGCCACCGCCCGCCTCCGTAATTGAGCGTAGGACTCATTCGGAGGTGCGAAAAGTGCATATTTTACTGCTTTGCGAAATGCTGCGCCGAGATGCGCCTGTTCTACGACCTTTCTCGGCGCGCCGAGACCAACCGCGACGACACGGCGAAGGACGCCAGGTCGGCCAGAAGGGCCTCCGCCACGTGTTCTTCGAGGATCGCGGTGCCGTGGTCCTTCAGGGCGGGCGCGAGGTCGGCGTCCCAGGGGGCGTCGGTGATACGGCCGGGCGGTGGGCCCGAGGGGGACCGGGCGTGAGCCGCGCGGTAGTCGGCGGTGGACATGCGCCAAGGAGTCGCACCCGTGGCAGCGAGGACATGCGCGGTGATGCGCAGGCCCTCGCCGTCGAAGTCACCGTGATGGCGCAGCGCGGCGCCCGCGGCGGCGAGCCGGCGCAGCAGCAGGACGACCGCGCTGTTCGGCCAGCCGGCCGTGCACACCAAGGGTGGGCAGGCGGGGCCGAAGCGGCGCAGGGCAAGGGCGAGGATGCTGGGATTCTCGGTGATGTGCACGTCCGTCGTCGGCAGGAACAGGTCCCCGGGCTCGCGGAGCTGGGCCAGCGACAGATGCGTGGCGTGACCGGCGTCCGCGTACGCGGTCAGGGCACGGGCCACCGGACCGGTGCCGGTGGGGCGCAGGCCCGCGGAGAGGACCGTGGTGGACAAGGCGTCGTCCGCGACGCCGGCCAGGTTCCACAGGGCGCGACGGTCGGCCGCTGAGGCGGGCGGTTCGGTGTCGTGCAGGGCGGCCAAGGCGCGCAGCACCGTACCGGCCAGGCGGCTGCCGTCGTCCAGGGCGTGGGCGTCGCCGAGGTGGGCGGCGGCGAACACCGGCAGTGGTTCGCCCTGGGCGGGCAGGGCCGCGAGGACCGTCAGGGCGTCGCCCAAGAGGCGGCGGGTGGCCTGGACCGATCCGCGGACGGGACCCGAGCGGCGCAGGTGCGTCGCCCACGGGACCAGTGCGGGCTGGGCGGTGATCACGGGGTGGGCGGCCAGCCATTCCCAGAGCGCGGCGCGTTCGGCGCGGCCGGCCTCTCGGGCCGCCGCCCGGTCGCCGAGCGGGCCGACGATCGCCTCGCAGACTTCGCGGCTGTCGGTGCCGACGGCCTCGGTCAGCACCTCGTCCAGGCGAGCCAGTGTCACCGTCGTACGGGCCTCGGGAAGCCGGTCCAGGCCGAGCAGGTCGGCGAGCGCCTCCCGGGCCGGGAGGTCCAGTGGCCCGAGCGTGATGCGGCCCACCGGGCGGCCGGAGGACAGTCGGTCATGCACCGCCCGCCACAGCGGCGCCAGTTCGGGCCGGTCCAGGGCATGTCGGGCAGGGCGGCTCATGCGGGGGCCTCGTCGGGCAGCAGACCGAGACCGTCCCAGACGAAGCGGGCGGTGGTGACCGCGTCGTCGTCCCTGTCCGTGATCAGCTGGTGCACGGCGATGCCGTCGAGTTCGCGGTACGTGCACCACTCGTGGTCGGAGGTGAGGAGCAGATCGAGGTCGAGGGAGCACAGCAGGGCGAACACCTGCCCGCGGTTGGTGGCGTCGACGCCGACGAACACCTCGTCGAGCAGGATCAGCCGGGGCGCCTCGGGCACCGCGTGGTAATGCGCGGCGACCGCCGCGAACAGCGGCAGGTGCAGCGCGATGGCCTTCTCGCCACCCGAGAGCGCGCCGTGCAACTTCTTCGTCAGCAACTGCCAACCCGAGCCGTCGTTCCCGCGGTCGAGCCGCACCACGAACTGGTGCCAGGCGGTGTAGTCGAGGACCTGCGCGAGCTGCTCCTCCCAACTACCCGCCCTCTGCGTGGTCCTGGCCTCCTCGATGCGTTCGCGGAAGAACCGGTGCAGAGCCTCGTGGTCGGCGTCGGTGAGCCGCACCGGGTCCTTCAGCAGCAGGTCGCGGGCGGCCCTGGTGCCGGGCGGCAACGCCGGGTCGACCTGCCACACCAGCTGCACGGCGACGCGGGAGGCGGTGCGGACCCGTTCCAGGCGGGCGTTCATCGCGTCGACGAGTTCGTTCGCCTGGCGGATGCGGGCGGCGAGGTGGCGGCGGGTGTCCCCGGTCAGGATCCGGTCGAACAGGCCGCGCTCACCGGCGGTGATGTCGTCCTGCCCGCGGTCGCGTTCCTCGGCCAGCGCGGCGAGGAGACCGGACGCGCCCAGGAGCGCGCCGTCGAGGGAGGCGGTGAGAACGTGCAGGTCCTCCTCGGCCTCCAAGTGGACGTCGGTGCGCTCACTGAGCGTCTCGGCGGTGGCGTACCGGGTCTCGGCGAGCCGCTCCAGAGCGTCGGCGATGTTCTTGGCGGAGTGCGGTACGCCGGGCCAGCGTGCGGCGATGGCCCGTGCGGCCTCCAGTGTGGCTGTCACCCTCGCGTCCGCGGGCAGCCGGACTCCGTCCGCGCCGGCGTCGTCGGCCAGGCCGAGCGCGACACAACGGCGCAGCCGTTCGGCGGCCGTGTCGCGGACGGTGAGCGCCGCGTCCCGGTCCTTCGCCGCGGTGGCGCGTCGACTGTCCAACGAGCCGATGCGAGAGGCCAGTTCGAGCAGGGCCTCGTTCAGTTGTCGTGCGGTGCGGTCGGCGACGCGGACCTCGGCGCGCAGTTCCTCGATGCGGGTGAGGACGTCCTGGTACGGGGCGCCCGCGGTGTGCTCGGCCTCCTCCAGGGCGGCGGTGAGCGAGCGCACCTCGGCGTCCGCTTCCCGGGCCCACGCCTCGCGCTCCTCGGCGGTCCGGCCCGCACGGGCGGCACGCTCTTCGGCCTCGGCCGCGGTGTGCGACGCGGTGGTGAGTCGCACGGAGGCCAGCAGCCACTGGCCGGCCGCCTCGCGCAGCGTCTCGGTGTGATCGGCGAGTCGGTCCAGGGCCTTCGCGTCGGTCGGCAGACCGTGCTCCGCGGCGAGGGAGTCCAGAGCACGCAGCGCCCTCGTCACCTCGCCCTCGCGCGCGGCGAGAGTCGCCGCCGCGGTGTGGACGGCGTCGCCGCGGGCCGCGACGTCCGCCTCGGCCCGGTCCAGGGCGCGGCGGGCGGCAGCCACCGGGGCGTGGTCCGGTCGTCCGTGCCGCTCCAGGTCCAGGGCGCGGCGGCGGTCGTCGAGCAGCGCGAGTTCGGAGTCGCAGACATGGATCTCCGCGTCCAACTCACTTATTTGCGAGGCCAGTTCCTCGATGCGTCGACGGCGGGTGCGCTCGCGCGCCGAGGCGCCGATATGGGCGGACTCGGGCTTGGCCCAGCTGCCGGTCGCGGCGGCGAGCCGCCAGGTGCCGTCCGCAGCGACGGCGGCCGCCGGGCCGATGGGGAGCGTGGCGCCGTACGCGATCGACGCCAGCAGCCGCTCGATGCGCTCGGCCGGTACGGGAGCACCGGGCTCCGGCCGAAGGACATCGGTGAGATCGCGGCCGCCCGGGGGCGCGGCGGACCACTCCGCCTCCGCCAACGTGTCGTGTCCGGCGGCCACCAGCCCGGCGAACGGGCCCACCCAGGCGTCGAGCAGTCCCGATGCCTCCAACGCGGCCTCCACGGCGGCCTGTTCAGCGGCGGGCACGGTGTCGTGGAAGGCGACCAGCCGCCACAGCGGTGCCCCGTGCAGCGCGGTGCGGTCGGCGGTACGCGTACGCGGCGGCTCGGGCGGCAGATCGGGCGTACCTTCCAGGCGGGCCACCTCCTCGGCCGCCCGTGCCCGCTCGGCGGTGAGCGCCTGGCGGCGCTGCCCGGTCATGGTCTCGGCGGTGGTCAGCTCCCGTTCGACGGACCGTGCCGCCGCTTCCGTGACCGCCAGTACCTCGGACTCGGAGTCCGCCCGTTCCGCCAGCTCCTGGAGGGCTTCGGGAGCGAAGCGCAGCTCGACACAGCCGAGCGCCCACTCCCGAAGCCGGGCGGCCTGCGCCCGGACCGCCTCCTCGTAGACCCCGGACGTCTCCTCGCACCGTTCGCCCGCCTCGGCCTGCGCCGCCCGCGCCAGCTCCAGGACCTCCTCGGCCGCCGTCCGCGCACGCACCGCGCCCCGGTGGGTGTCCACGGCGCTGCGCACCTCGGCGATCTGGCCGAGCCGGCCACGAACCGCGCCGGAGACCAGCTGCCGGGCCCGGTTCTCCCCGCCGTCCGCGAGCGCCGCCGCCGTCTCGGCGCACGCCGCCGTGAGACCGGCCGCCCGCCCGGCCTGCCAGGCCTCGTCCTCGGCGGTCCGGGTCCGTCCTCGCTGAGCGTCGGCCTCCTCGCGGGCCGCGAGCGCCCGCCGCCCCTCCTCCTCCACCTCGGCGCGTGCCGCGTCCGCCACGGTGCGCCGGTCCTCGGCCGTGGAACGGGCCTCGCCCACCTGGCGGCGCAGCCGGTCCAGCTGTCGTCCCTGGCGGTACTCCTCGGAGTCGGTCAGCACCTCGATCCGGGACCGCAGCTCTGCGGCCAGCTCCTGGCACTCGACCGACTGCCGCTCGGCAGCGGCACGTTCGCCGGCCGCGCGTTCGTACGCCTCTTCGGTCTCGCGGGCGGCGCGGGTGAGATTGTCCATCTCCGTGGTGGCGGAGATCAGGTCGGCAGCGCGGGCCCGCAGGACGCGTTGCGCGTACGTGCGCTGCCGCTCGGCCAGCTTGCCCGCGGCCTCCACCCGCTCATCCATGTCGGCCAGTTCCTCGCGCTGCCGGTCCAACCGCTCGAAGCCGTCCGCCAGTTCCGAGATCTCGTCACGGTCCAGCGGCGGCAGGGCACGGGAGAGCAGCGTTGACAGCAGCGACGGATCGAGCCGTTCGGACAGCTTCGGCGTGCGCAGTTGCAGCAGCGCCGTGATCAGCGCGTCGTACCGCTGCTCGGACAGTCCCGGGAACAGGGTCTGGCGCACCGCCGCCCGGTAGTCGGTGGCCGTGTCGTGCACCTCGCCCCGTCCGGCCAGCGCCTCCTTCAACGCGGCGACGGTCAGCGGCTGCCCCGCCTCGCCCACGAGCGCCGGCCCGTCCTCCTGGCCGACACGGGCTCGTACCGTGAAGAAGTCGGCCCCCACCGATGTCGTACGGGACGTGGCCTGGAGCCGCGCGCCGATGGTGAACCACTGCGTGTCGTCGCCGCGGTCCGCACGGAACTCCAGCCACACGTAGCCGACGCGGGTGACACCGGTGGCGCCCTCGCCCATGAGGTTCCAGTGCATGGTGCGCTCGCTGCCGCCGAACGTGGAGAGCCGGTGCGGTTTGAGGCTCGCGTCGAACAGGAAGGGCAGCAGCAGCTCCAGCGCCTTCGACTTGCCCGTGCCGTTGGGCCCGCGCAGCAGCAGCCGTCCGCTGTGGAAGGTGAACACCTCGTCGTAGTACCGCCATACGTTGAGGACACCGGCCCGTGTGGGGCGCCAGCGCCCCGCGTCCTCTCCGCGTGGCTCCGGGATCCCCGTCAGCTCGGTCACCGTCATCACGCGTCTCCTTCCCGCTCCTGGCGCCGGCCGACGCCCGACACCCGGTAGCGGGCCGCGGCGGGGCGGGCCTTGACCCAGTCGTCGACGCGGCGCACCAGGCCGAACCGGACCAGGATCCGTAGGGCGTCCTCCGCCAGCCGTACGGCGCCGTCCTCGGAGCGATAGGCCTTGCCCCAGCCGGGGAAGCGGGCCAGCAGCCCCTCCGCGTCGGCGGCCAGCCGTGCGACGGAACAGCCGTCGGGCACCTCGGTGACCGAGTCGAGCAGGAGCAGCGCGGCGACCTTGGCGTGGGAGGAGTCGTCCGGGAACTTCTCGTCCGTGGCGACGGCCTCCGGGTCGGCGAGCAGCCAGCCCTCGGCGCGCTCCTCCAGGACGAACCCCGCCTGCTCGGCGGCACGCCGCATGACCTGCCGCCCCGTCAGTGAGGACAGATAACCGAGCTGCGCCCCGCTCAGCTCGTCCCGGTACACCACGGGATCGTCGAAGAGCCGGCGCAGCACCGTGTGCCGCAGCCACAGCGTGTGCTGTGCCGCCGACGCCCCGTCCTCCCCGGTGCCGTAGCGCCGCTCCTTCGTGAGCGCTGCCAGCAGCTCTCCGAAGCGGGCGGGGGCGGCCTCGGGCGCGGTTTCGACGGTGGCGGAGATCCGGGACGGGCTTCCCGGCGCCGCCAGCAGACGCATCAGCAGCCCGGACTGCACGCGGTACAGCACCTTCGCGTCGGCCGACTCCGCGTACGACTCGGTCGCGCCGTCGAGTACCGTGACCACCCCGTACGACTCCAACAGGCGCAGGACGTCGACGAACGCCGTCCGCTCGGCGCGCTGCGCGGTGTCGAACGCGGGCAGCGCCTCGTCGGCGGCCACGGCCCGCGCCACCCGGTCGGCCAGCAGGCCCACGGTCGTCACCGGCACCGACAGCAGTTCGGCGCAGGTGACACACAGCAGGACGTAGCGGCGGCGGTCCAGTGGCGCGCGGCCCGCGCGCAGGCGGCGCGCCGGACGGTCCCCGTCGGTCGCGGTGCCGTACGTGCGGACCTTCGACAGGCGGGCGTATCCCTGGCGCACCTCGACCTCCAGCGGCCAGCCCAGCGTGTAGTCGAACCACCGGGTGAGCGGCTCACGACGGCGGCGCACCAGGTCGAACGCGGCCGGGTCGTCCTTCTCGGTCAGCAGGGGACGGGTCAGCAGGGTACGGATGCCGCGCGCCACCTCCTCGCGCTCGGCGACGACCAGTTGGTTGGCGAGGTTGCTCATCCGGCCTGCCGCTCCTGATGAGGACCGCTGCCGGGCTTCCGTTGCGCTGTCCCGCCCGCCGGACGGATCTCGACGACGTAGTCCGGGGCCGTCAGGCGTCCGTGCGCCGTGCTCAGCACCGCCTGCCCCGCCCCGTCCGGCGGGTGCAGCAGCACCTCCACGCGGCCGTCCCCGGTGATCGCGCGCCGTAGCCCCGCCGTGTCGGGGCGCACCGCAAGTGCCCGGCCCAGCAGGTCCAGCAGTCGCTCGAACACACGGTGGTCGAGCTCCGCGAAGTGCGACAGCCGTACCGGGGCGGAGGTGCGCAGCAGGTCCCAGGCCGCCTCCAACTCCGCCCGCTCGGCACACGCCCGCTCGGCACGGGCGGCCTTCACCGCCGTCACGTCGCGCACCCGGCCGGTGCGTGTGAACCGCTCCGTACGCCCGCTCGAACGCAGCAGCACCGACACCTCCACCGGTGGGGCCTCGCCCCAGCTCACCGACGCCGGCACGACCTCGGGGTCGGGGTGGACGAGGTGGGCGTGACGGGCGGAGCCGAGCCCGAACGCCGTCGCCCACAACCCGTGCAGGGCCTCGTCCGACGGGGCGAGCGCGAACCAGCGCGCCAGCTCCCGGAAATCCTCCGCGGCACTCGACGACCTGAGCCGGGCCTGGTTGATCCGGTCCAGGACCTGCAGCAGCGTCACGATCGCCCGGCGCGCCACGTGGTGCAGCTGCTCCACCCGGGCCGGCGCACCGTCCTCGGGCAGGAACCAGGCACGCAGCCCCTCCCAGCGGGCCCGCCGGGCCTGCAGCCACGCGGGTGCCGGATCGCCGCCCGCCTGTGGCGGCAGCTCGGCGCCGGCCAGGGCTCGCTCGTGCAACCCGGCGACGCCCAGTTCCTCGATGCGCGACACGGCGCCCGCGATGGTGTGCGCGCGCTGGTCGAGGTGGCTGAGGAACTCCTGCAGATATGCCACCGTCGCGGCCTTGACCTCGCGGAAGACCGTCAGATCCACGCCGTCGGTGTGCAGCAGACGCTGCAGTTCACCGTTGAACTGCTTGGTGTTGGAGCGAAGGGCTTCGAGGTGCCCTTCCAGCTCCTGGACCGTGGTGAAGAGCCGCCGGTCGGCCGAGGCGGGATCCGCCAGCAGCGCGGCCAGGGCGTGCAGCCGGTCGGCGATCGCGTCCAGGACCGCTGTCTGGAGGGCGCCGGACGAGGCGAGAACGGCCAGCGTGTGCTGCACTCCGGCGAAAGCGGCCTCGCCGTGGCGGGTCAGGGAATACTGCAGGTTCCGCCGCTCGTATTCCTCCGCCGTGCGGTAGTTCCCCGCGTGGTTCTGTACGGCGTCCAGCAGGCGCCACTCCCGCAACTGCCGCAGCGCCGCCACCAGGTCGTCATCGGTGAGCGCGTCGAACCAGCCCAGGCCGCGCAGCCACTCGCGTATCTCGTCCAGGGACAAGGCGGTCACCAGTCGCTCGTTCGCCTCCCCGAAGGCGTGCAGGATCGCGCTGTACAGCGGCGCCCGCTCACCCGTCGTGAACCGGAACATGTCGGCCGGAACCCGCAGTACCTGCTCCACTCCGCTCTCGCCGCCCCCCGTCTCGCTCATGACTCCGACCAGGGTACGGGGAGGCTCCGACACATACGGGTGCATCCGCGGCCGCCCCGCCTTTTCGTGGCAGGCCCACCCGGCGGCGCGTAACGTGACGTCTCATGAAGATCCTCATCAGCGCCGACATGGAGGGCGCCACCGGCGTCACCTGGCCGGCCGACGTGTTGCCGGGGACGGCGCAGTGGGAGCGGTGTCGGGGGATGTTCACGTCGGATGTGAATGCCGCGGTGCTGGGGTTCTTCGACGGTGGTGCGGATGCGGTGCTCGTCAATGAGGCGCACTGGACGATGCGGAACCTGTTGCTGGAGCAGCTGGACGAGCGGGTGGAGATGCTGACCGGGCGGCACAAGTCGCTGTCCATGGTGGAGGGTGTGCAGCACGGTGACGTGGATGGCATCGCGTTTGTGGGGTACCACGCGGGTGCCGGGATGGAGGGCGTGCTCGCGCACACCTACCTCGCGAACTCCATCACCGGGGTGTGGCTGAACGACGTACGGGCGAGTGAGGGCCTGCTGAACGCGCGGGTCGTGGCCGAGTACGGGGTGCCGGTGGTGCTGGTGACCGGGGACGACGTGGCCTGCGAGGACGCGCTCGGGTATGCGCCGGAGGCGTTGAAGGTGGCGGTCAAGGACCATGTGTCGCGGTACGCGGCCGTGTGCCGGACGCCGGCCCGGACCGCCGCGGACATCCGGGCGGCGGCGAAGGCGGCGACCGATCTGGCGGTGCGTCATGAGTCGGTGCGGGGCGGGCCGTTCACGGTTGCCGTGGAGTTCGACGCGGAGCATCTGGCGCTGGCCGCGACCGTCGTGCCGGGCGTGGGTCGCGTCGGGGAGCGGAAGGTGGCGTACACCAGCGGCACCATGTACGAGGGGATCCGCACGTTCAAGGCGGTCACCACGATAGTGGCGGCGGCGGTGGAGGAGGAGTATGGCTGACGCACAGGCGAGGGACGAGGTCGTCCGGTTCACCTCGGAGCTCATTCGCATCGACACCAGCAACCGGGGCGGCGGGGACTGCCGGGAGCGGCCCGCAGCCGAGTACGCGGCCGAGTGGCTGGCCGAGGCGGGGGTGGAGCCGACGCTCCTCGAGCGCGTCCCGGGGCGGACCAACGTCGTCGCCCGGATCGAGGGGACCGATCCCTCGGCGGCGGCGTTGTTGGTGCACGGTCACCTCGACGTGGTGCCCGCGGAGGCCGGGGACTGGAGCGTGGACCCGTTCTCCGGGGAGGTCCGTGACGGGGTGGTGTGGGGCCGGGGCGCGGTCGACATGAAGAACATGGACGCCATGATCCTGGCCGTGGTGCGCGCCTGGGCGCGGCAGGGCGTGCGACCTCGGCGTGACCTCGTCCTCGCCTTCACCGCCGACGAGGAGGCCAGCGCCGAGGACGGCGCCCAATTCCTCGCCGACCGGCACGCGGAACTGTTCGAGGGCTGTACGGAGGCGATCGGCGAGTCCGGCGCGTTCACCTTCCACGACGGTGCCGGGCGCGAGATCTATCCCATCGCGGCGGGGGAGCGCGGCACCGGCTGGCTGAAGCTGACCGCGCGCGGGCGCGCCGGGCACGGCTCGAAGGTGAACCGGGAGAACGCCGTGACGCGGCTGGCCGCCGCCGTCACCCGTATCGGCGCGTACGAGTGGCCGCTGCGGCTCACTCCGACCGTCAGCGCCGCACTCACCGAACTCGCCGCGCTCTACGGCATCGACGGCGGCCTCGACGACGTCGACGCACTGCTGAGCAAGCTCGGCCCGGCGGCCTCCCTCGTCGAGGCGACGGTCCGCAACAGCGCCAACCCGACCATGCTGGAGGCCGGTTACAAGCTCAACGTGATCCCGGGGGAGGCCGTCGCGTACGTCGACGGACGGTACCTCTGGGGCGCCGAGGACGAATTCCGCGCGACCCTCGACGAACTCACCGGCCCCGACGTCGACTGGGAGTTCCGCCATCACTCGGTCGCCCTCCAGGCACCGGTCGACGCTCCCCTCTACGCCAAGATGAGAGCCGCCGTCCAGGAGTTCGCGCCCGAGGGGCACGTCGTGCCGTACTGCATGTCCGGCGGCACCGACGCCAAGCAGTTCTCCCAACTCGGCATCACCGGCTACGGGTTCGCCCCGCTGAAGCTCCCGGAGGGTTACGACTACCAGGCCCTCTTCCACGGCGTAGACGAGCGCGTCCCCGTCGAGGCGCTCCACTTCGGCGTCGACGTCCTCGACCGCTTCCTGCGGACGGCCTGAGGGGAGCGGGGAGAACGTGCAGACCCTGGCGTACGGTTCGTGGCCCTCGCCCATCGACGCGGCCCTCGCCGCCGCGCACGACGGGCAACCCGAGTACGTCGGCTTCGTCGGTGACGAGGCATGGTGGACCGCACCGCGGCCGACGGAGGGCGGCCGCCGCACCCTCGTACGGCGACGCGCGGACGGCAGCGAGGAGTCGGTGTTGCCCGCCCCGTGGAACGTGCGCAGCCGCGTCATCGAATACGGCGGGCACCCCTGGGCCGGCGCCGTGCGGGACGACGGCCGGCCGCTCGTGGTGTTCGTGAACCACGCCGACCAGCGGCTGTACCGGTACGAAGTCGGTGGCGAGCCCCAACCCCTCACCCCCGTCTCACCGGTGGGTGGCGGACTGCGCTGGGCGGAGCCGCTGCTGCGCCCCGAGCTCGGTGAAGTGTGGTGTGTGCTGGAGGAGTTCACCGGCGACGGCCCCACCGACGTACGCCGGGTCGTCGCAGCGGTCCCGCTGGACGGGTCGGCCGCGGGGGAACGGGACGCCGTACGCGAACTCACCGACGACCGGCACCGGTTCGTCACCGGGGTGCGGCTCTCGCCGGACGGGCGGCGGGCAGCCTGGCTCGCCTGGGACCATCCGCGCATGCCGTGGGACGGCACGGAGCTGGTCGTCGCCGAGGTGGCGGAGGACGGCCGGCTGCGCGAGCCGCGCACGGTGGCCGGCGGGCCGCAGGAGTCCGTCGCGCAGGTCGACTGGTCGGCGGACGGCCGTCTCCTGTACGCGGCCGACCGTACGGGCTGGTGGAACCTCTACCGTGACCACGAGCCGGTGTGCCCCCGCGAGGAGGAGTTCGGCGGGCCACTGTGGAAGCTCGGGCACCGCTGGTTCGCGCCGCTGGCGGGCGGACTGGTCGCCGTCGTGCACGGCCGCGGTGCCACCGCGCTCGGCATCCTCGACCCGGAGACCGGCGAGGTCGTCGACGCGGCGGGCCCCTGGACCGAGTTCGCGCCCGCCCTCGCGGCGCACGGGGACAGGGTCCTCGCCGTCGGAGCCGGTCCGCGCAGCGGGTACGAGGTGGTGGAGCTCGACGCCCGCACCGGCCATGCCCGTGTCATCGGGGCCGCGCACGACGACGCCGTCGACCCGGTGTACTACCCCGAGCCGCAGATCCGCACCTTCACCGGACCCGCCGGACGCGAGATCCACGCCCACGTCTACCCGCCCCACCACCCGGGTTGCGCGGCGCCCAGTAACGAGCTGCCGCCGTACGTCGTGTGGGCTCACGGCGGACCCACCAGCCGTGCGCCGCTCGTCCTCGACCTGGAGATCGCCTACTTCACCTCGCGCGGGATCGGCGTCGCCGAGGTCAACTACGGCGGCTCCACCGGGCACGGCCGCGCCTACCGGGACCAACTGCGGGAGCAGTGGGGCGTCGTCGACGTCGAGGACTGCGCGGCCGTCGCGCTCGCCCTCGCCGACGAGGGCACCGCCGACCGGGCCCGGCTCGCGATCCGCGGCGGCAGCGCGGGCGGCTGGACCGCGGCGGCCTCCCTCGTCACGACCGACGTCTACGCCTGCGGCACGATCATCTATCCGGTCCTCGACCTGGCCGACTGGGCCGCGGGAGGCACCCACGACTTCGAGTCGCGCTATCTGGACACCCTGGTCGGACCGCCCGACCTGGTGCCCGGACGGTACGCCGAGCGCTCGCCCGTCGAGCACGCCGACGGTGTCACCGCGCCCTTCCTGCTGCTCCAGGGTCTGGACGACGTCATCTGCCCGCCCGCCCAGTGCGACCGGTTCCTCGACCGCCTGTCCGGGCGGGGCGTGCCGCACGCCTACCTCGCCTTCGAAGGAGAGGGCCACGGCTTCCGGCGCGCCGAGACCATGGTGCGCGCACTGGAGGCCGAACTCTCGCTGTACGCCCAGGTGTTCGGGCTCAACCCGCCCGGCGTCCCGACGCTGGAGCTGACCACGTGAAGGCACCCAGATGAAGGCACCCAGATGAAGGCACCCAGATGAAGGAAACCAGGTGAAGGAACTCGTCCGCCCGCCCCGACTCGCCCCCGGCGCCCGGGTCGCCGTCGTCGCGCCCAGCGGGCCCGTGCCCGAGGAGCGACTGCAGGCGGGGCTCGACGTGCTGCGCGGCTGGGACCTCGACCCGGTCGTGGCACCCCATGTCCTCGACCGGCACGGCGAGTTCCCGTACCTGGCGGGCACGGACGCCGACCGGGCCGCCGACCTCCAGAGCGCCTGGTGCGACCCCGCCGTCGACGCGGTGCTGTGCGCGCGGGGCGGATACGGAGCGCAGCGGATCGTCGAGCTGCTCGACTGGGACGCTATGCGGGCGGCCGGGCCGAAGGCGCTGGTCGGCTTCAGCGACGTCACCGCGCTGCACGAGGCGTTCGCCGTGCGGCTCGGCCTGGTCACCCTGCACGGCCCGATGGCGGCGGGCATCGACTTCCTGAAGAACGCGCGGGCCCAGGAACACCTGCGCGCCACGCTCTTCGCCCCCGAGACGGTACGGGTCATCTCCTCGGGCGGCCGAGCCCTGGTGCCCGGCCGGGCGCGGGGCGTCCTCCTCGGCGGCTGTCTGTGCCTGCTCGCCGCCGAACGGGGCACCCCGCACGCCCGTGCCTCGGCGGACGGCGGCCTGCTCTGCCTGGAGGACGTGGGCGAGGAGACGTACCGCCTGGACCGTTATCTCACCCAACTCCTGCGCGCGGGCTGGCTGGAGGGGGTGCGGGGCGTGCTGCTCGGCTCGTGGGAGCAGTGCGGCCCGTACGACCGGGTGCGCGCCCTGCTGTCCGAGCGGCTCGGTGGACTGGGCGTCCCCGTCGTCGAGGAGTTCGGCTTCGGGCACTGTGAAGGGGCGCTCACGATCCCTTTCGGGGTCGCCGCGGAACTGGACGCGGAGGCGGGCACGGTCACACTCGACGAACCGGCGCTGCGGTGAGCCCGAGGACCGTGACAGGTTCGCCGTAGGGTGGCCGGATGCCGCACATCGCCTCCCGTTACCTCGCCGAGGGCCCCCGCGTGGGCATACGCCACTTCACCTACGAGGACGGCGCCGAGTTCGTCGCCCGTGCCCGTGAGAGCAGGGACCTGCACCGGCCGTGGCTCTTCCCGCCGGACACCGCCTCCGCGTACGCCGCCTACGCGGGACGGCTGATCGAGGACCCGACGAAGGCGGGGTTCCTCGTGTGCGAGAAGGGTGCGGGTGAGGACGCGAGTGAGGACGGCGGCGGGGCCGTCGCCGGGGCCATCGCCGGTTTCGTCAACATCAACAACATCGTCGAGGGTGCCTTCCTCAGCGGGGCCCTCGGTTACGGAGCCTTCGCGCACGCCGCCGGGCGGGGACTGATGCGCGAGGGGCTCGACCTCGTGGTGGGGTACGCGTTCGGGCCGATGCGGCTGCACCGGCTGGAGATCAACGTGCAGCCCGGCAACGCGGGCTCGATCGCCCTCGCCCGCTCGTGCGGTTTCCGGCTGGAGGGCTACTCGCCGAACATGCTCTGGATCGACGGTGCCTGGCGGGACCACGAGCGGTGGGCCGTCACCGCCGAGATGCGGGCTTGAAGTTGATCTTCATGGTGTCGAGGTCGGTGACGGTCGACTTCAGCTCGCCGAAGCCGTACCCGAGCCCCTTCAGGGTGGTCTCGGCCCGGTCCTCAGCGATCGCGGCGGCCATCTCCTCGCCGTCCGCCGCGTCCGACACGACGACGTACCGCATCGAGAAGTGCTTCAGCGGCGACGGCTCGTACGACAGCGAGCCCTCCTCGGTGAACCGCATGCTGGTCAGCCCGTGGTCGCCGGCCTCGGCGAGCAGCCGGGCGCGGGCCTGTTCGGTGAGGCCGTCCCAGGTCCCCCGGACGATCACCCGGTAGGTGTGCCGCTCGCTCACGTGTCCGTCCTCCGTGCGTGCTGGATGTCCCGCGAGGCCAGACTCTACGTCGACGAGGGGGCACCGCATGCGGAATTTCGTCGTGCGGACCGGGCCCAGGAAAGGAATGGACGGGGTGATGCTCGGGCTTGTAGCGGATTCCGCGCACGCCTATCTGCTGGGCATCCCGCAGCCGGTCATCGTTCAGCTGCTCGAGGAACATGCGATCCAACTGGGCGCGCAGGTCCGGCGCGGTTGCGCGGTGGCCGGTTTCGAGCAGGACGACGAGGGTGTGACCGTCCAGCTGGCCGACGGCGAACAGCTGCGTTCGCGGTATCTCGTCGGTTGTGACGGCGGCCGCAGTACGGTGCGCAAACTGCTCGGCGTCGGCTTCCCCGGTGAGCCCTCGCGGACCGAGACGCTGATGGGCGAGATGGAAGTGGGCGTGCCGCAGGAGGAGGTCGCCGCCAAGGTGGCCGAAATCGGCGAGACCAACAAGCGCTTCTGGCTCAGGCCCTTCGGCGAAGGGGCATATAGCGTCGTAGTCCCCGCCGCGGGAGTCAGCGATCGCGCGGAAGCACCCACCCTCGAGGATTTCAAACAACAGCTGCGCGCCGTCGCCGGAACCGATTTCGGCGTGCACTCCCCGCGCTGGTTGTCCCGCTTCGGGGATGCCACCCGGCTGGCCGAACGCTATCGGGTCGGGCGGGTGCTGCTGGCCGGCGATGCGGCACACGTCCATCCACCCACCGGCGGACAGGGCCTCAACCTGGGCGTTCAGGACGCATTCAACCTCGGCTGGAAACTGGCCGCACAGATCCGCGGCTGGGCGCCGAAAACACTGCTGGACACCTACCAGGCCGAACGCCATCCGGTCGCCGAGGACGTGCTGGACAACACCCGCGCCCAGATGGAACTGCTGTCCACCGAACCGGGCCCGCGGGCCGTGCGCAGGCTGCTCACCGAACTGCTGGACTTCGACGAGGTGAACCGCCGTCTGATCGAGAAGATCACCGCGATCGGCATCCGCTACGACTTCGGCGAAGGCCCCGACCTGCTCGGCCGCCGCCTGCGCGACATCGACGTGAAACAGGGCCGCCTCTACGGTCTGCTGCACCGCGGCCGCGGCCTGCTGCTGGACCGCACCGAACGCCTGACCGTCGGCGGCTGGTCGGACCGGGTCGATCACCTCGCGGATCCCACTGCGGTACTCGATGTTCCGTGCGTCCTGCTACGCCCCGACGGCCACGTCGCCTGGATCGGCGACGATCAGCAGGACCTGGACGACCACCTCTCCCGCTGGTTCGGCAAGCCCGCCGACTGATTTCGCCTGCGACACGCCTTAGGCGCGGCGTCTGTCGACGTACTCGTAGATCGTGCCGTCCGGGTGGCGGGCGATCAGGTTGCGGCCCACCGGGGTGGGGACCGGGCCCGCGATGACGTCGGCGCCCAGTTCGGTGAGGGTCTTGTGTGCCTCGTCGACGTCCGACACGGCGATCGTCGCGGCGACCTTGCGCAGCACCTCCAGCTCGGCCTCCGGTCCGCTCATCAAGAGGAAGAAGCCGAGCGCGGCGACCTGCACGCCGCCGCGTTCGAAGCGGAGGGCCTCGCTGCCCACGAGCCGTTCGTAGAAGGGGATCGCGGACTCGAGGTCGTCTACGCAGATGCGCAGCGTGGCTCCCAGAATGTCCATGGAAGGAGCCTAGTTGGTCCGCCGGAGGAGGAGATCGTTTCCGGCGTTTCCGGGGCACCGCGATCGTCTCGACAGGCGTTACGCGGCTGTCACCGGGGGTACCCGGCGGCCATGGACCGCATGGATCACCTGGAGCATCTGGACAAGCATCTGGTCGACGAACTGGCGCAGGTGGCGCGCGAGACCATCCGCGAGGAACTGCGCGAGCAGACCCGCAGGCAGCGCCGCAAGGCCACGCTGTACGCGGCGTCCGGGGCCGTCGCCCTGTACGCGGGCGCGGCGCTCGCCCTCGCCGTGGGACTCGCCCTCGCCATCGGCCTGCCGGACTGGGCGGCAGCGCTGATCACCGCGGTGATCCTGGGCGTGGCGGCCTACCTGCTGCGCGGCGCCGCCCACCCGCACGGGTCCGGGTCGACGCCCGGGCACGAGGCCGAGCACGCCGCCGGCCACGGACGCACCATCGGCGGCACCCCGCCGGTCGCGCCCCCGGGCGGACTGGGCCTGCCGTACCCGCCGATGCCGCCCGTCGCGCCCGGCAACGCGCCCGGCAACCCCGGCAGGTACGGGCCCGCGGCGCCCCGCCAGGACGACATCGACCCCGAGTCGCCCCAGCACCGGGCGTGATGCCGCATGCGTACGTCCATGACACGGCCGCTGACGAAGGGGCGCAGGGCCGTAGTGGTGACCGGCGCCAGCGGAGGCGTCGGCCGGGCGACGGCTCTGGCGTTCGCCGCGCGGGGCGACCGGGTCGCACTCCTGGCGCGGGGACGCGAGGGCCTCGCCGCGACGGCCGACGAGGTGCAGCGGGCCGGAGGTGAGGCGCTCGTCGTCAGCGTCGACATGGCCGACGCCAAGGCGGTCGACGACGCGGCCCAGCAGGTGGCCGACGCGTTCGGCCGCATCGACGTGTGGGTCAACAACGCCTTCGCCGGGGTCTTCGCGCCCTTCACCGAGATCAACCCGGACGAGTTCCGCCGGGTGACGGAAGTGACGTACCTGGGCTACGTCTTCGGGACGCGGGCCGCGCTGCGGCACATGCTGCGACGCGACCGGGGCACCATCGTGCAGGTCGGCTCCGCGCTGGCGTACCGCGGGGTGCCGCTGCAGTCGGCCTACTGCGGGGCCAAGCACGCGATCCAGGGCTTCAACGAGTCGCTGCGGTGCGAGTTGCTGCACGCCAAGAGCCGGGTCCGTACGACGATGGTGCAGCTGCCGGCCGTCAACACCCCCCAGTTCGAGTGGGTGTTGAACCGGATGCCGGGGCGGGCGCGGCCGGTGGCCCCGGTGTATCAGCCGGAGGTCGCGGCGCGGGCGATCGTGCATGCCGCTGCGCACGGGCGGCGGCGGGAGTACTGGGTCGGCGGTTCCACGGCCGCCACGCTCGTCGCCAACGCGGTGGCGCCCGGGGTTCTGGACCGGTATCTGGGACGGACCGGGTTCGAGGCGCAGCAGGAGGAAGGAAGCCATGAGGGGCCCGGAAATCTGTGGAGCCCCGCCGACGGTCCGCACGGGCATGACTTCGGGGCGCACGGGCGCTTCGACGGGGAGTCCGTGTCCGGGAGTCCGCAGGAGTGGGCCTCGCTGAACCGCGGGCGTGTGGGGATGGGTCTGCTGGTCGGCGGGCTGGGCGCCGCGGTCACCGCCGGGCTGCGCCGTCGCGGCTGGGCGCCGCTGCGGCGGACGTAAGAGCTGCGGCGTACATGAGGGGTGGTCGGATGGCCAGCCCCTCATAAGACACCCGGAAAGGTAAGACACCCGGAAAAGACACCCGGCAGCTAGGGTCTTTCGTTTGGATCAGGCCGGATCAGGGAGCGGAGTCCGGTGCCGTGCGTCGCAAGGCGGAGGAGGGCGGCAGGGCGGAGCCCTGCCGACCGACGACAACGCGGCGAGGCGCGGTGCCGGACCCCGCGAGCCCGGCGTGGTCCAAACGAGAGGCCCTAAGCCACCCTGTACTCCTCCACGTCCTCCGTCCTCAGCGTCAGGCCGTGGCCCAAGCCCTCCACGGGCCGTACCGTGCCGCCCGTCGGGTCCAAGGCGCCGTCGAAGAAGAGGGACTCGATGCGGACGTGGTCGTGGAACCACTCGAGGTGGCGGACGTTGGGGAGGGCGGCGGACGCGGCGGCGTGGACGTGGGGGGCGCAGTGGGCGGAGATCTCCAGGCCGTGGGCCTGGGCGAGGGCGGCCGCGCGGAGGTACTCCGTCAGGCCGCCGCAGCGGGTCGCGTCGACCTGGAGGCAGTCCACCGCGCCGGCGGCGATCATGCGGGCGAAGTAGGGCAGGTCGTAGCCGTACTCCCCGGCCGTGACGTCGCAGACCAGCGCGTCCCGGACCAGGCGCAGCCCCGTCAGGTCGTCGGAGGACACCGGCTCCTCGAACCAGCCCACCCCCTGCTCGGCGAGGGCGTGACCGACACGGACCGCCTGCTTGCGGGTGTAGGCGCCGTTGGCGTCGACGTACAGCTCCGCCTCGGGGCCGATCACCTCGCGGGCCGCGTGGACCCGGGCCAGATCGCGCTCCACCGCGCGCCCCCAGCCCTCACCGATCTTGATCTTCACGCGGGGGATGTGCTGACCGTGCACCCAGCCGCCCAGTTGGGCCGCCAGATGCGTGTCGTGGTAGGTCGTGAAGCCGCCGCTGCCGTACACCGGGACCTCCTCGCGGGCCACGCCCAGCAGACGGGCCAGCGGGAGTTCCAGGAGACGGGCCTTGAGGTCCCACAGGGCGATGTCGAGGGCCGAGATCGCGCAGGCGGCGATGCCTGGTCGGCCCGCGTTGCGGACCGACCGGCACAGCGCCTCGTGCACCGCCGGGACGTCCAGGGCGTCCCGCCCCTCGATCAGCGGGGCGAGGTGCTCCTCCAGGAACTCGCCGACCGCCGCCGGGCCGTACGTCCAGCCGGTGCCCGTCGCGTCGCCCGCCGTCACCTCGGCGAGGACCACGGTCGTGGAGTCCCAGGCCAGCGTGCCGTCCGCCTCGGGGGCGTCCGTGGGCACCGTGTACACCGACACGGCGGGACGGTGGAGTCTCTGGCCGAGCGTCGAACCGAGCGTCATGCCGGTGTCCTGCCCCTCAGTGCCCGTTCGGCTGGAGCTGCGGCAGTACCTTCGTCCGGTAGAAGTCGAAGAAGCCGCGCTGGTCGGGGCCGATCTGGTTGACGTAGACCCGGTCGAAGCCCGCCTCCGCGAAGGCGTTCAGCGCGGCGACGTGCTCGTCGACGTCGTCCCCGCACACCGCCTTCTCGCGCACCATCTCCTCGGTGACCAGCGGCGCGAGCTGCTCGAAGTGCTTCGGCGAGGGCAGGATCTGGCCCATCTCACCGGGCAGGAACTGGTTGAACCACAGCCGCTGCACGGTCCGCACGGCCTCGTCGCGGTCGGTGCCGTAGCAGACCTTCGTCCCGCCGATCACCGGCTTGGTGCCCCCGCCGCCCTTGCGGAACTGCTCCACCATCGGCTGCTCGGGCATCATCGTGATGTAGCCGTCGCCGATGCGGGCCGCGAGCGAGGTCGCCGCCGGGCCGAAGCCGGAGATGTCGATCGGGACGGGCTCGTCGGGGACCGTGTACAGGCGGGCGTTCTCCACCGTGTAGTGGGTGCCGTGGTGGGTGACCTCCTCGCCCGTGAACAGTCGGCGCATGATCTGGATCGACTCCTCCAGCATCTCCAGACGGACGGTCGCGGGCGGCCACACATGGCCGAGGATGTGCTCGTTCAGCGCCTCGCCCGACCCCACGCCCAGGCGGAAACGGCCGTTCGTCATCACCGCGCTGGTCGCTGCGGCCTGCGCCACCACCGCCGGGTGGATCCGGACCGTCGGGCAGGTGACCGCCGTCTCGATCGGCAGCGACACCGCCTCCGAGATCGCCCCGATCACCGACCACACGAAGGGGCTCTGCCCCTGCGCGTCGTTCCACGGGTGGTAGTGGTCGGAGATCCACAGCGACTGGAATCCGGCCTGCTCGGCCATCCTCGCCTGCTCGACGAGATCCGCGGGGCCGAACTCCTCGCAGGACAGGAAATAGCCGTATTCGGGCATGGGGAATACCTCCATGTCGAAGGCGGGTCGGGACGCCGTCCGAGTTACCCGGCGGCCCGGCGGGAAACCAGCGGACGTTTGGGTGCCCTGGCCAGGGGGACGCGGAAAACCTCGTACGTGCCACTGCCGTACGCCCTCGTACGCGCCCACCGCCGGAGGCGAACCGTGAGTCGACCCCGCATCCTGATCGTCGGTGCCGGCTTCGCCGGGTACCGCACGGCCCGCACCCTGGCGCGGATGTCCCGGGGCAAGGCCGACATCACCCTGCTGAACCCGACGGACTACTTCCTGTACCTGCCCCTGCTGCCCCAGGTGGCCGCCGGCATCCTGGAGCCGCGGCGGGTCACCGTCTCCCTCTCCGGCACGCTGCCCCACGTACGGCTGGTGCTCGGCGAGGCCGACGGCATCGACCTCGACGGGCGCGCCGTGCACTACACCGACCCCGAGGGCGACGAGGGCACGCTGGAGTACGACCGGCTGGTGATCGCCGCCGGCAGCGTCAACAAGCTGCTGCCGATCCCCGGGGTCGCCGAGCACGCGCACGGCTTCCGTGGGCTGCCCGAGGCGCTGTACCTGCGCGACCACGTGACCCGGCAGGTGGAACTGGCCGCCGCCTCCGACGACCCCGAGAGCTGCGCCGCGCGGTGCACCTTCGTCGTGGTCGGCGCGGGCTACACCGGGACCGAGGTCGCCGCGCACGGAAAGCTGTTCACCGACGCGCAGGTCCGCAGGCACCCGCTGCGCCAGGGCATGCGGCCGCGCTGGATGCTGCTGGACATCGCGCCGCGCGTGCTGCCGGAGCTGGACGAGAGGCTGTCGCGCACCGCCGACCAGGTGCTGCGGGAGCGGGGCGTCGACGTGCGGATGGGGACCTCCGTGAAGGAGGCCACGCACGACGGGGTGCTGCTGACCGACGGCGAGTTCGTCCCCACGCGCACGGTCGTGTGGTGCGTGGGCGTACGGCCCGATCCGCTCGCGGAGTCGCTCGGGCTGCCCATGGAACGCGGCCGGCTGCTCGTCGACCCCTACCTCCAGGTGCCGGGGCGGCCGGAGGTGTTCGCTTGCGGGGACGCGGCCGCCGTGCCCGACCTGGACCAGCCCGGCCAGTACACGCCGATGACCGCGCAGCACGCCTGGCGGCACGGCAAGGTCTGCGCCGAGAACGTGGCCGCCTCGCTCGGCGTGGGGGAGCGGCGCCCGTACCGCCACAGCGACAAGGGGTTCGTGGTGGACCTCGGCGGGGCAAAGGCCGCCGCCAACCCGTTCGGCGTGGCCCTCTCCGGTCCGGCGGCCGGCCTCGTCACCCGCGGCTACCACCTCGCGGCGATGCCGGGCAACCGCGTCCGTGTCGTCGCCGACTGGCTCCTGGACGCGGTCCTGCCCCGCCAGGCCGTCCAGCTGGGCCTCGTACGGTCCTGGTCGGTCCCGCTCGACACGTCGTCACCTGAGCTGGCACGGGTGCCGGGCGGCCCGGAGGGGCGGAGGCAGGGAAAGCAGGAGGGGCCGGAGAAGCAGGAGAAGCACGGGAAGCAGGAAAGGCAACGTCAGAAGAAGGCGAAGGCGGGACCGGGCGCGGCGACGGAGGCGGACACGGGCGAGTCGGACAGTGACCAGTCGGCCGACAAACCGGCCCGGAGCCGGGTGGACCCGGAGCCGACGAAGAGCCCGTCGGGCAGTGAGTCCCCACGCGACCAGTCGGGCGCGGACCCCGCGAAGAACCGAGTCGCCCCGGAGCCCGCGAAGAACCAGCCCGGCGGCGAGTCCGCCAAGAACCAACCCGGCGGCGAGTCCGCCAAGAACCAACCCGGCGGCGAGCCCGCGAAGAACCAGCCCGGCGGTGAACCGGCCAAGAACCAGTCCCGCGGTCAGCCCGCCAAGAACCAACCCGCCCCCGCCCCCAACCGGCCCGAGTCGGCGGAGGAGCACCCCGCCCCGGGCCCCGTGAAGCGAACCGATACACCCGCGCAAGCGGAAGGAGACTCATGAACACCGGTGAACTCGTCGAACTGGGACAGCAGTTGCGCGTGGACAGTGTGCGGGCGGCCGCGGCAGCCGGGTCCGGGCATCCGACGTCCTCGATGTCCGCCGCGGACCTGATGGCCGTACTGCTCGCGAACCACTTCCGCTACGACTTCGACCGCCCCGCCCACCCCGCCAACGACCGCTTCGTCCTCTCCAAGGGACACGCCTCGCCGCTGCTGTACTCCGCGTACAAAGCGGCCGGCGCCATCGACGAGGACGAGCTGCTGACCACGTACCGCAAGCTGGGCAGCCGCCTCGAAGGGCACCCCACCCCGCAGCGGCTGCCGTGGGTCGAGACGGCCACCGGCTCGCTCGGCCAGGGCCTGCCCGTCGGCATCGGCATCGCGCTGGCCGGCAAGCGGCTGGACCGGGCCGACTACCGGGTGTGGGTGATGTGCGGCGACAGCGAGCTCGCCGAGGGCTCCGTGTGGGAGGCCGCCGAGCACGCGGGCCACGAACACCTCGACAACCTCACCGTGATCGTCGACGTCAACCGGCTCGGCCAGCGCGGACCGACCCGGCACGGCCACGACCTCGACGCCTACGCCCGCCGCTTCCAGGCGTTCGGCTGGCACACCGTCGAGATCGACGGCCACGACGTGGACGCCGTCGACCGCGCGTACGGCGAGGCCGCCTCCACCAAGGGCCAGCCGACGGCGATCCTAGCCCGCACTCTCAAGGGCAAGGGCGTGGCCGACGCCGAGGACCGTGAGGGCCTGCACGGCAAGCCGCTGAAGAACGCCGACGACGCGATCGAGGAGCTCGGCGGGATCCGCGACATCCGCGTCGAGGTGCACGAACCCCCGGCCGCCCGCCTGCTGCACGCGGTCCGCGCCGGACACGTGGAACTGCCCCGCTTCGACCCGGGGGACTCCGAGAAGGGTGTCGCCACCCGCAACGCCTTCGGCCAGGCGCTCGCCGCGCTCGGCAGCGGCCGCGGCGACGTCGTCGCCCTGGACGGCGAGGTCGGCGACTCCACCCGCGCGGAGTTCTTCGCCAAGGAACACCCCGAGCGCTACTTCGAGTGCTACATCGCCGAGCAGCAGCTCGTCGCCACCGCCGTCGGCCTGTCGACGCGCGGCTGGGTGCCGTACGCCTCGACGTTCGCGGCGTTCCTCACGCGCGCGTACGACTTCGTGCGCATGGCCTCCATCAGCGGCGCCGGAATCAACCTGGTCGGCTCCCACGCGGGTGTCGCCATCGGACAGGACGGGCCCTCCCAGATGGGCCTGGAGGACCTGGCGATGTTCCGCGCGGTGCACGGCTCGACCGTGCTGTACCCCTGCGACGCCAACCAGACCGCCCGCCTGGTCGAGGCGATGGCGGACCTGGAGGGCATCCGTTACCTGCGCACCTCGCGGGGCGAGAGCCCGGTGATCTACGGCCCCGAGGAGGAGTTCCCGATCGGCGGCAGCAAGGTGCTGCGCTCCTCCGACCAGGACCGGCTGACCGTCGTCGCGGCGGGCGTCACCCTGCACGAGGCGCTTGCCGCCGCCGACACGCTGGAGCGCGAGGGCATCCGGGTGAGGGTCGTCGACCTGTACTCGGTCAAGCCCGTCGACCGGGCCACCTTGCGCAAGGCGGCCGAGGACACCGGCTGCCTGCTCACCGTGGAGGACCACCACGAGGAGGGCGGCATCGGGGACGCCGTACTCGACGCGTTCCTCGACGGGCGTCCCGTACCGCGCCTGGTACGGCTCGCTGTCCGTACGATGCCGGGCTCGGCGTCCCCGGACGAGCAGCTGCATGCCGCGGGCATCGACGCCGAGTCGATCGCGGCAGCCGGCCGGCTGCTGGTGGAGCAGGCGATCGTGCCGTGAGCGAGGGCGTCACGCGGACCGTGCGGGCGGGCCGCCGCTCGGTGGAGGTGCACCGGCCCGACAAGGTGCTCTTCCCCGGTGGCGGGGGCGCCAAGGAGTACACCAAGGGCGACCTCGTCGACTACTACCGGGCCGTCGCCCCGTTCATGCTGCCGCACCTGCGGGGCCGTCCGCTGATGCTGGAGCGGCACCCGGACGGCATCGACGGCCCCCGCTTCATGCAGAAGAACACCCCGGAGAACTACCCGGAGTGGATCACCCGTGTCGAGGTGCCCAAGGAGGGCGGCACCGTCTGCCACACCGTCTGCGACGACACCGCCACCCTCCTCTACCTCGCCGACCAGGCCAGCCTCACCCTGCACCGCTGGCTGTCCCGCGTCGACGTTCCCCACTCTCGACTTCGCTCGAGCGGGGGGAACCCCACCGACCGGCCCGACCGGCTGGTCTTCGACCTCGACCCGGCCGGGGACGACTTCCCAGCGGTGCGCGAGGCGGCCCGGCTGCTGCGTGAGCTGCTCGACGAGCTGAAGCTGCCCTCGGCGCCGATGACCACCGGCTCGCGCGGACTGCACATCGTGGTGCCCCTCAACGGCCGCCACGACTTCGACGAGGTGCGCGCGTTCGCCCGGGACACCGCCGACATCCTCGCCGCCGCCCACCCCGACCGGCTCACCACGGCCGCCCGCAAGAAGGAGCGCGGCGAGCGGCTCTACCTCGACGTGCAGCGCAACGCCTACGCGCAGACGGCGGTCGCGCCCTTCGCGGTGCGCGCCCGGCCCGGCGCACCCGTGGCCACCCCCATCTCCTGGCCCCAGCTGGACGACCCGGAGCTCGACGCGCGCAGCTTCAGCGTCGCCGACGCCGTCGACCAGGCCCGCACCAACCCCTGGGCCGACACGATGCGGACCGGCCGGGCACTGGGACCGGCGCGCCGCAGACTCAACAAATTGCGTGGCTGAACCACCTACCGGGCGGGACGTGCCTGGAACGCGTCCCGTCTCCGACGCATGCGCTCCTGAAGGTTTGGCCAATGGCCAAGCGGCCACCCGAAGGAAGAGGTGGCCATGTCGAACACAAAGAACACAGCACAGACACAGGATTCACGAAATAGCCGAAGTCGTGACGAACGGCGCGGTGAACCTCGTGATTCAGGGAACTCCGAACGTAAGGAAAAGCCCGTGGCGGACGACCGGCCCAGGCCCATGGAGGTGCTGCGGGACGCGCGCGCCCAGCTCACGGAGCTGACCGGCATGACCGCCGAGAGCGTCTCGTCCTTCGAGCAGACGGAGGACGGCTGGTCGCTGGAGGTCGAGGTCCTGGAGCTGGCCCGCGTGCCCGACACGATGAGCCTGATGGCGAGCTACCAGGTCGACCTCGACCCGCAGGGCCAGCTCACCGGCTACCGGCGCGTTCGCCGCTACGAACGCGGGCGGGCCGACTCACACCGGCCCGGCGGCCGCTAGGCCGCCCGCCCGCGACACCAACCGTTCCCGAGACCACAGACAAGGAGGCACGGTCGGCATGACCGTAGTCCCGGCACAGCAGACCGGCGGCGGAGGCGGCTCCAGCGGCCTCTACGACGTTCTGGAACTCGTCCTCGACAGGGGGCTGGTCATCGACGCGTTCGTGCGAGTCTCCCTCGTCGGCATCGAGATCCTGAAGATCGACGTACGGGTCGTCGTGGCCAGCGTCGACACCTACCTGCGCTTCGCCGAGGCGTGCAACCGCCTCGACCTCGAGGCCGGCCCCCGCAAGGACCCGGGCCTGCCCGACCTCGTCGGCGAGATCACCGAGTCCGGTGCGCGCGGCAAGTCCAAGGGGGCGCTGTCCGGCGCTGCCGAGACCATATCCGGCGCCTTCAAGGAGGCACGTGAGGAGGGCCAGACCGAGTCCAGGTCCGAATCCAGGCCGCGGACCCGCAAGTCCACGGCGTCGCGCCGGAAGGAGGGAGAGGAGTGAGCACGTACGTCTACGGCATCACCGCCGCTTCCCATCCGTCGCTGCCCGAGGGCATGGGCGGCGTGAGCGAGCTCCCCGTGCGCATCCTGAAGGAGGGTGAACTGGCGGCAGTCGTCAGCGACGCCCCCGAGGGGCTGCGGCCCAAGCGCAAGGAACTGCTGGCCCACCAGAACGTGCTCGCCGAGGCGGGCGGGGGCGGCTGCGTGCTGCCCATGCGGTTCGGCAGCGTCGCCCCGGACGACGACACCGTCACCGGAGTGCTGGGCGAACGCGCCGAGCACTACCTGGAGCGCCTGCGCACGCTGGACGGCAAGGTCGAGTACAACGTCAAGGCCACCCACGACGAGCAGGCCGTGCTGCACCGCGTGATGTCGGAGAGCCCGGAACTGCGGTCCCAGGCGGAGGCCAACCGCAAGGCGGGCGGCGGCACCTACGAGGATCGGCTGCGGCTCGGCGAGATGGTGGCGTCCGCGGTCAAGGCCCGCGAGGCCGACGACGCGGTGGACGTGCAGCACACCCTGGAACCGGCCGCCGCCGCGGTGAGCGTCGGCCCCGAGTCCACGGGCTGGCTCGCCAACGTGTCGTTCCTGGTGGAGCGCGACTCGGCTGAGAACTTCCTCGCCGCGGTGGAGCAGCTCCGCAAGGGCCACCCCCACCTCGAACTGAAGGTCAACGGCCCGCTGCCCCCGTACAGCTTCGTCGAGCCCGGCCCCGCCGAGCCCGCGGGCACCACGGCCGGCGCGGAGACCGCGGAGGAGTGAGTGGCATGGGGCTGATCTCGGAGGTGCTGCTGCTGCCGTTCGCACCGGTGCGCGGCAGCGCTTGGGCGATCAGACAGGTGCTGAGCGAGGCGGAACGGATCTACTACGACCCCGCCACGGTCCGGGCCGAACTCGCCCGCCTGGAAGAGCGGTTGGAGGCGGGTGAGATCGACGAGGACGAGTTCGACCGCCAGGAGGACGAGCTCCTCGACCGGCTGGAGACCGGCATGGGCGGGAGTACCGGAACAGGCGAGGGGACAGCGCGATGAACAGAGTGGGACTGGGCCTGGCGATAGGGGCCGGATACGTCCTCGGACGTACCAAGAAGATGAAAATGGCCATGGCGGTGGGTTCCCTCGTGGCCGGCAAGAAGATGAACCTGACCCCGAAGGGGATCGCGAACCTGCTCTCCGAGCAACTGCAGAACAACCCGCAGTTCAAGGAGATCGGCGACCAGCTGCGCCAGGACCTGAGCGGGGTCGGCAAAGCGGCCTCGGGCGCCATGGTCGAACGGCAGATGACCGCGCTCGCCGACCGGCTGCACGGCCGTACCGGCCAGGTCCGTGACCAGCTGGCGGGCGTGGTGCCGGGCGCGCAGGACTCCGACGACTCCGAGGACGAGGAGGAGCCCGAGGAGGCGACGGCCGAGGACGAGACCGAGGAGGACGAGGAACCGCAGGAGGAGGAGGCGACCGCCGAGGACGAGGAGCCGCAGGAGGAGGACGAGGAGGAGGACGAGGAGGAGCCGGAGCCGCCGCGCAAGGAGGCGGCGAAGAAGGCCGCCAAGAAGGCGCCCGCGAAGGCGCCTGCGAAGAAGTCAGCGGCGGGCAAGGCTCCGGCCAAGAAGGCGGCGGCCACGAAGACCACCGCGAAGAAGACGGCCGGCAGGAAGACCGCGGCGGCACGCGGCGGAGCGCGCCGGGCCGGCGGGCGACTGCCGAAGGGCGGCGGTGAATGATGACCGAGACCCTAGGAAACGCGCAGAACGCGGCGGGCAAGGCCACCGGCAAGGCGGCCGGCACGGCTACCGGCGCGGCGACGAACAACCCCCTCACCGGCCTCGCCCAGAGCGAGGCAGCCGACCGGCTCAAGGCGGAGGTGCAGGAGTACCTCGCCGCGCAGGCCCAGCGGGTGCTGGTCGGTGCGGGTCGCAAACTCGGCGCGACCACGGTCAAGCTCAACGACATCGCCGAGGGCAAGAGCCCGGGCTTCGCCAAGCTCGCCCTCGACGGCGGCCGCAAGCTCGCGGAGGGCAAGGGCCCCCTGCGCGCGGCGGCGGAGACCGGCGCCTCCCACATGAAGGACAAGGCGATGGGCGCGCTCAAGAATCTCTTCGGCGGCAAGGGCAAGCGCAAGGGCGGCGGAGGTCAGAAACCGACCGTCATCATGGAGTCCGTCGATGTCGCCGTCGACCTGCGAACCGCCTACGACCAGTGGACCCAGTACCAGGACTTCAGCACCTTCGCCAAGGGCGTCAAGAGCGCGAACCGCGCCGACGACACGCAGTCCGACTGGCAGCTCAAGGTGTGGTGGTCCAACCGCAGCTGGAAGGGCAAGACCACCGAGCAGATCCCCGACGACCGGATCTGCTGGACGTCGGAGGGCGCCAAGGGCACCACGCGAGGCGTCGTCTCCTTCCACCGGATCGCCGACCACCTCACCCGCGTCGTGCTGCTCATCGAGTACTACCCCTCGGGGTTCTTCGAGAAGACGGGCAACATCTGGCGCGCCCAGGGACGCCGTGCCCGGCTCGACCTGAAGAACTTCGCCCGCCACATCACCTTCAAGGGCGAGGCGGAGGACAGCTGGCGCGGCGAGATCCGCGACGGCGAGGTCGTCCAGAGCCACGAGGACGCCCTGGCCGCGGAGGAAGAGGAGCAGGAGGACTCCGAGGCGCGGGACGAGGAAGCGCCCGAGGAGGACGAGGAGGAGTACGAAGGCGAGGAAGAGGAGGAAGGCCCCTCCGCCGAGGACGAGAGCGAAGAGACCGACGAGTACGACGAGGAAGAGGCGCCGGAGGGAGAAGCGGAAGAAGCGGAAGAACCGGAAGAAGGGGAAGAGCCGGAGGAGGAGTACGAGTCCGAGAATGAGGACGAGTACGCCGACGCCGGGAGCCGGCGATGAGCATGCCCAGCAGAATGCCGGACCCCTACGGCCCGAGCAGCGGCTCCAACCTTGCCGACATCCTGGAGCGAGTGCTCGACAAGGGGATCGTCATCGCGGGCGACATCCGCATCAACCTGCTCGACATCGAACTCCTCACCGTCAAGCTCAGGCTCATCGTCGCCTCCGTCGACAAGGCGAAGGAGATGGGCATCGACTGGTGGGAGACCGACCCCGCGCTGTCCTCCCGCGCCCGCCGCGACGAACTCGCGCGCGAGAACGCCGAACTGCGTGAGCGGCTCGCCCGGCTGGACCAGTTGGAGGCCGGCCGCGCCGAGAGGGCCGAGAGGGCCGAGAGGACCGAGACGGCCGAGAAGAAGGAGGCCCCATGACGGGACTGCGGTACGTGTACGCCGTCTGCCGCCCCCTCGGTGCGCCGCTGCAGGCCGAACTGACGGGTGTGGCCGGTGCCCCCGCCAAGCTGCTGCCCCACCACGGACTGATCGCCGTGGTCAGCCACGTGCCCGAGCGCGACTTCGCGGAGAAGCCGCTCCACGCCCACCTGGAGGACCTCGACTGGCTGTCCGAGACCGCCAGGGCCCACCAGGGCGTGATCGACGCCCTCACCGTCGTCACCACGCCGCTGCCGCTGCGGCTCGGCACCGTCTTCCGGGACGACAGCGGCGTTCGCGTGATGATCGAGGCGCGCGAGGAGGAGTTCCGGCGCACCCTCGACCGGCTGGAGGGGCGCGTCGAGTGGGGCGTCAAGGTGTACGCCGAACCGGAGTCGCAGCCGACCGAGCAGCCGGCCGAGAAGGCGGCCTCGGGCCGGGACTACCTGCGGCAGCGCAGGCAGCGCGTGCGGGCGCACGAGGACCAGTGGCAGAAGGCGGAGGAGTTCGCGACCCGCCTGCACGAGACACTGTCCGCGTACGCCGAGGCCGCCAAACTGCACGCACCGCAGAACGCCGCTCTGTCCGGGGCCTCCGGGCGGAACGTGCTCAACGCCGCCTATCTGGTGCCGCGCCGGTATTCCGAGGAGTTCGTGGAACTGGTGGACCGCACCAAGGACGACCCGAGGGCCGAGGCCTCCGGGCTGCGCGTGGAACTCACCGGCCCCTGGGCCGCGTACTCGTTCGCGGGAGATCTCACGGAAGGCGCGCAAGAGTGACCGTCGTCGAACGCCGTGAGGTCGCCCTCGTGGACCTGCTCGACCGGCTGCTGGCCGGCGGCGTCGTCATCACGGGGGACATCACCCTGCGCATCGCGGACGTGGACCTCGTCCGCATCGACCTGAACGCGCTGATCAGCTCGGTGAACGAGCAGGTTCCTTCGCCGTGGGGGGAGTTGACATGACCGAGCGCCGCAACCGACTGGACCTCGAGCCCGACACGGTGGAGCGCGATCTTGTCAAACTCGTCCTCACCGTCGTGGAGCTGCTGCGTCAGCTGATGGAACGGCAGGCGCTGCGCCGGTTCGACTCGGGCGACCTGTCCGAGGAGCAGGAGGAGCGGATCGGGCTCACCCTGATGCTGCTCGACGACCGCATGACCGAGCTGCGCGACCGCTACGGTCTGCGGCCCGAGGACCTGAACCTGGACCTCGGGCCGCTCGGGCCCCTGCTTCCCAGGGAATGACCCCGCGTGTTCGGCCGGGGGCGGGCTACTTCCGGCAGAGGATCTCTCCGTGCAGGACGCTGAACCAGCCGTCCTCGCGCCGGCCCCACTCCCGCCACGCCCGCGACACGGCCCGCAGCTGCTCCTCGCTCGCGTGGCCGCCCTCCGTGGCCCGCCGCGCGTACTCCGACGCCAGCGTGCGGTCGGCCCACAGCCCGCTCCACCACTCCCGCTCCTCGGCTGTGGCGAACGTCCAGGTGCCGGAGGTGGACGTGACGTCCGTGAACCCCGCTTTCAGTGCCCACGACTTCAGCCGGCGTCCGGCGTCGGGCTCGCCGCCGTTGGCGCGGGCCACCCGGCGGTACAGGTCCAGCCAGCCGTCCATGCCCGCCGACTCCGGGTACCAGGTCATCGCCGCGTAGTCCGAGTCGCGGACCGCGACGATCCCGCCGGGCTTGGTGACCCGCCGCATCTCGCGCAGCGCCTGCACCGGGTCGCCGACGTGCTGGAGCACCTGGTGGGCGTGGACCACGCAGAACGAGTCGTCGGGGAAGTCCAGGGCATGGACGTCGGCGACCGCGAAGTCCACGTTCGTCAGACCCCGCTCCGCGGCCGTGGCCCGCGCCCGCTCGAGGATCCCCTCCGCGTGGTCGACGCCGGTGACGTGTCCCTCGGGCACCAGGGCGGCCAGGTCGGCCGTGATGGTGCCCGGACCGCAGCCGACGTCCAGGATCTTCATATGGGGCTTGAGCGAGCCGAGCAGGTAGGCCGCCGAGTTGGCGGCCGTCCGCCAGGTGTGCGACCGCAGTACGGACTCGTGGTGGCCGTGCGTGTAGACAGCGGTCTCCCGGGCTTTCGGCATGGCTGTGCCCTTCTCCTCGTACCGGACCCCGGACTCCGGGGGAGTCCGGGTGACATGCTCCACGGTACGCGGACGGCCGAATGCTGAGACCATTTGTTTTGCCATTTGGACTGACGAAGTGTCAGCCCAGTGCGAGGGGCCGGTACACCGTCAGAGCCTGCGGCAGCTTCTCCAGCGTCACGTCGCCCTGCACCTCGGTGACTTCGCCGTCGTGCGCGAGGAGCGTGCCGGGCGCCACGTCGTTCAGCCGGAGCCGGCCGACCTGGACCGCCGCATGCACGGGGGAACGGGTCAGCGGACCCGCGACCGCGGCCGCGAACAACCGCAGCGCGGGCCTGCGCCCGCCGTGCACCACCCGGACGTCCAGCTTCCCGTCCGCCAGATCGACACGGCGACCGGGGGCGAGACCCATGCGGTGGTACGTGCCGTTGCCCGCGAACAGCATCCACAACGGGTGGGCACGGCCGCCCACTTCGGCCTCCAGCGGATGACGGTCGGCGCGCAGCACCCGCAGCGCCGCCAGCACCCCGGCCGGCCAGCCCCCGATCCGCCCCGACCAGCGCTCCCGCTCGCGCACCAGCTCCGGATACACACCCAGACTGCATGTGTTGAGGAAGACGCCCTGCCGGGCCCCGCAGATGAACCGGCCCAGGTCCACCCGCACGCCCTCGCCGCCCCGCACGGCCCGGGCCAGGTCCCGCACGTCCTCCACGCTCAGGTCGAGGGCGAAGTGGTTGAGGGTGCCGCCCGGCGCGACGGCCAGCGGCAGCCCGGTGCGCAGGGCGACCTCGGCGGCCGTGTTCACCGTGCCGTCGCCCCCGCACACACCGAGCACCCGCGCGCGGGCCGCCGCCTTCTCCAACTCGGCCCGCACGTCCCGCGGTTCGCACTCGACGACCTCCGCCAGCGGCAGCGCGTCCCGCAGCGCCCGCACCCGGTCGGCGGTGCCCGCGCCGGTGTTGGCGACGACCACCAGACCCGCGCCGTCGGGCAACGCCGGCACCTCGGTGCGGGGCCGGGCCGGCGGTGCGACCTGCGCGCGGGTCGGCACCATGGCCCGTACGGCGAACGCGGCGCCCGCGCCCAGAGCGGCCCCCGTGAGGACGTCGCTCGGGAAGTGCACGCCCGTGTAGACGCGGGACATCGCCACCGAGAACGCCACCGGAGCCACCACCGCACCCCAGGCCGGGGACTCCAGGGCCACGCCGGCCGCGAAGGCCGCCGCCGACGCCGAGTGCCCCGAGGGGAACGACGTGGTGATCGGCTGCCGCTTCAGTCGGCGCACCAGCGGCACCGGGTCCAGGACGGGCCGGGGGCGGCGCACCGAACGCTTGCCGAGGGTGTTGATGGTGAGCGAGGCCAGGCTGAGGGAGGCGAGCCCGCGGGCGGCCGCCCGGCGGGCCCGGGGCGTGCGGACCGCCGCCATCGCGGCCGCCGTCGCGAACCACAGCACACCGTGGTTCGCGCTCCGGCTCAGCCGCGGCAGGACGCGCTCGGCACCGGGCCAGCGACGCTCGGCGGCGAACTCGAACACCTGGTTGTCCAGGGCGAGCAGGCGGCGGCGAAAGGGGTGCGGTCCGGGTTGCGGGACCGTGAGGTCGACGTCAGGGCTCATACCGTGGCGGGTACCCTGAAGTGGCCGCTCCTTGTCCGGGCTTCATCTCCCCGTGTCATGCCCGGGGCGTCAACAGCACGGAGGATCACCGCATGCGTCTGCTGCTCGTCCGCCACGGCCAGACCCCCACGAACGTGGACTACCTCCTGGACACCGCCGTGCCCGGACCGGGCCTGACCGCCCTCGGCGAACAACAGGCCGCGAAGCTCCCCGAGGTCCTCGCCGGTGAGGACGTCGAGGCCCTCTACGCCTCCACCCTGATCCGCACCCAGCTCACCGCCGCCCCGCTGGCCGCCGCCCGCGGCCTCGACGTCCTCGTCCGGGACGGCATCCGCGAGATCTCCGCGGGCGACCTGGAGATGCAGCCCGGCGAGTCGGAGCAGGGAGAGCTCTACATGCGGACCGTGTTCGCCTGGGCGGCCGGGGACACCGCACGGCGGATGCCGGGCGGCGAGAGCGGTGCCGAGGTCCTCGCGCGCTACGACTCCGTCGTCGCGGAGGCCGCCGCGAGCGGGGCCGCGACGGTCGCCATGATCAGCCACGGCGCGGCGATCCGCATGTGGTCGGCCGCCCGCGCGGACAACGTCGACGTGCCCTTCGCCGCCGCCCACCGCCTCGACAACACCGGCGTCGTGGTCCTGGAGGGCTCGCCGTCCGACGGCTGGAAGGCCCTGTCGTGGGCGGGTGCGACGGTCGCCCTCGCGGGCGAGGGCGGCCCGGCAGGGCAGCCGCTGGACACCAGCGGATAAGAGTTTGCCCGGCCGGTCCGGGCACCTTCAGAATGCGCTGCATGGGACATCTGGAAGCCGCGCACCTCGAGTACTACCTCCCCGACGGGAGGGCCCTGCTCGGCGATGTGTCGTTCCGGGTGGGCGAAGGCGCCGTCGTGGCGCTCGTCGGACCCAACGGCGCCGGCAAGACGACCTTGCTGCGCCTGATCTCCGGCGAACTGAAACCGCACGGCGGCAGCGTCACCGTGGGCGGCGGGCTCGGCGTGATGCGCCAGTTCGTGGGATCCGTACGGGACGAGACGACCGTACGCGACCTGCTCGTGTCCGTCGCGCCGCCCCGCATCCGTGAGGCCGCGAAGGCCGTCGACGAGGCGGAGCACGCCATCATGACCGTCGACGACGAGGCCGCTCAGCTGCGGTACGCGCAGGCGCTGGCCGACTGGGCGGAGGCGCGCGGGTACGAGGCGGAGACGCTGTGGGACATGTGCACGATGGCCGCGCTCGGGGTGCCGTACGACAAGGCGCAGTTCCGGGAGGTCCGTACCCTCTCCGGCGGTGAGCAGAAGCGGCTCGTGCTGGAGGCGCTGCTGCGCGGCACCGACGAGGTGCTGCTGCTCGACGAGCCCGACAACTACCTCGACGTGCCCGGCAAGCGGTGGCTGGAGGAGCGGCTGAAGGAGACCCGCAAGACGGTCCTGTTCGTCTCCCACGACCGCGAACTCCTCGCCCGTGCCGCCGAGAAGATCGTCTCCGTGGAGCCCGGTCCCGCCGGTGCCGACGCCTGGGTGCACGGCGGTGGCTTCGCCACCTTCCACGACGCCCGCCGTGAACGCTTCGCCCGCTTCGAGGAGTTGCGCAAGCGGTGGGACGAGAAGCACGCGCAGCTGAAGAAGCTGGTGCTGAACCTCCGTCAGGCGGCCTCCATCAGCCCGGACATGGCGTCCCGCTATCAGGCCGCGCAGACCCGGCTGCGCAAGTTCGAGGAGGCCGGACCGCCGCCCGAGCCGCCGCGCGAGCAGGACATCAAGATGCGCCTCAAGGGCGGCCGCACCGGCGTGCGCGCCGTCACCTGCCAGAGCCTCGAGCTGACCGGCCTGATGAAACCCTTCGACCTGGAGGTCTTCTACGGCGAACGCGTCGCCGTCCTCGGCTCCAACGGCTCCGGCAAGTCGCACTTCCTGCGTCTGCTCGCCGGCGACGACGTGGCGCACACGGGACAGTGGAAGCTCGGAGCGCGTGTCGTGCCCGGGCACTTCGCCCAGACCCACGCGCACCCCGAGCTGGAGGGCCGCACCCTCCTGGACATCCTCTGGAAGGAGCACGCCCAGGACCGGGGCGCGGCCATGTCCCGGCTGCGCCGCTACGAGCTGACCCAGCAGGCCGAGCAGAGCTTCGACCGTCTCTCCGGCGGCCAGCAGGCCCGTTTCCAGATCCTGCTGCTCGAACTCCAGGGGGTCACCGCCCTGCTCCTCGACGAGCCGACCGACAACCTCGACCTGGAGTCCGCCGAGGCACTCCAGGAGGGCCTGGAGGCCTTCGAGGGCACGGTCCTCGCCGTCACCCACGACCGCTGGTTCGCCCGCTCCTTCGACCGCTACCTCGTCTTCGGCAGCGACGGCCGGGTCCGTGAGACATCGGAGCCGGTCTGGGACGAACGACGGGTGGAGCGGGTCCGCTAGTCTTCGCCCCGCAGGTGGGGCGCCCCGCACGGGGCGCCCCACCTGCGGGGCTGCTTACGCGTGCGACTCCGCCGCGCGGGCGCGACGGGCCACGACGGACCCGCGGCCGGGAACGACGGGCACGGTTACTTCCAGCGGAGCAGTGCTCCCAAGCCGCCGACCGGAGCCTCGTCCGACGCCGTGGGCACCGAGAGGGCCGGCGCGTCCGTGGCCACCGCGGAACGCACCAGCGCGTCGTCCGCGCGGGCCGCCCACGAGTGCTGCTCGCCGAGGGCCTTCAGCTCCGTACGGCGTACGGCGAGCTGGTCCGGGTCCTCACCGATCCACACCTCGCGGTGCGCGTCCGGGCCGTCCGTGCGGATCAACAACTCGTCGATACGGTGCTCACGCGCCGCCTCGACCAGCGCGGGCACGCCCTCCACCGCACCGGCCTGCCCCTCGGCGTCCGGGGCGCGGGCGGCCAGGAACCGCTCCAGTTCGGCCTGCGTCCGCCGGCGCACGTGCTCGGCGCGGGCCTCCTCCACCTCCTCGTCGAGAAGCCTGCTGCCGGTGCCGTGGGTCAGCTCGACCACGCGGTCGTGCAGCCGCTGTGGCAGCCGATCGTGCACGGACCGTCGCTCCCGGTCGTCGCCGACCAGGATCAGCAGGTCGGCCCGCGTCTCCTCCTGGCAGACGGTGAGCGCGTCGGCGATCTCCGCCGCGTTGTGCTCCCAGGTGTTCTCCACCTTCAGCTGGAAGTGCCGCTCCGACCAGTCGGTCGTGGACGTGCGGTGCATGGGCCACTGCCGTCCGGTGACCGACCCGGCCTTCTGGCTGCCCAGCGCGCTGCGCAGCTCGAAGTCGGCGCCCCTGCGGTCGACGTAGGCCACCACGCAGATCGGTTCCTGGTCGGCCAGGTCCAGCAGGGGGGTGACCCTGGGCAGCGGCGCCCACTCGGCCCAGCTGCCCTGGGGTGCCTTGGCCAGGGGCGGGTCGAGGACCACCTGGCCCGCCCGGGCGAACAGGGCCCGCCCGTGTGGCTCGGGGGAGTGCCGCAGTTCCTCCACGGCGTCCTCCACGGCTCGGCAGGTGGCGTCGTCGGCGCCCTGGCCGGCCAGTTCCCGGGCCAGCGCGGCGGCGGTGAGATGTCGTTCGTGGGGGGTGCTCTCCGTGTGGCGGGAGGTGTCGACATATACAGAGGCCCAAGGGCCGGATTGTTCGTACAGTGGATGCAGGAAAGCGAGATCCATGGCTCCCTCCCGGATGCCGCTCGTGGGTAGTGCTCCCGGGCGGGTACCCGAACCGCATGAACGAACACGACGAGCGGGACATCACGATGACCGGAGTCGAACCCGACCGGCTGGACGACCAGCAGCTCATGAAAGAGCTGGAGACGATCCACCGCACGCGCCACGACACCCTCCTGCACGGCTCGAACGACGCGTTGCGGGCCCACAACGAGCGCATGGCGCAACTGGAGGGCGAGTACCTGCGCCGCAACCCGCGCCGCTTCGTCGCCCAGGGCCGCACCCGCGAGGGCGCCCGCGAACGCGGCAGGGAACAGCACGAACTGGTGGGCAAGTGGGGCCGGGGAGCCGGCGGCGAGGGAGCGACGAACGGCCCCGGCGGGAAGTGAACCCGCCGGGGCCGCACGCCGTACGAGCCGGTGTGGCCCGATGGCTGTCGTGGTTCAGCCGCGCACCGGCGGCCGGTCCCAGTGCCGGTGCTGGGCGATCGCGTCCACGAACGCCTGGATGAACTCCGGGCTCGCCGCCCCGGGCGAGGTGTCCGTCACGACACCCCGGTCGCTCACCGCCCGGTGGAACTCGGTCGACACCGCGAGCCCCTCGGGCTCCAGCGCCGCCACCACGCGCACACCGGAGCCGAGCGCGGCGACGGGCTTGCCGTGCCGGTAGGCGTCCCGTACGAAGCGCATCGCGTCCGGATCGGTAGCCGTCGGCGGCGTGTCCACCGGCCCGCCGGGCACCAGGACGGCGTCGTACAACACGGAGGCGACGGTCGGCAGTGCACGGTCGACCGCATACGTCTCACCGTCGGCACCCGTCACGGTGCCGTCCGTGTCCGCCAGCGCCTCCACGATCGCCCCCTCCGCGGCGAGCGCCTCACGCACCGAGGTGACCTGTTCGGCGTCCACCCCGTCGCTGACGAGCACCGCGATCTGACGGGTGCGGATCGAGCCGTCCCCGTGCAGTGACTCCGCGTCCAGGCTGAGGGCGGGGGAGGCGAGCTTGTGCGCCGCCTGACTCCCGGAGGGTTCCGGCACCCCGACGCCCCGGGCCACCGCGGCGGCCAACTCGCCGTCCACCTTCGCCAGTTCCTCCACCGTACGGGCCCGTACCGTGCGCGCGTCGACCTTGCCCAGCTCGAAGCGGAACGCCTCGACGATGTGCTGCTTCTCCCAGTCCGCCATGCTGTTCCAGAACAGCGCCGCCTGGCTGTGGTGGTCCTTGAAGCTCTCGCTGCGCTGCCTGATCTTGCGGCCGTCGACCCGCTCGGCGTAGTGCCGGTAGGCCTCGGGATCGCCGCCCGCGTGGGCCGGGCAGCCGCCGCCGAGGGAGTTGGGGAAGTAGTTCGTGCCCCGGTGGATCGTGCTCTGGTGGTAGCCGTCGCGCTGGTTGTTGCGTACCGGCGCCACCGGCCGGTTCACCGGCAGCTGGGAGAAGTTGGGTCCGCCCAGCCGGATCAACTGCGTGTCCAGGTAGGAGAAGTTGCGGGCCTGGAGCAGCGGATCGTTGGTGAAGTCGATGCCCGGCACCACGTTCGCGGTGTGGAAGGCGACCTGTTCGGTCTCCGCGAAGAAGTTCTCCGGGTTGCGGTTCAGCACCATCCGGCCGATCGGCCGCACCGGCACCTGCTCCTCCGGGATGATCTTCGTCGCGTCGAGCAGGTCGAAGTCGAAGGAGAACTCGTCCTCCTCCGGCACCAGTTGGACGCCGAGCTCCCACTCCGGGTACTCACCGGCCTCGATCGCGTCCCACAGGTCACGCCGGTTGAAGTCCGGGTCGCGGCCCTGGCACTCCTGCGCCTCGTCCCACACCAGCGAGTGCACGCCCAGCTTCGGCTTCCAGTGGAACTTCACGAACGTGCCCTTCCCCTCCGCGTTCACGAAGCGGAAGGTGTGCACGCCGAAGCCCTGCATCATGCGGTAGCTGCGCGGGATCGCCCGGTCCGACATCAGCCACATGATCGCGTGCAGCGTCTCCGGCTGGAGCGACACGAAGTCCCACAGCGAGTCGTGCGCAGACGCGCCGGTGGGGATGTCGTTGTGCGGCTCCGGCTTCACCGCGTGCACGAAGTCGGGGAACTTGATGCCGTCCTGGATGAAGAAGACCGGGAAGTTGTTCCCGACCAGGTCGTAATTGCCCTCCGACGTGTAGAACTTGGTCGCGAAGCCGCGCACGTCCCGCACGGTGTCCGCCGAGCCCTTCGGACCCTGCACTGTCGAGAACCGCACGAACACCGGCGTGCGCACCGACGGATCCTGCAGGAAGGCCGCGCGGGTGAACTCCGCGCAGGACTCGTACGGTTCGAAGTAGCCGTACGCGCCCGCGCCCCGCGCGTGCACCACCCGTTCCGGGATCCGCTCGTGGTCGAAGCGGGTGAGCTTCTCCCGGAAGTGGAAGTCCTCCATCAGCGTCGGACCACGCTCGCCGGCGGCCAGCGAGTCGTCGGTGTGGTCGACCACCACACCCTGGTCGGTGGTCAGCGGCCCGCCGGCCGGATCGGCCGCCCGGTGGGCCTCGCGCTGCTCCTGCTTGCGCTCGTCCGGAGCAGTCATCAAGCGCCCTCCTGTGCGAACACGTCGAGGAACGCCTCGCAGAACGCCTTCAGATCGTCCGGCTTGCGGCTGGTGACCAGCTTGTTCGGTCCGTGGTCGCAGATCTGCACCTGCTCGTCCACCCAGGAGCCGCCCGCGTTGCGGATGTCCGTCCGCAGGCTCGGCCACGAGGTCAGCACCCGGCCCCGTACGACGTCCGCCTCGACCAGCGTCCACGGGGCGTGGCAGATCGCGGCGACCGGGCGGCCCCGCTCGAAGAAGGCCTGCACGAACGCGACGGCCTTCTCGTCCGTGCGCAGGAAGTCCGGGTTCGCCACCCCGCCCGGCAGGACAAGGCCGCCGAACGAGTCGGCCGCCGTCTCGCCGACGACCTCGTCCACGGGGAACGTGTCCGCCTTGTCCAGGTGGTTGAAGGCCTGGATCTCACCCGACTGCGTGGACACCAGCACCGGCTGGTGGCCCGCGTCCTTCGCGGCCTGCCAGGGATCGGTGAGTTCCACCTGTTCGACGCCCTCGGGGGCCACCAGGAATGCGATGCGCATGTTCTTCACGTCCTTTCGGTCATCGGCCTTGCGGTGCACGCCAACGGGCCGCGTCACCCTTGGCGTGCCTCTTCTTGCGGCGGGCGGTGCGCAGGCAACGCAGCAGCTCCTCGCCGTACGGCAGGGCCACACACGTGCCGATCGCCACCGCGATCCCCGCGAGATACCCGGGCGACAGCGGGCGCCGGCGCGGCACGAGACGCCAGGCGTCCGGATCGCCCCGTCCGCCGCGCGCCAGGGACTTCACCTGGTCGGCGTGCAGGCACATCAACGAGGCCAGGGCGGCGAACGGCAGCGACTCCAGGAAGCTGTGGATGTGCTGCTCGATCGGCTTGACCTCGCGGTCGCTCTGCACGGCCGTACGTACGTCCCACAGCGCGGTCGCCTCGTGCGTCGCGGCCCCCGCCAGCTGCAACGACAGCAGCAGAGGGTTGACCTCGTAGCGCAGGGTGAGCGCGATCGGGAGACCGACCTCGGCCATCATCAGCGAGTGGATCAGGGACTCCTTCGTCCCGGCCGTCTCCTCGATGCGGGTGCGCCTGTGCATCGCCCAGTCGGCGAGCCCCGGCACGAACCAGCTGGGCAGCAGCCCGTAGAGCAGGTAGCGCGTCGTGGCGTCGCCGACGTCGACCTTGGTGCCGGTCGCGGCGATCTCGGCGGCCTGGTCCCGCCTCATGCGCGGCCCCGGTTGTCCGCGCCGGCCCGGCTGATGTCGGCGAGCGCCGAGTCCGGGTCCCGCGCCAGCGCCAGGTCGCCCAGGCTGACGATGCCGACGGGCCGGCCGTCCTCGACGACCGGCAACCGGCGTACCGCGTGCTCCCGCATCAGCTCCACCGCCGCGGCCGCCGAGTCGTCCGGGCCGACCACGACCGGGTGCGGGCTGCACACGGCCTCGGCGGACACCGCCAGCGGGTCGACACCCTCGGCCACCGCGCGCACCGTGATGTCACGGTCGGTGAGCACCCCGACGACCCGCCAGTCGTCGGCGACGAGGACGTCCCCGATGTCCCGCGCCCGCATCAGCTGGGCCGCCTCGACGAGTGAGGCGCCGGGACGCACGGTGATCACGCCCGGTGTCATGACGTCGCGCACGGACTCCGTCCTCACCGCGAGCCCTCCTGCCCGCCCCGGCCGGGCGTCGTGAGCGCCTCCGCCAGGGCCTGCACATTGGGGTAGCGCGCCGAGCGCGGCAGGTCCCGCACCGCGTCGACCATCTCGTCCGGAGCGTTCTTGCTGCGCAGAACGCCGGTCAGCTCGCCCGGGCTCGCCGGGAAGGAGCTGCGGCCCAGGACTCGGGCCAGCTCCAGACGCACCGACTCCAGGGAGGCGTGCGCACTCCCCGGCGCCACAGGGCCGCGCCACACCTCCGGGTCGTCGTCGGCGGTCGGCTCCGGGTCGTGCCACTCCTCCGTCCGCGTGGGGTGCCCAGACCGGAGCAGCCCCTGCAGTTCGTGCTTCATTTCCTCGTCCCGGTGGACGCTCAGCCGGTCGCTGCCTCGCTGCATTTCTCCCTCCAGAGCTTCGGGGGTGGGCCACCGCGTACCCGAGGAGCGGACGCCGACACGGGGATTACCGGCCGGATCGGCACGGGGTCCCCCGTACGGATCAACCCGGGGTTTGTCGGGCGGATCGAGGGAGACCCGGCTCACACCCCCCACGGACCTCCTGGGGAAGGACGGACGATGGAGCTGCTCGCTGTGATCACCCCGGTCCTGATGCTCGGCGTCGTGCTGGCACTGGGCCGCTACGAGGAGATGCTGCTGCCGGCCGAGAAACCCGCCGAGGAGGAGGCGACGCGTCCCGCGCCGCCCCTGGCGCGGCCTACTTCTGCTTCTTCTCCCGCCCCGGCAGGAACTCCTGCACCTTCGCCTTGAGTCCCTGCTTCACCATCGAGGCCCCGTCCGCGTCGCCCTTCAGGATCGACGCGGCCGTGGCCTCCATCTGGTCCCAGGTCGCGTGCGGCGGGATCGGCGGCACCGCCGGGTCGGTGAGGAACTCCACCACCGCCGGGCCGTCCGCCTCCAGCGCGGTACGCCAGCCCGCCTCGACGTCCTCCGGCTTCTCCACCCGTACCCCGGTCAGCCCGAGGGAGCGGGCGAACGCCGCGTACTGCACGTCGGGGAGCTCCTGCGAGGGCAGGAAGGACGGGGCGCCCTCCATGGCCCGCATCTCCCAGGTGACCTGATTGAGGTCGTGGTTGTTCCACACGGCGAACACCAGCCGCGGGTCCTCCCAGAGGTCCCGGTACTTCGCCGCCGTGATCAGCTCCGCCAACCCGTTCATCTGCATCGCGCCGTCCCCGACCAGCGCGATCACCGGCCGGTCCGGATGGGCGAACTTCGCACCGATGGCGTACGGCACCCCGCAGCCCATCGTCGCCAGCGTCCCCGACAGCGAGCCGCGCATGCCGGGCCGCATCGTCAGGTGCCGTGCGTACCAGTTCGCCACCGACCCCGAGTCCGAGGTGACGATCGCGTTCCCCGGCAGCAGCGGATCCAGGGCGCGCGCCACGTACTCCGGGTTGATCGGGTGGGCCGACTGCTGTGCCCGCCGCTCCATCACCTCGTGCCAGCGCCGTACGTTGTCGCACACCGTGTCGTACCACTCGCGGCCGCGCTCCTCGCCCCGGATCATCGGGATCAGCCGCTGCAGCGTCGCCTGCGCGTCGCCGACGAGATTCACCTCGTACGGATAGCGCATCCCGATCATGTGCGGGTCGATGTCGATCTGCACCCCGCGCGCCTTGCCGAACTCCGGCATGAACTGCGTGTACGGGAAGGACGAGCCGATCGTCAGCAGGGTGTCGCAGTCGCGCATCAGCTCGTACGACGGGCGGGTGCCCAGCAGGCCGATCGAGCCGGTGACGTACGGCAGTTCGTCGCTCAGCGTGTCCTTGCCGAGCAGAGCCTTCGCGACGCCCGCGCCGAGCAGTTCGGCGAGCTGCTCCACCTCCTGCCGCGCGCCGGCCGCGCCCTGGCCGACCAGGATCGCCACCTTGTCACCGGAGTTGAGGATCTCCGCCGCCCGCTCGATGGACTCCTCGTCCGGCACCGCGGTCCACTTGCTGCTGTTCAGGCTGGACGGCACCATCTTGAACTCGTGCGTGGGCGGCGAGTAGTCCAGCTCCTGCACGTCGCCGGGGATGATGACCGCCGTGGGGGCGCGGCGCGCGTACGCGGTGCGGATCGCCCGGTCGAGGACGTTCGGCAGCTGCTCGGGGACCGTCACCGTCTCCACGAAGTCGGAGGCGACGTCCTTGAACAGCGTGTGCAGGTCCACCTCCTGCTGGTACGAGCCGCCCATCGCCGTGCGATGCGTCTGGCCGACGATCGCGAGCACCGGGACGTGGTCCAGCTTCGCGTCGTACAGGCCGTTGAGGAGGTGGATCGCGCCGGGCCCGGACGTCGCCGTACACACCCCCAGACGGCCGCTGAACTTGGCGTAGCCGACCGCCTCGAACGCGGACATCTCCTCGTGGCGCGACTGGATGAAACGCGGCTGGTTCTCGGCCCGGCCCCAGGCCGCGAGCAGCCCGTTGATGCCGTCACCCGGATAGCCGAAGACACTCTCCACACCCCACTCGCGCAGGCGTTCGAGGATGTGGTCGGACACCTTCGTGCTCATACGGACCTCCCGGTCGTGACGTACGTCCTGGCACGTCCCGAGTCACCCCCGCCGCGAACCGAAAACCTGCGGGGGTGTTTGCGGGCAGGGGCGGGGGGCAGGCGCGGAATCAGTGCTTCGGACAGGAGGCACGTCCGTGGGAAAGCGGCGTTTTCCGCAGCGCTTTCTGCAGCCCCCGGTCCATCTGTCCGGGCTGCGCGCGCTCCCACGCTGACCGTCCACAGAGCACCCTTCATAGGGAGATGCGACGCACCATGCGAAACCGAGCGAGCGTGAAGCAGCACCCCCACGACGACGCCCCCGACACCTCGGAGGCGTTCCGCAAGCTCGCCACGCTCCCCCCGGGTCAGCAGCGCGACACCCTCCGGGACCAGATCATCGAAGCCTGGCTGCCCATGGCCGAACGGCTCGCCGGACGCTTCCGCAGCCGTGGCGAGAGCTACGAGGACCTCCGCCAGGTCGCCTTCCTGGGCCTGGTCAAGGCCGTCGACCGCTACGACCCCGAGCGCGGCAACGCGTTCGAGAGCTACGCCGTCCCCACCGTCACCGGTGAGATCAAGCGGCACTTCCGCGACCACATGTGGACCCTGCATGTACCGCGCCGGGTGCAGGACCTGCGCAACCGCGTGCGGTTCGCCTGCCAGGAACTGTCCCAGTCCGTCTCCGACCGCCGGCCCAGCATCGCCGAGATCGCCGCACACGCGAACATGAGCGAGGAGGACGTCAAGGTCGGCCTGGAGGCGCTGGAGAGCTTCACCGCGCTGTCCCTCGATGCGGAACTGCCGGGCAGCGAGGACGGATACTCCCTCAGTGACGCGCTCGGCTCGCCCGATCCGGCACTGGACACGGTCGTGGACCGGGAGGCCGTCAAGCCGCGGCTCGCCGCGCTGCCCGAGCGGGAGCGGACGATCCTCTACATGCGGTTCTTCGGCGACATGACGCAGAGCAAGATCGCTGAACAGTTGGGCATCTCGCAGATGCACGTGTCCCGGCTGATCAGCCGGTGCTGCGACCGGCTGCGGGACCAGGTGATGCACGACGTGGCCTGAGCGTCCCGGTCACGTCGATCTGGTGAGCGTCAGTGAGATGTGGCGGGCGATGGAGTCCAGAGCCTGAGCCTCCGCCAGGGAGAACGGGGGGCGGGGGCCACAGCGGAAGAGGGTCAGTACGCCCAGGACACCCTCCTCGGCCTTGAGCGGGATGCACACGAGGGACGTCACGTCGGCCGCCACCAGAAGCGGCGTTCCGGTCGCGTCCTGGCCGAAGGACTTGGGGTCCTCAGGGCGGATCTGCAGGGACGTGATACCGCTGCGGGCCGTTTCGAGGACGAGGGGGCTGTCGGCCGGGTCCTGGGCTTCCAGCGCGGCCGCCTCCTGCTCCGAAGGGGCGAACGTCGCCGTGCGGGAGAGCCTGATTGGGGATCCCGCGTCGGCGACGACCCAGTCGGCGAAACGGCCGTGCAGAACGCGGGCCGCTCTTTCCAGGACCGCGCCCGGGGCGTCGTGACGGGCGGTCAGCAGGGCCGTGGTCATCGCGTCCAGGAGGTCCATCAGGGCCGCGTGACGGGTGGCCTCGCCCAGGTCCGGGGCCTGGAGCGACGGTGCTTCGGGTGTGGTCGGTGCCTGGCGCCCGGCCGGCTGGAGCACCACGAGGACCGCGGAGCGGGGCTCGCCGGGCGGATGTACGGCGGCGAGGGAGGCGTGCACCGGCACGGACGGGCGTTGCTGCAGGTGGACGATGAGGCTGCGGTCGCCCTCGCCGCGCGCCACGGCGGCGGTCTGCGAACGGAACGCCGCGCGGTCGGCGTGAGCCAGGAGCCCCGTCAGCGGGCGGCCCGTCGCGTAACCCGCCCGAGCCTGGGTGAGGGCGGTCGCGGCGGGGTTCAGTCGGCGTACCACGGTCTCGCGGTCCACCAGCGCGACGGGCACGGGTACGCGTTGGAACACCGCCCGCAGCAACTGCTGCTCCTGACGGTCGGGGGGAGCGGTGCGGTGCGGGCCCGCCGTGGACAACCGCTCGTACCACGGCCACAACTGGCCTGCCACATGGTCGAGTTCGAAGATCGCCGCGTCGAGAACGGTCGGCAGGTCGCCCGCCGACACCGACCGTGCCGCCTTGAGTTCCGCGACCCGTCGGACGAAGTCCGCGAGTTCCTCACCGAATTCGTCCGTCTGCTTCATACGACGAACCTAACCCGGTTTCCTTCGTGGGGTGTCGGGAAGGCGCGGGACAGACGAAGGGCGGTGGAGAGGAGGGGAGCGGCATGTCGGACAGGGAAGGTCCTGGCCGGTGGGAGACCGAAGGGACCGAGTCCCCCGAATCGGCCCTGCCGGGGCGACGGTTGTCGGAACTCGTCGAACAGGCCGTGCGCTGCACCACCGACTGCTGCGGGGCGAGCAGCATGGTGGCCGAGGGCAGCCCCGAGCGGCACGCGACCGTCACCCATCCCGACCTCGGCCCGCTCGTCGCCGTGCAACTGCGCAGCGGCGAGGGGCCGATCCCGGCCGCGCTCGACCGCGGAGCGCCCGTGGACAGCGCGGATCTGCTGCGTGACGAACGCTGGCCGGAATACCGCGCCGTGGCGCTCGACTCCGGGATTCGCTCCAGCGTGACCCTGCCGTTCCGGCGCCGGGACCTCACGATCACCCTCAGCCTCTACAGCTTCCGCCCGGGCGCGCTCACGGACGTACCGCACGGGCCCGCGCGAGCGCTCGGTGACGTCACAGCGACCTGCCTCATCCGCGACCGCTCCTACCGCGCCGCCCTCACCGAACTCGACCAACTCGGCACGGCCCTGCGCTCCCGTCCCGTGGTCGACCAGGCCTGCGGCATCGTCATGCACGCCCTCGGCTGCGACCCCGACACGGCTTTCGGCGTCCTGCGCCGCGTGTCGCAGGACTCCAACCGCAAACTGTTCGACGTCGCGTCGGCGGTGGTGGGCAGACGGGGGAGGGGGTTGGAGCGGGACCTGGCGGCGTTGTTGAACTGAGGCCGGGCGGGGTGGTGGTCGGCTGGGGTTGGCCAGAGTGGTCAAGAGCTGGGCGTGGTCGGAGCGGTCCTGGGCTGAGAAGCCATCCGCTTTCCGAACGTGATCGGTTGGTTCGGCTGTGGTGGGCATGAACTTCGCTGTGTGACGGGAGAGATGGGCATGGTTGGTCCGCTCGCGTCGCTCGTGGAGGTGGCTGGTGCCGTCGGTGCTCGGTCTGCTGGAGGCTCGGGAGAAGAAGGTCCGGGAGGAGGTGGCGCGGTTGCGGGCTGCGCTCGATGAGGCGGAAGCTGCGCTTCAGCGGCTGGTGGATGCCCGAGCAACGGTGGCTGAGGTGCTGGCCGAGCCGTCTTGTGTTGTCGCGGAGCCCGGGAGCGCGGTGGTGGGATCAGTGGTGCCGCACCGGGCCGAGGGCATGGATGCGTCGGGTGCTGGCGCCGGACTACCAGCGGATCGTGTCGGTGCTGGAGTCGGAAGCGGGCCAGGAGGGCATGCGCTGCCAGCAGCTGGCCACTGCCCTCGGGCTAGGAGGCGGTCCCGGCGAAGGTCGAGGGACTGCGGTCGAAGGCGAAACGCCTGGTGGAGCGGGGATGGGCCCGGCAGGTGCGGCCCGGCGTGTTCACCGCGCTCGCACCGGCCGGCTGAAGGCGCCTGGGCGGCGTCCGGCCAGGCGACTGCTCATGAGCATGGTCATCGACCACAGCACCATGGCCTCGTGCATGGCGGGCAGCGTCTCGACATCGCGCACCAGGCGGCGCGAGCGCATCAGCCAGCTCAACGTTCTCTCCACGACCCACCTGCGCGGGAGCACCACGAAACCGGTGGTGGCATCGGAACGTTTGACGATGTCGAGGGCGAGCTGGAGCTTCTCGGCCGCCCAGTCGACGAGCCGGCCCGCATAGCCGCCGTCGGCCCAGACCAGGCGGACGGAGAAGTACAGCTTGCGCAGCCGCTCGAGCAGCGTCACGGCCGCATCCCGGTCCTGCACGCTCGCCGCGGTCACCATCACCACCAGCACCAGGCCGAGGCAGTCGACCACCAGGTGCCGCTTGCGGCCGGCCACCTTCTTCCCGCCGTCCCAGCAGGACGTCGAGCGGGGGATGTTCGCCGCGGCCCGCAGTGACTGCGAGTCCACGATCGCCGCCGTCGGGTCCACCGCGCGGCCCTCCTTCTGCCGGACACGGTCACGCAGCCGGTCGTGGAGTTCGGTGAGCAGGCCCTGGATCTGCCAGCGGCGGGCGAAGGCGTGCACCCGCTTGAACGGTGGGAAGTCGCAGGGCAGGTTCGCCCACTTGACGCCGTTGTCCACGACGTAGCGGACCGCATCGATCATCTGCCGGTGGCAATACCCCTCCGGGCGGCCGCCCCGCCCTTCCAGCCAGGCCGGAACGGGCAGCACAGCCCGGACAATCTGCCATTCCGCCTCCGTCATGTCCGAGCCGTAGCAAGGGGCGTGCTCTGGGCCGTCGGCCGCATTGCCGAACCTATGCGCGAGGCAGTCACACGACGGAGAACCCGAGTTGGACTCCACACACGCGAGCGCGAAAGACTGCGGCAACAGGGCCTCCCGGAACAGCTCGTTGGCTTCGACAACCCCGAGCTACCGCGAGGCCCTGCCTTCATGCACCGGCTTCACCGCGATCACCCGATGAGGACCCTTGTTCGACCAGACAAGCCCGTCGATCGGTAAGCGGATGGCTTCTCAGTGCGAAGCTCAAACCATGGGGCTGGTCAGGCCTCGTAGGCCGAAGTCGTTGAACGGCTTGATATGTCCGGTTGTTTGCCGCGCCCGCGCCTGTTTCATGACGCCGAGTAGTTCTCGGGGCGTCTGGCCAGTGAACGCGCGGAGGTCTCGGGTCATGTGTGCCTGGTCGTGGTAACCCCCTAGCGCTGCCAGTTCGGCGAGAGAGTGGCGACCGTTCCATGCCACGTCCAGGGTGCGGTGGAACCTCAGTATGCGCGAGACGGTCTGGGCCGGCAGGCCGATGTGCTCGCGCATGAGACCTTGTACACGGCGTGCGCCGAGGCCAGTGGCTTCCGTCAGGTCGCGAAGAGAGACGGCGCCACCGCGGTCCCGCAGGAGGCTCCAGGTCGCGGCAATCACCGGGGGCGGCGGCGGGGCGGCGGTGAGTCGCCTGGTGAGCAGTGTGTCCAGGATCCTCCAGCGCTGGGGCCAGCCCGGCGCGGCTGCCAGGGCCTCGGTGGCGTCTGCGCTCCAGTCGGCTCCCATGATCTCGTCCGGGTTGACGACCGTCTTCGCCAGATGATGCAGCGGTACGCCCAGTAATCGGTGCGCGCCGAGCGGAGTGAGTTCGATCTCGACTGCGGAACCGGCTCCGCGGAATCCCGCCAGCATCGCATGCGTCTGCAGGCCCGCAACCATCGCCGGCCACTGACTCAGGGGCTCACCTGGATCCCGCCTGCTGTGGATGCTCAAGGGGTGCCCCCACGCAAGGAGCAGGGTCACAGTGGCCGAGGGCAGTGTGACCCTCGGAGGTCTCGGGCCCGTCATCCGATGGCCGCGGTATCGGATGACGCTGCCGTGCAGGGGCGCCGCGGGAGGGCCGAAGTGCTCGCCCTGGTCGATCGGTTCGATCACTGCTGCTCTGCCTCCGTTGCCGTTGCGCTTTCGTACAAGACTTCGGACCAGTAGGCCCCGAGGCTAGGGGGTGTGAAAGTCCCGCACAGCACCCGGCGCCCGGCACAAAACCCTCGCCGCACCGGCCAAGGGCCAAGTAGCTCCGCTATGAGGCCCTTCGTCCGGCACGCCGAGGGCACGCACACGACACCGCGGGCACCGCACTGGCCTTCCAAAACACCCCAAGGGCGTACCTAGTGCTGCGACCGGAAAGGTTCACCGGCTCGCGACGCCCGGCACGGCACCTCGCCGCGTTGTCGCATCACCCGAGTACATCCAGTACGCGGGCGATGCTCCGCCTTGCGATGCACCGCACCGGACGCCGCGAGCTTTCCGGCAAACCTTTCCGGTCACAGCACTAGTCACGGGCCATACCCTCCAGAGGATGAGATAGCACAAAGTGAACAAGAGAGCGCCGCGCGAGCCGAAGTCGCCAACAGTTACTCGCCCACCGTGAGCGGCCCGCCGCCCCGTGCCGGATTAGCGCCTGTGTGTTGTCGTGCTCAATCGGCGGCTTGCAAGAGATCTCCAGCGCGGTCCGTGTCCGTACGCAGGGGCAGGCGACGACCACGTCCGGCCCGGTCACCACACTGCCCGCCGGCGTCGACGTCCTGGTCGGCTGTCAGAAGCGCGGCCGGCAGGTCAGCGTGCCGCCTTACGCCAACGGCTGGTGGGCCTGTCTGCCCCAGTACGGCGGCTACATGAGCAACATCTGTTTCAGCGCACCGGAAAACCAGGTTCCGGGCGTGCCGGTCTGCTGACGCGCGGCGGGACGGTGCGGTGCCGGGGCTCATACGGGGTTGGGCGCCGCTCCGTCCCTTCGGTGAGACCACCATCGAGTCGAGGGAGGGCAGCGATGGAGTCGGATCAATCGAGGCACAAAGTCCGAGGCCGGCGAGGTAGCTCTCGGGCGTCTTGCGAAGCGTGTGGCGATACCGCGCCAGTCCTTCAGCCGGTTGATCCTGTCGCTCGGGAAGAGCGGGAAACGTGCCTCTCTGGTGCCGGCCCCGGCGGTAACGGCAGGGGTACTTACGTGCACCACCACCACACGGTGTTCGGAGCCGCCGCCAGCAGCCGCTCGGTGTCGTCGGCGCACAACTGTAGGGGAGGACCGACCGTGATCAGGATCTGACGTTCAGCCGGGCTGTACGGCCCGTCCGCGAGCGCGATACGCGCCCTTCGCAGCAGGATCGATTCACGACCTGATGGGGCCAGGTGGGGGCCAGCGGCTCCAGCGCCTCCACCAGTTCGACCACGAGAGCCCCGCCGGACGGATCGGCGTGGGGCGTGAAGCGATCCGTGTCGAGAGGCAGTCCTTCGTTGAGGGCCACGAAACGGTTCTCGGTGTAGTTGTCGAGCCCCGGCGCGTACACGGTGGCTACCGCAGTGTCCGGCATGGGGCGGGATGAGGTGCCGCCTGCGGTCAGCACGGCGAGTGTGACCGTCTGCACGTCCCGGTGCATCGCGAAGAACGGTGCGGTCGTGCTCGATCTGCCCGCACCTCGCATTTCCGTTACGCTCCGGCAGCATTGCCGCGCGGGCGTGATGTCAGTCACGTCTCTGTTGCCCCGTCAGCACCCCCGGGACCAGTGGGCCTGGACGTTGCTGATTCATCACGTGGGCCTTCGCCTTCATCGCGTGGCCCTTGGTCCCGGTCCAGGCGCGCGCCCCGCGCACGCTCGGCCGTCGCCGGCCGACCTGCCGCGCCGTCCGCCTTGCCGGATGCCAGCTTGCTTCCGTATCACCGATCAAGGAGTACGAGTGGAGAACGTCCCGGAGTCCGTCCTGTACGAGGGGTGTGACCTGGCGCGCATGCACGAGGTCGTGGCCGCCGAGTTGGCCCCGCACCGGCTGAGACTGCTCGGGAAGGAGACCGGGCCGGCCCGCTTCCGGATGAGTAACTCGGAAGGTGACATGGCTCTTTATCACTTGGGCCACGGGGCCGATGTGGAGATACGCCCCGTCGCGCAACAGGGCCTGTATCTGATCCACATCCCCTTGGCCGGTCGCAGCAGTCTGGTCGTCGACGGAGAGCCCGTGGCCAGCGCGCAGGACGTCGTCAGCCCGGGACAGCGGCTGGAAATCCGTCGTTCCCACGACAGCGACATGATGATCCTGCGCATCCCGCGACCGGTTCTCGACCGGGCTGTCGAGTTGCGCGGCATCACCGTCGACCAGGGTGTCCCGGTCCGGTTCACGCCCGCCATCGACATCCGATGTCCCGGCTCACGAGCCTGGTTGCGCACTTTGCACGCCTATGCCGAGGCGATGAAGAGCGGGCTTCTCGCCTGCTCGCCGCTCGGGACGCGTCACTTCGAACAGCTGCTGGTGCACGGGCTGCTGGACAGCCAGCCCAGCAGCCTCAGCGAATCCCTGCGGCGTTTCTCCCGGCACGCCGCACTGCCGAGCGCACTGCGCCGGGCGATGACGTACTGCGAGGAGCACGCCGGCGAACCGCTGTCCACCGCCGACATGGCGCTCGCCTCGAGGCTGAGCGTCCCGGCGCTGAGGGCCGCCTTCCGTGCCCACCTCGGAACCACCCCTCTGATGTACCTGCGCAGGGTCAGGCTCGACAGCGCCCACCGGGACCTGCTCGCGATCGCCGAGGGCCGGGACGACGGCACGGTCACCGACGTGGCGCTGCGCTGGGGGTTCGTCCATCTCGGACGCTTCGCCGCGTTCTACAAGGCCACCTACGGCACGGCGCCGTCGAGGACGGCCGGCCTTCGTGGCTATCCGGAAACCGCTCGGATCCGATCAGCCTGTGGATAGTTCGCCAACTGCCGTGCGCCTAGCGTTCCTTTCACAGGAACGGGTCCACCCGGACCCGACCGGTCGGGGTTCCGGCCGATACACACAGATACGGGAGGAGAGACCATGAGCACTCTTACCGCTGTTGCCGACAAGCTGCTGAGCCACATCGTTCCGAGTCAGGCCGCGCACGCCACATCGTCCGGTGCCAATGGCTGTTGGATCGAGCAGAGGTTCTGCAACCCGCACTGCTCCTTCTGGTGGTGGAAGGAAGACCTCTACTGGAAGTGCAGCGACGGCTCGTCCTACTGGTCGCAGACAGGCTGCATGGACTCCGACAACTGCTGAGCCGTGCCCGAACGTCGGCACAGTGACGTGACATGAACGAAGCGTCGCGCCCCGGTGATAGCGGGGCGCGACGCCGTCATCCAGAGGTGAACCCTCCATGGCCCATGTTCTCATCTCCTGCCGTGCCTTCATCGCCCTCGTGTTCGTGCTCTCCGTGGCGGGCAAGCTCAAAGGCCGACAGGCATTTCGCGGATTTACCGACTCGGTACGGGCGTTGGCTCCTCGCCTTCCCACCGGGCCCACAGCGGTGGCGGTGATCGCCACAGAGGCGGTGATCGCCATCCTGCTCGCGTTGCCGATGACGTCCCTGGCCGGATTCGTCCTCGCCACCGGACTGCTGAGTGCCTTCTCCGTGGCGATCGGTGCGACCGTGCGGCGCGGCGAGCAGGTGGCATGCCGCTGCTTCGGCACGGCCTCCTCGGCCCCCGTGGGCCCCGCGCATCTGGTCAGGAACGCGTTCCTGCTGGCCGGTTCGCTGACCGGCGTGCTCTGCGCGCTGACGGCGGGCGGGGACACCGGTGGAATCGCGGGCGTGACCACCTCGCTCGTGTTCGGCGCCGCGGCCGCCGGCGTGACGCTGCTCACCGACGACATCTCCCGGCTGTTCCGGCCGCTTGGGCAAGAAGGGTAAGAACCATGCCGTACGTCATCGCACTGACCGCCTTGTTCGGGGCACTCTGTGTGTTGAACATCGTGCTCACCGTGGGGGTCCTGAGGCGGCTGCGCGAGATCGAGGAACGGACCGCGTACAGCGGACTGGATCTGACCCCCGGCACCCCCGACGTGATGTTGGCGGTGGGCGAGCAGGTGGGTCCTTTCACCACCGTCACCACCGAGGGCGAACACCTGTCCGACGACTTCCTGACGGACGGGCACACGGTGGTCGGCATCTTCGCGCACGGCTGCGGCAAGTGCGACGAGCGGCTGCCGGAGTTCGTCTCGTTCGTACGTGCGCGCGGAACCTCCCGCGAGCGGGCACTCGCCCTGCTGGTGGGGACGCCCGAGCAGGTCGAGGCGAAGCGTGCGCTCGCCGAGCCCGTGGCCACCGTGGTGATCGAGGAACTGGACGGCCCGGTGTCCCTGGCCCTGGCCGCACGGGTGTACCCGGCGCTCGCGGTGATCGGCCCGGACAAGGTGGTCCGGGCGGCGGGTTCACTGATCGGGAACGTGTCGTCCTTGGTGGACGCGTGACGACGACGCAGGCGATCCTCAAGGCCCTGAGGCTGACCTGGCGTGCCTCGCGCGGGGGAACCTGCGTCCTCGCGCTGCTCACCCTCGCGAGCGCCGTGACCCCCGTGGCTGCCGCCTGGCTGACCAAGTCGCTTCTCGATCTCCTCACCCACGGAGGCGACGCGCAACGCGGCCATGTCGTCCTCCTGGCAGTGGGCCTGGCGGCCGCGGGACTGTTCACCGGCTGCCTGCCACAGGTGCTCATGTACGCCAACAAGGAGTTCGAGCGTGCCGTGGGCCTGCTGGCGCAGCAGCAGCTCTACGAGGCGACCGGCCGGCTCGTGGGACTGGCCCGGTTCGAGGACCCGGCGTTCGTGGACCGCCTCCGGCTCGCGCAGCAGCACGGCGGCACCACTCCCGGCGTATTGGTGGCCACGGTGCTGTCCGTGGTGCGCGCGGTGGCCATCGCCGGCGGATTCCTGGGCTCACTGCTCCTGCTCGCCTGGTGGCTGCCGGCGGTCGTCGTCGTGTCCGTCGTGCCGGTGCTGGCGTCGGAGATGTGGCTAGCGAAGCGCAGGGTGAACGCCTACTGGCAGATCGGCCCGACGGAACGACGCGAGATCTTCTACCGGGAATTGCTGACGAACCTTCAGGCAGTCAAAGAAATACGGCTGTTCGACATCGGCGGACAGCTCTCTGCGCGGATGACACGGGAGAAGGTCAAGGCCAACTCCGTCAGGGCGAGGCTCGACCGGCAGGAGCTGGCGGCTCAGACACTGGCAGGTCTCGTCACCGCGAGCAGCGCGGGCGCGGCTGTGATCTGGGCGGTGCTCGCGGCGCTGAGCGGGCGGATCTCCCTGGGCGACGTGTCGCTGATGATCGCGTCCGTGGCCGGAGTCCAGTCCGCGGGCTCCGGGCTCATGCGGGACATCGCCAAGTCCCATCAGCAACTGCTCATGTTCCGGCATTACTTGTCCATCGTCCACGGTGAACCGGATCTTCCGGTGCCGGAGAAGCCGTCGCCGGTTCCCGCGCTGTCCTCGGGCATCGAGTTCCGGGATGTGTGGTTCCGTTACTCACCCGCACATCCGTGGGCGCTGCGGGGCGTCAGTTTCCGTGTCGGCCACGGCCGTTCCCTCGGACTGGTGGGACGCAACGGCGCGGGCAAGAGCACGATCGTGAAGCTGCTCTGCCGCATGTACGACCCCGAGCAGGGTGCGGTCCTGTGGGACGGCGTGGACCTGCGGGAACTGGACCCGGCGGAGCTGCGGCGCCGGATCGGCGCGGTGTTCCAGGACTACATGACGTACGACCTGAGCGCCTACGAGAACATCGCGCTGGGCGATCTGCCGAACGCGTCGCCCGAGCGGGTGACAAAGGCGGCGCAGCGGTCGGGCGCGGACGCCTTCGTCCGGGAACTGCCGCGCGGATACGACACCTTGCTGTCCCGGATCTTCTTCCAGGGCGACGAGGAGGACGGTGACAGCGACCGTGGCGTGACGCTGTCGGGCGGGCAGTGGCAGCGGCTGGCCATCGCGCGGGCGTATCTACGCGGGCGCCAGGATCTGCTGATCCTGGACGAACCCAGCTCCGGCCTGGACGCCGAGACCGAGGCCAGGATCCATCGCCAGTTGCGTGAGTACCGCGGAAGTCGCACGAGCGTGCTGATCTCGCACCGGCTGGGATCGGTACGGGAGGCGGACGAGCTGCTGGTCGTCGACGGCGGCGAGGTGGCCGAGCAGGGGACGCACGACGAGCTGATCGCGCACGGAGGGCTGTACGCGGGGATGTTCGCGGCGCAGGCCGAGGGCTACCAGTACGGGACTGCTGGGTCGGTGGAGAACGTTCCGGGACAGCCCGTGGAGGCGAGAAGGTGACCTGGCTCCTCGCTGCCGTGGCGGTGACCGCGGTGTTCCTTGCCGCCGCTCGGGCGACGCTGGCCTGGGTCCGCCGGGCCGTCGTTCTGGTGCTGGTGCACGGCCGGAGCATGAGTCCGGCGTATCTGCCGGGCGACTGGGTGGTGGGCCGGCGCGTGGCGGCGACGCGACTGCGCCGTGGCGATGTGGTGATCGTGAACATGCCGCCGACCGGTCAGGCACCCGAGGGCCACACGATGCTGGGCCGGCTGACGATCAAACGGATCGCGGCCCTGCCGGGCGATGCCCTGCCCGCGGACGTGCCGGGCAGGGAGCCGGGCGCACCGGTGCCTGCCGGTCACCTGGTCGTCCTGGGCGACAACCAGTCCCTGAGCACGGACTCGCGGCATCACGGCCCGGTGCCGTCGTCATGGGTCGTCGGCAGGGCGGTGCGCAAGGCGAGCCTGCCCGGGATGAGGACGGTCCAGCCTCGGGACGCGCCTCTCGCGCACCGCTCTGGCGCCGGAAGCGAGCCTGCCGCGCCGCCGGACTGACCGCCGGGGTGACCCAGCGATGTGGCGCACCCGCTGGTCCGCGCCCGATCCGCAGTGGGGCGACGCGACCCACCCGCCGGTCCTGCTCGTCTTCCACCAGGTCGGCAAGCGGCCCGCACTGAGCCAGATGGAGCGGGTCGCCGAACTCACCCGCGAGCCACGGGCAGGGCCAGTGGGCCGAAGGCGGCTCCCGCATCTACAACGGGAAGATGCCGATCGTGGCGACCACGCTGGACCTGCTGGGGGAGCACGGCCCGGCCGGGCCCGCGTTCCGGCGCTTCGGCCGCGAGGACCGCCAGAACCTCTGGGACGTGATCGGCAACCCCCGCCGCGGTGCCGCCCTCGCACGCCGCGCCGAAGAGGCGCGGCGCCGCCACGAGCAGTAAGCAGCCGAACGCGAGGCTCAGCGTCGGGCGCGCGCGGACTGCGGGACCGAGTTCACCGCCGACCGCTGGAAGGCCGGCACCGCGGTCGACTGGGGCCGCGGGGACGGCCACCCGCACCTGTGCGACGACTGCAAGGCCCGGGCGCTCGAAGCGGAGCGGCAGGCGGAACAGGCCGAACGCGAGCGCCAGGAGCAGGAGCGCCAGGAGAAGGAGCGCCAGGAGGCGGAGGCGGCGCAGGCCTCGAAGGCCGGCGACGCACTCGACCGATGCCGCCGACGTGTCCACCTGGCCATCCACGGGCACCGCGGACCCAAGAGCGACCCGCTCCATACCGCGCGGCGAACCCTCCACACCGGCACTGACCTACTCACCGACAAGCAGAAGGACCGACTGGCCGCGCTGTTTGCCAGCGACGCTCACGTTGAGGTCGAAGCCACGTGGGGGGTCTACCAGCGGACGATCGCCGCCTACCGCGAACCCGATCGGAGCAAGGGCCGAGAGCTGATGGTGAACTTGATCGAGTCGGTCAGCCAGGGCGTCCCGAGCGCGTTGAGCGAGATCATCTCGCTCGGCCGGACACCGACGAAGCGAGCCACCGACGTGCCGGCCTCCTTCGAACGCCCGAGCACGTCCGACGGACCGACCGAGGCCGTCAACGGACGGCTCGAACACCTCCGCGGCTCCGCACTCGGATTCCGCAACCTCACCAACTACATCGCCAGATCCCTGCTGGAAACCGGCGGCTTTGAGATCGGCCCGGGCGGTCGGTGAGCTGAGCTGAGCCGGGTCGGGGCGGTCGGTTCGTGGTCCGGCCCGTCGAGGTCGGTCGACCCCGGATGTCCGGCCCGGCCACGCCTCGTCCGGTATACGTTCGCCTCGTGCTCGGCGCCTGGCGGGCCCGCCCGGCGCTGCCCTCGCTCACTCGCCAGAGACGTCCGCTGCGCCGACCCAGCAGGGCGGCGCCCGTTCCGCTGCGCATCCGGCCATACCTACGGCGCCCCATGAGCCCAGCGTCCCTGCCGCCTCGCCGCGTCCACGGCGCTTCCCGCGGCCCCATGAGCCCGGCGGGCCTGCCGCACTCGCCGCGGCCACGGCGCTTCCCACCCTCGCGGTCCCCACGGCGCGCACCGGTTTGGCCGTGGATAGGGCGCGTACCGGGTTGGCCGCGGCCAGGGCGCCTACCGGGCCCGCCACGCCCGCTCCGCTCAGCGATCACCGGGCCCTGGCGGACGCGCGCGCCCACGGTGCCCACCGGGTTGGCCGTGGCCAGGGCGCCCACCGGGTTGGCCGTGGCCAGGGCGCGCACCGGGTTGGCCGCAGCCACGGCGCCTACCGGGCCCGTCATGCCCAATCTGCCCAGCGATCACGGGTGCCCCGGCGGACCGGCGCGGGACGCGGAAGGCGGTGCCGATCACACGGTCCGCGTCGGCCGACCCCTCTCGCTCGGCACCCGCCCGGCGCCCCGCGGGGCGCCGGGTCGCCCGGGACGACGCTCCTGGGGCGCGCCGCTCGGGATTCGCACCCCCACCCAGCGCACGCCGCCGGCCCTGACGGCTCACCCGCCGTGCTCCCCGAATCTCACCCGCTCGGCCGCCCCCGTCCCGCGAATGGTGTCCGGCCGCGCGCGGGGTCGGGGTGGGCGGGCTGTGATGGCTGTGGGGCGCGAAGCTCGGGTCCTGTGAAGGTTGGTTGAAGGAGTTCGTCTCATGCGCCGCACCTCCCGCGCCCTGTCCGTCGCCGCCCTGGTGGTGGGGGCCCTGGTGACCGCCGCGCCGGTCGTGTCCGCTGACCCGGACGTGGAGGTCAGCCCGAGCACCGTCTCCGCCGGCGGCGACGTCAGCGTCTCGATCTCGTGCGACCCCCTGGGCGGCCCCGCTCCCGAAAAGCTGGAGGCCACTTCGGGGGCCTTCGACGGGGGCACGATCGAGCTGCAGCACGTCCCGGGTGACGACGACGAGCTGTCCGGGCCCGCCTACACCGGCACCGGCCGCATCGCCCCCACCGAGGAGGGTGAGGAGGGTGAGGAGGACGACGAGCGCGCCGAGGGCGACTCCCCGTGGACTGTCGACGGCACCTGCCCGGCGCCGCCCGGCGGGCAGGGCCAGCCCTGGAGCGCGACGCTGGACGTGTCCCGGGGGGCCACCGGCCCCGCCTCCGACCCCGTCAAGCCCTGCGCCGAGCAATACGGCACCGAAGCGACCGACACGACCGGCACGGCCCTCCAATGCCTCACCCCCACCTCCAAGCCCTGCCCGCCACCCCACGGCACCGAGCCCACCACCCACGACTGCGCCACGCCCACCGCCAAACCCTGCCCCCAGTCCCACGCCACCCAGCCCCACGGCTCCCAGTCCTACGGCCCCAAGGCCCCCCGCGACTGCGCCGCCGCCGCCATCCAGCGCGGCGTGCGGGCCGGGGAAGGGGGCTCCTTCGGTGCCTCCATGCCCGTGCTGGTCCTCGGTGGGCTGCTGATCGCCGGCGCGGTCGGTGCCGCCGCGCACCGGGTGCGCCACCGGGATCCCGCGGGCCGCTGACCCGTAACCGGCGCGGCAGGCGACCAGCTCCGGCCGCTGTGATCAGCGCAACCCGCGCGGGCGGCCATGGAGCGGGGGCACCCTGGGTACTCGGACGCCGAGGGCACGTCGGCGACATACGCACCAGCAGGCGACCGGCGGCTCAGGAGAGGCGGCACAAGAGCACACGCCCGACGCCGACGGCACGGGCACCAGCAGACTGCGCGGAGGCACCCATGCGGCGGACGGACCCGGAGGGGCACGGACCCGTCCGCTACGGCCCACCGCTCGCCGAGGACGGACTGCCGGTCCTGCCCGAACTCGCCGCGGTCCTCGCCGCGGGCGCCGCCCGGCCCGAGAGCGAGCCCGTCGGCGGCGGGCGCGCCCTGCGGGAGGCCGCGTGCGGCTACTGGGAACGCCGCGGCCTGACCTGCGGCCCCGACCGCGCCGCGGCCGCCCCCGGCGCCCCCGCCCTGCTCGTCGCGCTGACCGCCGCGCTCGGCGGCGACGTCCTGGTGCCCCGCCCCTGCGCCGCTTGGTGGGCGCCGTACGCGCGCCTGCTGGGCAGACCCGTCTTCCACGTGCCGACACCCGCGGAGTGCGGTGGCGTCCCCGATCCGTACGCCCTGCTGGAGACCGTGCGCCGTGTGCGTGACGAAGGGGGCGACCCGCGGCTGCTCGTGCTGTCCGTCGCCGACGATCCCACGGCCACCGTGGCGCCCCCCGAGGTGCTGCACGAGGCCGTGGAGGCCGCTGCGGGGGAGGGCCTGCACATGGTCAGCGACGAGACCTGGCGCGACACCGTGCACGTCCCGCACGACACCGTCCTGCTCAGCCCCGCCGAGATGCTGCCCGACCGGGTCACCGTCGTCACCGACCTGGCCGGCGCGCTGCTCCCCTCCGGCTGGCCCGCCGCAGTCGCCCGCTTCCCCTCCGGACCCCTCGGTGACGACCTCCACGCGCGCGTGCTCGACGTGCTCACCGCGCTCGGCGCCCGCGTCGCCGCCCCGGTGGCCGTGGCGGCCGCACACGTCCTCGGCGAGCCCGAACCCGTCACCGCGCGCGTGGCCGTCGGCGTACGCCTGCACGCGCGCGTGGCCGTCGCCGCGCACCACGCCGTCGTCGCGACCGGGGCCCTGTCCCTGCCCCCGCAGGCCGGGCGCCACCTCTACGTCGACCTCGGCCCGCTGCGCTCAGCGCTCTCCGCGCAGGGCGTGGACGACGCGCAGGACCTGGAGGACTTCCTCACCGCCCGGCTCGGCATGCCGGCCCCGGGCGGCCACCGTTTCGGCGACGACCTCGAGGCGTTGCGCGTACGGCTGTCCACCGGCCCGCTGCTGGGCGCCACGCCCGAGGAGCGCACGGAATGCCTCACTTCACCCTCACCGTTGGAACTGCCACACGTGCAACGCGGGTTGATCACCTTGAGGTCGGTCTTCGACGATCTCCGCGACGACGCTCAGCGACGGGAGCCTCCTCGATGACGCAGCAGTCCGAGTCGACCACCACGAGCCCGACCACCACGAGCCCGACCACCACGGGCCCGAGCCCCCACGGCGCCGACCCCCGCCCGGCCACGTCACCCTTCGAGCCCGCCGCCCCGCCCCTCGCCGCCCCCAGAGCGCTCGGTGAACGCCGAGTGTGGCCGCGGTCGTTCCACGACCGGCTGACCGCCCCGCTGCCCGGCCTCAAGGCCCTCGCCCGCTTCGCCCGCGAGGGCGCCGTCCGGCCCGGGAAGGAGGGCCTCGCCGACATCCCGCGGCTGCCCGTCGCACCCGCCCCGGTGCCGCGTGTCGACGCGGACACCCTTGCCGTCAGCTGGGCGGGACACGCCAGTTGGGTGGTGCAGATCGGCGGTCTGACCGTCCTGACCGATCCGGTCTGGTCCCGTCGCATCCTCGGCACCCCGGCCCGCATCACCCCCGTCGGCGTCCCCTGGGACGCGCTGCCACCGGTCGACGCGGTCGTCATCAGCCACAACCACTACGACCACCTGGACGCCCCCACACTGCGCCGACTCCCGTGCGACACCCCGGTGTTCGTCCCGGCCGGCCTCGGCCGCTGGTTCCGTCGGCGCCGGTTCACCCGGGTCACGGAACTGGACTGGTGGGAGGCGGCCGAACTGGACGGCGTCCGCTTCGACTTCGTCCCCGCCCACCACTGGTCCAAGCGGACCCTGACCGACACCTGTCGCACCCTGTGGGGCGGCTGGGTGCTCACCGCCCCCGACGGCCACCGCGTCCACTTCGCGGGCGACACGGGCTACGGCCACTGGTTCTCCCGCATCGGCAGCCGCTACCCCGGCATCGACCTCGCCCTGCTCCCCATCGGGGCCTACGACCCCCGCTGGTGGCTCAGCGACGTGCACTGCGACCCGGAGGAGGCCGTCCGCGCCGCCCAGGACCTCGGCGCCCGCCGCATGGCCCCCATGCACTGGGGCACCTTCGTCCTGTCCGCCGAACCCGTCCTCGAACCCCTCACCCGCGTCCGAGCGGCCTGGGAAAAGGCGGGACTCGCCCGCGAGAACCTCTGGGACCTGCCGGTGGGAGGCTCCCGTGTCCTGGACTAGAGCCTCTCCGGCGGATCATGCCGGAGACGCGGGGTCTGCCACGCCCTCCGCCACGCTCGGCTTCGCTCGCGGGGGAGGGGCCCCTCGCGTCGACGCCCTCCTCCGCCTTGCAGCTGCACGCGCCAGACCCCGCTCACCTGCGCCGACGAGGCACCGCGGCTTTCCTTTGACCTGATCCGCCGGACAGGCCCTGGCCGCCACTGCGGGCACGCACGCAAGAGGCCCGCCCCGGACAACCGGGGCGGGGCCTTCTGGAGCGCTGGGCAGGCCTTGCACCTGCATCTCCCCGCAGGAAGCGGGGCGTCTTTCCTTGGACCACCAACGCGAGGCGCTTTCACAGGAGTTCTGTGGTGCGCTCAAGATCGAGTATAGACGCACGGCGCACGCGCACCAAATCGGCCCTCAGGCGGCCCGCGTCCCCCGAACCCGCCGCCACACGCCCGGGATCGCACTGATGAGGAGCGTCAGCGCGATCGCGGCCAGCACACCCTCCCACGGCTCGCTGAACAGCGAGCCGCCGAGGATGCCGATCAGCTGGTACGTCACGGCCCAGGCCAGGCACGCCGGCAGGTTGCCGCGGGCGAAGCGGCGCAGCGGCCACTTCGCCATCAGGCAGGCCAGCATCACCGGGATGCGGCCCGCCGGCACCAGCCGGGACAGCACCAGGACCGCCACCCCGTGACCGGCCAGCTTCTCCTGGGCCTGCGTCAGCCGGTCCTCGGGCGCCCGGGACCGGATCGCCTCCAGCCAACGCGAGCCGTTCTTCGAACCCATCCCGCGCCGCCCCAGCCAGTACAGCGCCGCGTCCCCGAGGAACGCGGCCAGAGACGCCGTCAGGAACACCAGCAGCAGCGAGAACGGCGCCGTCTGGTGGAAGGCGACCACGGCCGCCGAACTCACCAGCGCCCCCGTCGGCACCACCGGCACCAGCGCCCCGGCCAGGACCAGCAGGAACAGCGTCGGATAGCCGAACGCCTGCTGGGTCGACTCCGTCGGCACGACCGCCGGGACGGCGGCGACCAGCCAGGTCACCGCGCGACCCCCAGCCGTATGCTCTCCCCGTGCCCGAGCCGGTGCACCTCGACCCGCGGCGCGCGCTGTGCCGCCAGGCGCACGAATTCCTCGCCCGGCGCGTGGAACTCGTGGGGGCGCACGGCGTCCATCCCGATCGGCCAGTACGTGCCGTAGTGCACCGGCACCGCACTGCGCGGCGCCAGCCGGGCCAGCGCCTGTGCGGCGCGCCCCGCGTCGAGATGCCCCTCGCCGAGGTACGGCCCCCAGCCGCCCACCGGCAGCAGCGCCGCGTCGACAGGCCCGACCGCCTCGGCCATGTCGTCGAACAGACCCGTGTCCCCGGCGAAGTACGTCCGCGCCTCGCCCTCGATGACGTACCCGAGGGCGGGGGAGCGGTGCGGGCCGACGGGCAGTCGCCGCCCGTCGTGCAGGGCGGGCACGGCCCGTACGGCCAGATCGCCGACCCGGGTCACGTCCCCGGGAGCCACCTCGGTGACGTGCAGCCGCGTGAGTCGACGCAGGCCCGGCACGGCGCGCGGTGCGCCCCGGGGCACGAGGAGGCGCGTACCCGGCGCAAGGCGCGCGAGGGAGGGCACATGGAGGTGGTCGGCGTGCAGGTGGGAGACGAGCGCCACGTCCGCGTTCCAGGCCTGGGGCGGGGGCAGCGCGCCCCGGCGGCGCCGCAGGTGGGCCAGCCGACGTACGAACAGAGGGTCGGTGAGCACTCGTACGTTCGAATCCTGCACGGTGCAGGTGGCGTGTCCCCACCACGTGACCTCCACAGGCACCTCTTTGCCTCCTTCGCGCGACTCCCCCGAAGCCTACGGGCAGGAGTAGGGTCGGCGGCGAAACCCGGAGGTGAGGGGGACGCCATGGGATCGGTTCGCGTCACGGCGATCGCGAGTCTGACGCCGCTGGAGGAGCTGGACGACGACCCCTTCCTGGTGGACTCCCGCAGCCAGCACGCGATGTGCGCCCGTTGGGCCGCCGAGCGGGGCTACGTCGTCAGCCGGGAACTGCTGGTGCGCGGGCTGCGCCCCGACCACTGCGTGCTGTGGGACGGCATCCGGCCGGGCGTCGACCTCTTCGTCGCGCCCAGCCGCCGCGTCCTGGAGAGCGCCCTGGCCTCCGTGGAGGAGTTCACCGCCGAGTGCGCCCGGCGCGGGGTGCGCGTCGAGACCGTGGGCCGCGCGGAACCGTCGTACGACGCACAGATGAAGGCCCGGGTGCACCGCAGGCTGTCGATGCCGACAGCCGGGTACGACGGGCGTTAGGGCCTCTCGTTCGGATCATGCCGGGCTCGCGGGGTCCGGCCTGATCCAAACGAAAGACCCTGGCGCCGAACGCCCACCCACCCCTTCGAGGGCATGTGACAGGGTGGACACCGAGCCCCCGCGGGCGGCGGGGCCGGGGACGTGAGGTGTGCTGGGCGTGCGTGAGGGGCGTTGGCGGCGGGCCGTCAGTCAGGTGGGGCGGAGCATCGCCGTGTGGGCGGTCTCCACGGTCACGATGCTCGTGCTCGCGGGCATCCTGCCCGACTTCCAGCTCCAGTCCGCCTCCGACGACAGCGCCACCGAACTCGCCGTCACCGCGGGCATCGGCGCCGGTGTCTTCGGCCTGCTGTCCGCCCTGGTCTGGCCCCTCCTCGTACGGCTCCTTCTGCTCGTCCCGGCCCTCGTCCTCGGAGCGCTGGTCTTCTTCCTCAACGGCTCGCTGCTCCTGCTCGCGCTGAGACTCAACCCCTCCGGCGACAGCGAGGCCGCCCCCGAGACCGCCGTCATCGTCGCCGCCGTGATGTCCGCCGTGGCCTCCGCGACCGGCGCCGCGCTGGCCGTCCGTGACGACGACGCCTACCGTCGCCGGCTCTACCGCCTCGCCGACCGCCGCCGCAGAGGCGGGCCGCCCTGCCCCACCTGCCCCGGCACCGTCTTCGTGCAACTCGACGGCGTCGGCCACGACGTCCTCCTCGACGCGGTCCGGGGGGGACTCATGCCCACCGTGGCCCGCTGGCTCGGCGACGGCACCGCGCCCGTCCCCACACACCGGCTCACCGTGTGGCGCACCGACTGGTCCAGCCAGACCGGCGCCAGCCAGCTCGGCATACTGCACGGCAGCAATCACGACATCCCCGCCTTCCGCTGGTACGAGAAGGACACCGGAGAGGTGATGGTCAGCAACCGCCCGACCAGCGCCGCCGAACTGCAGCGCCGAGCCGTCGAACGCACCGGCGACGACGGACTCCTCGCCGTCGACGGCGCCAGCCGCGGCAACCTCTTCAGCGGCGGCGCCGGCGAACAGGCCCTCGTGCTGTCCATAGCCGGTCGCAGGCGCAGCCGGGAGCACCGCTCCAGGGCGGGCTACTTCGCCTACTTCAGCGACCCGGCCAACGCCGTGCGCACCGCCCTGTCCTTCATCGCCGAGGTCTGCCGCGAGATGAGCCAGTCCGTCCGGGCCCGCCTGCGCAGACAGCGCCCGCGCGTCGGACGCGGCGGCCTCTACCCCTTCGTCCGCGCCTTCGCGACTGTCGTCGAACGCGACGTCGTCGTCGCCGCCGTCATGGGTGACCTGCTCGCCGGACGCACCGCCGTCTACGCCGACCTCGTCGCCTACGACGAGGTCGCCCACCACTCCGGACCGCACAGCCGGGACGCCGAGAAGGTCCTCGAACGCCTCGACCGGTCCCTCGCGCTCATCGAGAAGGTCACCGAGCACGCCCCCCGCAGATACCGCATCGTCGTCCTGTCCGACCACGGGCAAAGCCCCGGCGAGACCTTCCGCGCCCGCTACGGCCTCACCCTCGGCGACCTGGTGCGGGCCGGCTGCGGCCTGCCCGTGCCCCGCAAGGCCGAGCGCACCCGCAGCGGCGCCGAGGCCCGCGCCGCCGTACGCGCGGCGCTGCACCGGCCCGTCGAGGAGGGCCGCGCCCACCAGCATCCGGCGAGCCGCGACTGCGAGCCGGTCGTCCTGGCCTCGGGCAACCTCGGCCTGGTCTCCTTCCCGGACGTGCCGCACCGGATGACCAAGGAGGAGATCGACGCCCGCCACCCCGCCCTGCTGCCCACGCTCGCCAACCACCCCGGCATCGGTTTCCTGCTCGTGCGCAGCGAGGAACACGGCGGGATCGTGCTCGGCGCGCGCGGCGCCGAGATACCGCTGCACGAACTCACCGACGAACACCCCGGTCCGCTCGCCGACTTCGGCCCCGGAGCCGCCGACGCCGTCCGCCGCACCCACTCCTTCCCGCACGCCGCCGACATCATGGTCAACTCCTTCCACGACCCGGCCGACGGCGAGGTCCTCGCCTTCGAGGAGCAGATCGGCTCCCACGGCGGCCTCGGCGGCGCCCAGGCCAGACCGTTCCTGCTGTCCCCGCTCGCCCTGTCGGCCCCCGACGCGGACGGCGAGCCCCTCGTCGGCGCGCAGCAGGTCCACCAGGTCCTGCGCCGCTGGCTGGAGGAGTCCAACGGATCGGAGCCGCTGCTGAACGCCCGCGAGGACCGCCGGGCGGCCTGAGCACAGCCGTCGCCGGCGGAGCCGCAAGAAAATCGAGTGACGACCGCGACCATCGATTGAGAAGCTCGACGGCGAGCAACCACGTCCGCGAGCGCGGCGCCGGTTCAGACGCAAAGGGGGGACACGTGCAGGCAGCCGTCACCGTCACGCCCTCCCGCATACCCGACCTGCTGCTCGGCCTCGCCACCGTACGGCCGGTGTTCGTCTGGGGCGCCCCCGGCATCGGCAAGTCCTCCCTGGTGCGGGCGTTCGCCGAGTCGTTGGGCCTGGAGTGCGTGAGCCTGCTCGGTACCCAGCTCGCGCCCGAGGACCTGATGGGTGTCCCGCAGATCCGTGACGGACGGTCGGTGTTCTGCCCGCCGGAGGCGATCGCGCGCGACGAGCCGTACTGCCTGTTCCTGGACGAGCTCAACGCGGCCACGCCGGACGTGCAGAAGGCGTTCTACTCGCTGATCCTGGACCGCCGTATCGGCACCTACGAGCTGCCCAAGGGCTCCATCGTCATCGGCGCGGGCAACCGGGCCACCGACAACGCCCTCGCCCGCCCGATCGCCTCCGCCCTGGTCAATCGCCTCACCCACGTCCACCTGGAGGCCTCCGCCAAGGACTGGCTGGCCTGGGCCGCGGACCATGGCATCCATCCCTGGATCGTCGACCACCTCACCGACCGGCCCGACCACCTGTGGTCCAAGCCGCCCAAGACCGAGGAGCCCTTCTCCACGCCCCGCTCCTGGCACATGCTCTCCGACGCCCTGCACTCCTTCGGCCCCGACCTCGACGAGCAGACCCTGAAGGTCCTCGCGCACGGCACCCTGACGCCCACGCACGCGACCGCCTTCTGCGGCTACGTCAAGATCGTGCGCAGCCGGTACGGCATCGAGGCCGTGATCCGGGGCGACGCCCGCTGGCCGCACCGCGTCGAGGACCGGGACCTGCTCTACTACCTGGCCGAGTCCTTCCGCGGCCGGCTCGTCAAGGAACTGCCCGCCGACAAGAAGCACATGTCGGCGAACGGACGGCAGACCGCGCATCGTGCCAAGTCCCTGCTGGTGCAGCTCGCCGAGATCTCCGTCGAGGTGGCCCAGACGGTCATCGCCTCCGACGCCGACGGCAACCCCGTACTGCCCGCCTGGTTCCTGGTGGAGGCCGCGCGGGACATGCCGCGGCTCGTGGAAGCCCGGCGATGAGCCGGAACCCCGACAAGAAGAAGCGGGAGGCAGCGGACGAGGCGTTCGACGAGGGCATGCGGCTGATGCGGCTCAACCCGGCCCTCGCCGCCGTCGACTTCACACTGTGCCGCCACGACGACTGCACCTGGGCGCCCCGGCACGGGCTCGTCCTCGTCGACTCCGACGGTGTGCTGCACGCCCACCGCGCCCGCCTCGCCGAACCCGCCCACTGGGCCTGGTCGCTCGCCCACGCCGTCCTCCACCTCGGCTTCGGGCACGTACCGGCCGCGCAGGGCAGACGGGTGCAGCCCGACCGGTACGACATCGCAGCCCGCTGCGTGGTCGTCAACCGCTTCCTGCTCGGCTTCCCCGTCGGCAGGCCCCCCGAGGACCTCCCCGGTTCCTACCCCGCCGGGGACGAGGAGCAGCTCGCGGCCCGCTGGCGCCGACAGGGCCTCCCGCCCGCCTACGAGCACTGCGGCACGGCGGGCCACGAGCCCGACCAGCTGCTCGTACAGTGGGAGCGCTGGCGCGGGCAGCCCCCCGACCAGCAGCTCGCCTTCGCCACGGCCCTCACCCGGACCGTGTCCGCGGCGATGGACATGGCGGGCGGCCGCCGCGACTCCCTGGACGGCGAGGCACCCACCCGGCGCCCCTGGGAGAAGGCCCTGAGCTGGTTCATCTCCTCCTACCCCCTGCTCGGCGGCATCGCGGCCGGCATCAGTCTGGTCGCGGACGCCGAAATCGCCCGCGCCCACCGCATCGCCGTCGCCGCCGTCGACGCGGAGGCCGGCGAGATCTACGTCAACCCGCTCCGGCAGTTCGACGACGAGGAATGGCGCTTCATCCTCGCCCACGAGATGCTGCACGCCGCCCTGCGCCACGGCGACCGCTGCGGCCCCCGCGACCCGTACCTGTTCAACATCGCCTGCGACTACGTCATCAACGGCTGGCTACGCCAGATGCAGGTCGGGACCATGCCCGAGGGACTCCTGTACGACACCGAGCTCAAGGACCTCTCCGCGGAGGAGGTCTACGACCGTCTCGTCGGCGACCTGCGTCGCATGCGCCGCCTGGGCACCCTGCGCGGCAAGGGCGCGGGCGACATCCTCGGCGGCCCGCTCGGCAGCCCCCGCGACTACGTGGACCTCGACGAGTTCTACCGCCGCGGCCTCGCCCACGGCATGGACCTGCACGAACGGCAGGAGCGCGGCCACCTCCCGGGAGGCCTCGTCGAGGAGATCCGGGCCCTCAGCCACCCTCCGCTGCCCTGGGACGCCCGCCTCGCCCGCTGGTTCGACGAGTTCGTGCCCCGCCCCGAGCCCGCACGGTCATACGCACGGCCCTCCCGCCGCCAGTCCGCCACCCCCGACATCCCCCGCGCGGGCCGCTTCTTCCCGCCCGAGGAGATCGCCCGCTGCACCTTCGGCGTCGTCCTCGACACCTCCGGCTCCATGGACCGCACCCTCCTGGGCAAGGCCCTGGGCGCCATCGCCTCCTACGCCGAGGCCCGCGACGTACCGGCCGCCCGGGTCGTCTTCTGCGACGCCGCCCCGTACGACGCCGGGTATGTGCCGGTCACGGAGATCGCCGGCCGGGTACGGGTGCACGGCCGCGGCGGCACGGCCCTGCAGCCCGGCATCGACCTGCTGCGCCGGGCGGACGACTTCCCGCCCGGCGCACCCGTCCTGATCATCACGGACGGCTGGTGCGACGTCGTACGGGTGCGGCGCGAGCACGCCTACCTGATTCCGCAGGGCCGTCGCCTGCCGTTCACTCCGCAGGGGCCGGTCTTCCCTGTGCGGTGAGCGGGAATGTGATCGGATGGGGCACGGAAACCCGTCCGACGGGAAACCCACGTGAAAGGAAGAACCGTGGCAACCACGCGCTCCGCACACACCGTCTGGGAAGGCAACCTGCTCGAGGGCAACGGCGTCGTCACCTTCGACTCCTCCGGCATCGGCCAGCAGCCGGTGTCGTGGCCGTCGCGCGCCGAGCAGGCGAACGGCAAGACCAGCCCCGAGGAGCTGATCGCCGCCGCCCACTCCAGCTGCTTCTCCATGGCCCTCTCGCACGGCCTCGCCGGTGCCGGAACCCCGCCCACCAAGCTGGTCACGTCCGCCGACGTCACCTTCCAGCCGGGCGAGGGCATCACCGGCATCCACCTGACCGTGGAGGGCACGGTCCCCGGCCTCGACAACGACGCGTTCGTCGCCGCCGCCGAGGACGCCAAGAAGAACTGCCCGGTCAGCCAGGCCCTCACCGGCACGACGATCACCCTGTCGGCCAAGCTCGCCTGACCCGGCGCGACCCACCGCACGCCACCGCGGGCCGCCCTCCCGGGGCGGTCCGCGTGCCCGCCGGTTCGGCGACGAGGGGCGGGGTATAACGCCCTGCGCCGATACGGCGGAACAGGCGTCGGAAGGATGGGAATGCTGCCGGGAACCTCCGACAACGGCCGGGTGCTCGACTCCGCCGTCCGCGAACGCACCCGCATCCTGCTGCTGTTCAGTCTGGCCGGCCGGGTCTTACCGGAACCCGGAGCGCCCGGACGCCTCGTCGCCGGCTTCGACTTCGGCCGCTTCACGCCCCATCTGCGCTCCAGCGAACCGCTGTTGCCCGTACCGATCCTGACCGAACAGGTCTCCCCGCAGGAGCTCGGGCTGCCGAGCGGCGCGCGCGGACTCGACCTGGCCGGGGCGCGTGTCCTGGTCGTCACCACCCCGCGCGGTGACGCGACCCTGCTCATTGACTGCGACTTCGCCGACGAGACCCCGTCCGACGCGGTCGCCCCGTGGCTCGCGGCCACCTGCTTCGACCGCGCCGAGCTCACCCTCGCGGGCCGGCCGCTGCTCGAGGTGCTGACCGAACGACTCGGGCTGCCAGAACCGCTCGCCTTCGGGCAGAACGTCCACCAAGTCATCTTCCCCGGGGGCCGGTTGGCGCGCGACCTGCTCGACGCGGGCGATCACGACGACCCCCGGCTGTCCGCCCCGCTCAGCGAGATGATCTACCGCGGCAGACTGCCCGGCAACGGCGTTCCCCACGCCGGCGTGATCGTCCCGCCGCACATGAGGAACCACGGCGTGACCGTCTCCGCGCACGGCCGGGGCGTCTCCGTCCAGGCGGGCTGGGCCCCACACGTGGAGAACGGCCTCGCCCTGGTGGCGCTGGGCATGGTCTCCGCCCTGGCCGTCCTGCAGCGCACCCGGCTGGCCGCGTTCGGGATGATGCGCGCCAACCAACAGGCGCCGACGGACTCCCCGTCCGAGGTGCGCGCGCTCATCTCCCGGCTGTCGGCCGGCGTCAACGAACTCCAACTCGACCTCGCCTTCGGCGTGGAGGCCTACGTCGACAGCCTGCTGATCCCGGAGATGGTCATGGAGGGCTTCCAGTCCTCCCTGCGCGACGCGCTCGGCGTCCGCGACAGCCTCGACAACTCCGCGCGCATGGTCGAGCGACTGACCTCCGTGATCAACGCCCGCTCGGCGGCCCTGGACGCCGCCCTCGCGGAGCGGGACGACCGCCGCGACCGTACGATCTCCGGCCTCGTCGCCGCTGCCACGCTGATCGCGCTGCCGCCGACGCTGCTGCTGGCGTTCTTCGGGGTCAACGGCACCAACGTGGACAAGGGCCGCTCGATCCTCGACCTGCGAGAATACGGCGCGGCCTACGTGGTGGCCTGGCTGCCCTTCGTCGTCCTGGTCCTGATCGGCTATGTGCTGCTCAGGCGGGTCGGCAGGCGCTCCGGCTCGCTCCTGGCCGCCCCGGACGACGTCCGGGCGCCCGTGCCCCCTCCACGCCCCTCGTCCGGGAGGTGACCCATGCCGCGACGCCCCGCCGTCTCCGCCCACCGCGGCGGCTCCGAACGCTTCGGCCCGGCCACCCGGGAGGCCTACGAGGACGCGGTGGCCTCCGGCGCGGAGTACGTCGAGTTCGACATCCGGCGGACCGCGGACGGTGTCTTCGTCGTCCACCACGACCCCCGCGTGAACGGCACCGGTCCTGAGCTGGCGCGGATCGCCCACGCCGAGCTCAGCGAACGCGCCGGTTTCCCGGTGCCGGCCGTGGACGAGGTCATGGCGCTGATCGCCGGGAGGCTCGTCGGGCACCTCGATCTGAAGGAGGTCGGCCACGAGCGCGAGCTGATCGACCGGGCGATCGCCCTGCTCGGCCCCGACGGGTTCGTCGCGACCACCCTGGAGGACCGGTCGATCGCCGAGATCACCAGCGCCTTCCCCCAGGTCCGCACCGCCCTGTCCCTGGGACGCGACCGCCAGGAGGTGGGGGCCGCCCGGCTGGCCCGCACCCGGGCGAGCGAACTGTTCCCCATGCGGCGCCTGCGCGCCTGCGGGGCCCACGGGGTCGCCGTGCACCAGCGTCTCGCCCGCGCGGGCGTGCTGCGCGAGGCCGCCCGCCACCGCCTGTTCACCATGGTGTGGACGGTCAACGACGACACCGCGATGCGTACCTTCCTCACCGACCCGCGCGTGGACGTACTGGTCACCGACCGGCCCCGGCGGGCCGTCCAGCTCCGGGGAGAGCCGCATCGAACCCCGGCGGCGGGGAACGTGTCCCATTGACAGGAGCCCACTCAGGTTCTGAGCTGGAGTGCGGGAGATTTCCTCACAAAGGGGACAGTGATGGGACGTCCGGTCGGGATCGATCTCGGAACCACGAACTCGGTGGTGGCCGTCCTGGAGGGCGGCGAACCCACGGTCATCGCGAACGCGGAGGGGGCCAGGACCACACCGTCGGTCGTGGCGTTCGCCAAGAACGGCGAGGTGCTCGTCGGCGAGGTCGCCAAGCGGCAGGCGGTCACCAACGTCGACCGCACCGCCCGCTCGGTCAAGCGCCACATGGGCGACGCGCACTGGCGCTTCCCGGACCAGGGCGACGTGGACGGCACCCGCTACCGCGCCCAGGAGCTGTCCGCGCGGGTCCTGCAGAAGCTGAAGCGGGACGCCGAGTCCTACCTCGGCGAGGACGTCACAGACGCCGTGATCACCGTGCCCGCCTACTTCGACGACACCCAGCGACAGGCCACCAAGGAGGCCGGCGAGATCGCCGGCCTGAAGGTCCTCAGGATCATCAACGAGCCGACCGCCGCCGCCCTCGCCTACGGCCTCGACCGGGGCGAGGAGCAGACCGTTCTCGTCTTCGACCTCGGCGGCGGCACCTTCGACGTGTCCCTGCTGGAGATCGGTGACGGCGTCATCGAGGTCAAGGCCACCAACGGTGACACCCACCTCGGCGGCGACGACTGGGACCAACGGATCGTCGAGTACCTGGTCAAGAAGTTCAAGGGCCAGAACGGCATCGACCTGGGCAACGACAAGATGGCGCTGCAGCGGCTGCGCGAGGGCGCGGAGAAGGCGAAGATCGAACTGTCGTCGTCCTCCGAGACCACCATCAACCTTCCCTACATCACGGCCTCCGCCGAGGGCCCCCTGCACCTCGACGAGAAAATGACGCGCGCCCAGTTCCAGGAGCTCACCGAGGACCTGCTCGACCGGTGCAGGACACCCTTCCACCAGGCCGTCAAGGACGCGGGCATCAAGCTGTCCGCGATCGACCACGTGATCCTCGTCGGCGGCTCGACCAGGATGCCCGCCGTCACCGAGCTCGTACGGGAGTTGACCGGCAAGGACCCGCACAAGGGCGTCAACCCCGACGAGGTCGTCGCCGTCGGCGCGGCCCTCCAGGCGGGCGTCATCCGCGGCGACGTCAAGGACGTCCTGCTCCTCGACGTCACCCCGCTGTCCCTCGGCATCGAGACCAAGGGCGGCATCATGACGAAGCTCATCGAACGCAACACGACCATCCCCACCCGGCGTTCGGAGATCTTCACCACGGCCGACGACAACCAGCCCTCCGTCGGCATCCAGGTCTACCAGGGCGAACGCGAGATCGCCGCCTACAACAAGAAGCTCGGCGTCTTCGACCTCACCGGGCTGCCGCCCGCGCCGCGCGGTGTCCCGCAGATCGAGGTCGCCTTCGACATCGACGCCAACGGGATCATGCACGTCTCCGCGAAGGACCTCGCGACGGGCCGCGAACAGAAGATGACCGTGACCGGCGGCTCCGCGCTGCCCAAGGACGACATCGACCGCATGATGCGGGAGGCCGAGCAGTACGCCGAGGAGGACCGGCAGCGCCGGGAGGCCGCGGAGACCCGCAACCAGGCCGAGCAACTCGTCTACCAGACCGAGAAGTTCCTCCGCGACAACACCGACAAGATCCCCGCCGAGACCAGGACGGAGGTGGAGTCCGCGGTCGCCGAGCTCAAGCAGCTCCTGGAGCAGAACGCCGACACGGCCGCCCTGCGCGACGGCGTCGAGAAACTCGCCGGCGTCAGCCAGAAGATGGGCCAGGCCATGTACGCCCAGGCCCAGCAGGAGACACCGACCGAGGGCGCCGCACCGGGCCAGGACCAACAGGGCCGGCAGGACGACGAAACGGTGGTGGACGCCGAGATCGTCGACGACGAGGACCGCGAGGCGAAGGGCGGGGCGGCGTAGACCGTCTCCTCCGTCTCCTCCCTGCGCGTCCCACGGCCTGACGGTCCGCCGATCAGCGGTGCCGGCCCGCGGCGTGCCGGGGGCCCTTTCCGGGCTCACCTCGTGGCCCGGCCGAGGGCGGCTGCGGGGCGGCGTCGGACGGGGCGGGAGTCGGCGTGGCCGTCGCCGAGCTCCGACGGTGGCGGAAGGCGTAGAGGGCGGCCGCCGAGATCCGGCCGGCCATCGCCACGCAGGCCGCCGCCCCGCCGATCACCACGACCGGCAGGACGCCCAGGACGGCGCTCTTCAAATACATCAGGAAGGCCGCTCCGGCACTCACGACCAGGCAGAGGACGGCGTACCGGACCCGCCGCCGGAACTCGGCGTCGTGCGGCGCGGCGGCCGCTCCTGTGAGGACGGCGACGTAGGAGACCAGCCCCAGCCGGAACACCAGCGCGAGCGCTGTCTCCGGTGCGTCGACGAGGAGGTCACCGGCGTCGACGATCACCCCGACGGCCGTCGCGACGGTGACGGCATGGGCCAGCAGGAGTCGTGGCCCCGTCGTGTCCGGAGCCTCGGTCCGCGTCACCGGCCCCTCCGGGAAGAGGGGCGGGGGAGCGGGCTGTCCGGTCCGGCGCCGCAGGAACGGCAGCAGGGCTCCGCTCAGCAGCGCCACGCCGACCACCACGCCCTGGAGGTACGGGGCACTCCCGTCGGGAAGGGCCGTCGGGAACCAGGTCAGGGTGGCGAGCAGGCCATACGCGCCGACCCACCAGGACGCCGCCTGTGGCCCCCACACGCCGTCGCAGACCAGGGCGAACAACGACAGCGCCAGGACCGTCAGCGCCGCCGTCAGCGCGAGGCCGAGCCCGAGGGCGTCGGTGAATTCGCTCCACCACATCGTGCCGAGCTGCACGGACCGGCCTTCGGACGCCTGCGTCGGATGGAGCATGCACCCGGCACACAACCCCGCCCACAGACCCAGGGCGAGCAGCGCCAGCCGTCCCGCCAGGGCGCGTCCACCGCGGACACCGCCCCACGCGGCGACCGTGTGCCGGATGCCGGAGCCCAGTACGGCACCGGCCGGGAGCAGCAGGGGCAGCGCCAGCCACGTGTAGACGGGGCGGAGCGTGTCGAGCTCGCCGGCGCCCAGTCGCAGCGCCGTCACCATGACGTCGTAACTGTCCCCCAGCAGCAGGTTCACGGCCAACAGGGCGACGCAACCGGTCAACGCGGCTTCCCAGACACTGAGTTCACTCGCCAGGGCGGGGTGGCGCAGGGCCGCCCTACGACGTTGGAGCGCGGGATGCGTGGCGAACGGCAGACCGGCGCCGCCGCGCACCGTCGTGTCCGGTGCGGCGGGGGTCATACCGCTGACGAACCACGCGCGGTTCCACCGGGGGGCGGACGGACGTCGTGCGGCGAGATCGACGAAGAACTCGTCCAGTTTCCGCCGCCGTTCCTCCCCCCGGTCCGTTTCGAGGGGACCACCCACGGCGAAGGCGTCGGCGTGCAGTTCCCGTGACTGGAGGAAGGCGTTGCGGGCCGCGTACAACGTGCAGGCGAGCAGGGCGAGATGGAAGGAGAGCCGAAGCAGGTACGCACCGTCGCCGGCGTAACCGGACACCGCGAAGCAGAAGGTGGCGGCGAGCAGGACGGCGAAGGCCCCCCACAGTGCGGTGACGCCATGGGTGACGTCGAGGTCGCGGTGGCGGATGTGGCCGAGCTCATGGCGGACCACGACCTCGAAGGTGTCCGGATCCTCGTCGAACAGCTTCTCCATGCCACTCGCGAGCTCGATGTGCCGGCGCCGCCAGTGCCCGAACGCCACCGCGTTCTTCGTGTACTCGGAGGCGTTCAGCCACACCCCGTGGACGGTCACCCCCGCGTCGTCCGCCAGCCGGAACACCGCGTCGGCGAGGTCCGGCCGGTAGCCGCGGGGTGCTCCGGTGGGCGGTGTGGGCCGCAGCCGCAGCAGCCGCCGGAAGGTGATCTGCTGGTACGGGCTGAGCCAGTACAGGGCGAAGCCCCCCACCCCCAGGACGCCCAGCGCCAGTCCCAACCGCGACTCGCGCGACTTGCGCGGGTCGACCGTCTGCGCCGGGCAGTGCTCCTGCAAGTACCGCTTCAGGGCCGGCCCGTACTCCTCCGGTATTGGTTGCGGGGGCCAGAACGGCGCCTGGCGAAGGATCTCGCGTTCGACGGGGTCCATGGGCAGGGTCAACTGGAACTCCCTGAAGGCGCCCGGCCAACACCGGCTGTATGCCTCGGAGCTGTCGTCCTCCCGGCTGGTGGTCGCCGGAAAGGCGATCGTGACGGCGGCGGCCATCAGGGCGACACAGAAGAGGAGGGCCCGTACGAGCACGTCAGCGTCCGGTCGCCGCTGGGCCGTCTCCGCCGCCGGCTGCGTCTCTGCCTCCGGCTGTGTCTCCGTCGCCGGCTGGTCTCCCGTTTCCGTTCCCGCCGGGCTCGGTGTCCCTCGCCAGCATGTTGACGAGTTCCGCCAGCACGGAGTCGGCGACCCGTTCGGCCCGTTGCCCGGAGACATGGCGCAGGGCGCCCGACAGCGCGGCCGCACGCCAGCGGGCCAGCTCCGCGGCGGTCGGTGCGGGCGCTGCCACCGGCGGCGCGGCGGGCTCGGCCGGCTCGACCTCGGCCCGACGTCGACGGCGCGCCACCCGGCCCACCAGGCGCGCGGTCAACCGGCTCACCAACTCGGCCGACATCACCCCGAGCACTCCGACCGCCGCCGACAGCGCCGCGGGCGTCACCACGTCGGTCGCCAGCCCGATGGGGTCGACCGACAAGGGCCTACGGCTCCACAGCCGGGGGCGGAAGTAGCTCCGGGCACGCCGCTCGAAGAGCGGGAGTTCCTGGGCGGCCACGTCGGTCACCACCGACTCGGCCAGCGCCCGGGCGAGCTGACGGCGTTCCGCGTCGACCCGCCACGGGCTCGTGGACGCGACGGTGCCGGATGGTGTCGGAGTCGTCATGAGTGTGTGTCAGCCCCCCGTGTCGTTGCCCCGCCGCGACTCCATGAATTCCGGACATCGGCACATGTGTCGCCATGTATCGCAAGTATGGCCCCGGACCCCTCGGCCTGTCCGGCGATCGGCGCGGGCTCAGGCCTTGCGGGCCACACCCGCGTACACCGGCACGATGCCCTCCGCCTGGAGGGCCACGTCCTGCGGCTCCGGCCGCCACCCGGATACCGGGATCAGGCCCGGCCCGAGCAGCTCCAGGCCCTCGAAGAAGCGCGCGAACTCGGCAAGGGAGCGCGGATGGAAGGGTGTGCCGCCGCGCCGGAAGTGCTCGGCCGCCTGTCCGACGGCCTCCGGGTTCAGGTCCGGGGTGACCTGGGACAGGATCAGATGGCTGCCCGGCGCGAGCGCGGCGACGTACTTCTTCAGCAGGCCGTACACGTCGTCGCCGTCGGGCTCGTCGCCCAGATAGTGGGTCAGAGCCACCAGCGACAGCGCCACCGGCCGAGTGAGGTCCAGGGATTCGGCGGCCCGGGCCAGCAGGGTGTCGACGTCGCGTACGTCGGCGTGCGCATAGGTCGTGCTGCCCTCGGCGGAGCCGCGCAGCAACGCCTGCGCGTGTCTGAGGACGATCGGGTCGTTGTCCGCGTAGACGACCCTCGACTCCGGCGCGACCTGCTGCGCCACCTGATGCAGGTTGGGCTCAGTGGGGATGCCGGTCCCGATGTCCAGGAACTGGCGGATCCCCGCCTCGGCGACGGTCCGCACGGCCCGCTGCATGAACCGGCGGTTGGCCCGCGCCCCACGCAGCACGCTCCCGTCCACGGCGAGGATCCGGCGGGCCAGCTCCTCGTCCACCGGGTAGTTGTCCTTGCCGCCCAGCCACCAGTCGTACACCCGTGCCGGGTGCGGCCGGCTGGTGTCGATGCGCGGGGGCAGGGCGTCGGTGTCGGATCCGGTCATGGGTCGGCTTCTCCCGCTCAGAAGTTCTCGCGGCACTCGCGCAGCAGCTTCTTGGTGCGCTCGGCGGACGCGGCGTGCGTCGTCATGTGGTCCAGGACCTCCAGGTGCGCGGAGACCTCCGCGCGGGAGTCCAGGTACAGGGCACCGGTCAGATACTCGGTGACCACCAGGTCCGGCAGCTCCGGCTCGGCGAAGCGGAACAGCGAGAAGGGGGCGTACGTCCCCGGGTGGGGCCCGTTCGCGAACTCGGCGACCTGCAGGGTGATCCGGTCGCGCTCGGCGTACTCGAGGAGCTTGTCCAGCTGGTCCCGCATCACCTCGGGCCGGATGCTCACCGGGCGCCGCAGCACCGTCTCGTCCATGATCACCCACAGGTGGGGCGGGTTCGGGCCGTCCAGCAGCCGCTGCCGGGCGATGCGCAGCGACACGTGCCGCTCGATCGACTCCGGCGTGGTCTGCCCGATCGTGCCGGAGTCGAGGACGGCGCGCGCGTACTCCTCCGTCTGCAGCAGCCCGGGCACGAAGTGCGGCTCGTACGAGCGGATCATCCGCGCCGCGCCCTCCAGACTCACGAACAGGCTGAACCAGTCCGGCAGCACATCGTGGAACCGCTGCCACCAGCCCGGCTTGTTCGCGTCCTCGGCCAGCGCCACGAAGGCGGCGGCCTCGGACGCGGGCACGCCGTACGCCTCGAGGAGCACCTGGAGGTACGGGATCTTCAGGGAGACCTCGGCCATCTCCATCCGCCGTACGGTCGCGGGGGCCACGCGCAGGACGCGTGCCGCCTCCTCGCGCTTGAGGCCGGCCGCCTCCCGCAGCTCCTGAAGCCGTTTGCCGAGCACCACCTGTCCCACGGTGGGCGCCGGCCGCCGCTCACTCACGCCACGTCTCCCCTACGCGCCGAAGGATCCGAGCCAGTGTGTCATGTTCCGGCCGCCAACTCACGGGGCTGGCGAGGAAGAACTCGTCACGCGTGCCGGGGGAGGCGCCCCTTACTCCCGGTAGGACCCGCCACGGGCGTTCATTACCCCGCGGGTAATCGACCCTCCGGCCCCGCGGCGGGATCGTAGAGGCACCGGGTTCCGAGCCGGCGCACTCCGGCCCGGGACCCGACCCCCGACCGCAGTGATCCGACCTCGACGGAGGGTGATTCATCATGTCCGCAACCCAGCTCACCGCACTCGCCCGCACGTCCGAGCCGCAGATCATGCTGCGCCGCTTCCTCGCCCTGGACGCCGTCGTGACCGGCGCGAACGGCCTCGCCTACCTCGCCGCCTCCGGCCCCCTCGGCCGCCTCCTCGGCGTCGGCTCCGGACTGCTCCTCGAACTCGGCGCGTTTCTTGCGGTGTTCGCGGCCGGTGTCGGCCTGCTCGCCTGCCGTGCCCGCCCCGCCGTGCTGCCGGTGCGGATGGTGATCGAGGCCAACCTCGCCTGGGCCGCGCTCAGTTGTGTCGCGTGGGCGTTCTGGTTGTCGCCGTCCGCGGTCGGCGCCGGGTGGACGGTGCTCCAGGCGCTCACCGTCGCCGGATTCGCCACCCTCCAGCACCTCGCCCTGAAAGCACGTCAGGTCGCCAGCGCGTGAAGGTACTTGACCGTCGCAGGGTCGGCCGGGAGGAACGTCTCGATGGCCAGCTCGGCGACGGTCACGTCCATCGGCGTGTTGAAGGTGGAGATAGACGAGATGAAGGACAGCGTCCGGCCCTCGTGCTCGATCTGCATCGGCAGGGCGAAGTACGGGACCGGCTCGGCGGGTCCGTCCACGGGCGCCGCCCCGGGCCCGGTCTCCGGCATCGGATAGGCCGCTACTTCTTCGTACAGGGCCCGCAGCGGCTCCGACCGGTACAGGGCGATCTGCCGTTCCATCTGCGCGAGGAGATGCCCGCGCCACTCGCGCAGGTTCCGGATGCGCGGCGCGAGCCCCTGCGGGTGCAGCGTCAGCCGCATCGCGTTCAGCGGCGGCGTGAGCAGGGACTCCGGTACGCCGTCCAGCAGCATCGTGATGCCCCGGTTGGCGGCGACGACGGTGTACGTCGCGTCGACCACCAGCGCCGGGTAGGGCTCGTAGCCCTGGATCAGCCGCTCCATGCCCGCGCGCAGCGCGTCCAGCGCCGGATCGTCGAGCGGGGTCTCCGGGTAGTGCGGGGCGTAACCGGCCGCCAGCAGCAGCGCGTTGCGCTCCCGGACGGGGACGTCCAGGTGCTCGGCCAGCCGCAGCACCATCTCCTCGCTCGGCCGGGAGCGGCCCGTCTCGATGAAGCTGATGTGCCGTGCGGAGGAGTCGGCGCGCAGCGCCAGCTCCAGCTGACTCACCCGCCGCCGCTCCCGCCACGCCCGCAGCAGCGGGCCCACGCCCCTGTCGGCGGGGGCGGCGGGGGCGGCGGAGGCGGCTGGGGCGGCGTGTCCGGACGCGGCAGTGGTCATGCGCACGACCGTACAAGAGGCGTGCCCCTCGGGGCCCCGGGCGGGCCTGACCAGGGCCGCGGCGCCGCTCCTGTGGCAGGCTGGACAGGTACGTGACACTCACGAAGGGAGCCACCGTCATGCCCCCCGAGCCGCTGTCGCAGAAGGAGATCGAGGACCGCCTGGCCGAGCTGCCCGGCTGGACCCTCGACGGGGACCGCATCACCCGCTCCTACCGGCTCGCCGACCACTTCGCGGCGACCGCCCTGGTCATCCACGTCGCCCAGGTCCAGGAGGAGCTCGGCCACCACTCCGAGCTGACCCTCGGCTACAACACGGTCTCGCTCGCCGTGAACACCCACAGCGCCGGCGGAGCCGTCACCGAACAGGACTTCGAGCTGGCGCGACGCGTGGAGGCGCTGGCTCCCGGGCACGGAGTGCGGTGACACGGGCAGGACGGTGACGGGGGGGAGCGGACGTGTTGGACTACGACGAGGAAGCCGAGCGCTACGACGCCTCGCGCGGGGGCGAGCCAAGGGCGGCAGCCGCCGCCGAGGCCGTCCTGGGCCTCGTACCGCCCCGGGCGCGCAGCCTGCTCGACATCGCCTGCGGCACGGGCATCGTCACCCGGCGCCTCGCGGCCCGCGACGGCCTGCGCGTCACCGGGGTTGACCTCGCGCAGACGATGGTCCGGCACGCCGCGGCCCGCCTGCCCGGTGCCGTCGTGCGCGCCGACAGCCGCCGACTGCCCTTCCGGGACGGGGAGTTCGACGCCGTCAGCAGCGTGTGGCTGCTGCACCTCGTGGAACCGGCCGAGGACGTGCGACGCGTCGTCGCCGAGTGCGCCCGGGTGCTGCGACCGGGCGGGGTGTACGTCACCACGGTCGACAAGGGCGCCTCGCACAACGTCGGCAGCGACATCGACGCCGTGCTCGCCTCCCGCCCCCGCCGCCCGGCCTCCGACGCGGCCGAACTCGTCGAGTCGTACGCCCTCGACTGCGGTCTGGTCCCGGCCGGGCAGGCCCGATTCCGTGGCCAGGGGCAGGGGCGCAGTCCGCGCCGGGCCGTCGCGGACCTGCGGCGCGGCTGGTTCGTCACGCTGCCGCCCGGCGAGCCGCTCGCCGAGGAGTTCGCCGCCCGGCTCCAGGCCCTGCCCGAGCAGGACCGGCCCCGCCCCGACCCCGAGTTCACCCTGCGGGCGTTCCTGAAGCCGTGGGACGCGTGAACTCCATGACCCAGTTGGTCAGCCAGGTCTCCCCGCCGTCCAGCGAGAACGCCTGCTCCCAGCGGGCGGAGATGTCCGACACCCTCGACCACACGAACCGGGCTCGCACGTCCTTGCCGTCGTGGGTGTCGTCGCCGTAGAACTCGCCGCGGTCGCCGTCGAAGGCGCCGACCACCGGCGGGAACAGTCTGCCGCTGCGGCTGGAGGACCAGTTCAGGGACCACTGCCGGGTCTCCTGGTCGAACAGGCGCAGCGTCAGCCCCTTCGACCCGAGAAACGGCATGTCGATCTCGTCGACGTTCGCGGCCCCGTCGAACAGCGGCCAACAGCGGGACGTGGACGGGAACTCCTCCCAGTCGCTGTCGGAGTCGAGGAAGTCGGTGCGCCGACGATGGCGGACCTCCCAGTCGCCGTGGAAGAAGTCGAAGTCGTGCGGGCTGCTCATGCGCGGTCTCCTGTGGTGCCCTCGGGCAGGGAATCGGTCAAGTAGGCGTTCAGGTCCGGGACGTCGGGCGCGAGCATGTGCCGTACCCAGGCGTCCCGTTCGTGCAGGATCGGCGGCAGCTCCCAGACGCAGCCGATCCACGGTTTGCCGGGCCTGATGAAGTGCGTGGGGTCGCGGTCGGGACAGCCGAGGAATGGCTGGCCGGCCGCCGCGCCCCCGAAGTGCAGGACGTTGTCCCACGTCCAGCTGTAGGCGTTCAGGTAGGCGCCGTCGTCGCCGCCCCGGTGCAGGACGACGAAGGTCGCCGGCGGGGTGCCGTCCGGCTCCGGCAGCAGGGTCGGCAGGATTTTGTATGCAGCATCCTGTACATCGGGAGCGATGCCGTCGGGGTCGGCGGTGACGTGGTAGCGCTTGATGTGCCGACCGGCGACCTCGATGGGCGGTGGCACGGTCAACAGTTTCTCTGTGAAGGCCGCGGAGGCCGCGGAGGCCGCGGAGGCCGCGGAGGCCGTGAAGGTCATGGCGGGACGCTAGGCGCGGTCCACTGACATCCTGTGTCAGTGAAGTCCAGTCGACTCGTCTCGATCCTGCTCCTGCTCCAGACCAGGGGCCGGATGACCGCCGCCCAGCTCGCCGAGGAGCTGGAGGTGTCGGTGCGTACGGTCTACCGGGACGTCGAGGCGCTGGGCGCGGCGGGCGTCCCGCTGTACGGCGACGCGGGCCACTCCGGCGGCTACCGACTCCTCGACGGCTACCGCACCCGTCTGACCGGCCTCACCGCGGACGAGGCCGAGGCACTGTTCCTGGCCGGTGCCCCGGCTGCGGCCGCCGAGCTCGGCCTGGGCTCGGTCCTGGCCGCCGCCCAGCTCAAGGTCCGCGCCGCCCTGCCGCCCGAGCTGCGGGCCCACGCGGACCGGATCAGCGGACGCTTCCACCTGGACGCGCCCGGCTGGTACGCCGAGGGCGGGGAGGCGCCAAGGTTTCTGTCGGCGGTCGCCGACGCCGTATGGAACAACCGCACCCTGCACATCGTCTACCGCAGATGGCGTGAGCCCACCGACGTGGAACGCCGTCTGGAGCCGTACGGACTGGTTCTGAAGGCGGGCCGCTGGTATGTGGTCGCCGGCCCCGGGCCGCGCACCTTCCGCGTCGACCAGATCCTCGAACTCACCACCAATGACGAGAAGTTCGCTCGTCCGGACGACTTCGACCTGGCCACGTACTGGACGGCGTACCAGCGTGACTTCCACCAACGCCTCCACCGCGGCGAGGCGCTGGTGCGGATGGCGCCGGGCGTGCGGCTGGCGAGGGCGGTGAAGGCCGACGTACTCGACGACGGCGACGGCTGGACCCGGGCCACCGTCCCCATCGAGTCCTTGGACCACGCGCACGCCGAATTCCTGCGTATGGGCTCTGACGTCGAGGTCCTCGCACCTCCCGAGCTTCGCGAGCGCATCGCCCGGACGGTCGCCGAACTGGCCGGAATCTACGGCAACGTCGATGCCATGGGCGACGACTGAGAGGGCGGAACCCGTCCGTCCTCCAGGAGGTTCGTCCCGTGCAGCACCCCCACACGCACCGCAGACGCCCCGCCGTCCTCGCCGCCCTGACCGCCGTGGCGGCCCTGACCGGCGCCGGACTGACCGCGCTGAGCGCCGGCAGTGCCGAGGCCGCCACGGCCCGCCAGGTGGAGAAGCTCGACCGCGGTGTCGTCAGCGTGCACACCGACAGCGGCAACCTGGTCAGCTGGCGCTGGCTCGGCACCGACCCCGACAACGTGTCCTTCAACGTCTACCGGGCCGGTACGAAGGTCAACTCCACGCCGATCACCGGCTCCACGAACTACTTCCACTCCGGCGCGCCCAACTCCGCCGACTACACGGTCCGCGCGATCGTGAACGGCGTGGAGCAGGCCGACTCCGTCCACGCGATCCAGTTCCGCACCGGCTACAAGGACGTGCCCATCACCCCGCCCGCCGGCGGTACGACCCCCGACGGTGTCGCCTACACCTACGAGGCGAACGACGCCTCGGTCGGCGACCTCGACGGCGATGGCGCGCTGGACTTCGTCCTGAAGTGGCAGCCCACCAACGCCAAGGACAACTCCCAGTCCGGCTACACCGGCAACACGGTCATCGACGGCGTCAAGCTCGACGGCACCCGGCTGTGGCGCGTCGACCTGGGCCGCAACATCCGCTCCGGCGCGCACTACACGCAGTTCCAGGTGTACGACTACGACGGCGACGGCAGGGCCGAGGTCGCCATGAAGACGGCCGACGGCACGAGGGACGGCACCGGCGCGGTCATCGGCAGCTCCTCCGCCGACCACCGCAACTCCAGCGGCTACGTGCTGTCGGGCCCCGAGTACCTGACGATGTTCAACGGCCGGACGGGCAAGGCGATGCAGAGCGTCGACTACGTCCCGGCCCGCGGCACGGTCTCGTCCTGGGGCGACTCGTACGGCAACCGGGTGGACCGCTTCCTGGCGGGCACGGCGTACCTGGACGGCTCGCGCCCCTCCCTGATCATGGCGCGCGGCTACTACACGCGCACGGTGATCGCGGCCTGGGACTGGCGAAACGGTTCCTTCACCCGTCGCTGGACCTTCGACACCACCTCCTCCACCAACAGCGGCAAGGGGTACGACGGTCAGGGCTCACACAGCCTCTCCGTCGGCGACGTCGACAACGACGGCCAGGACGAGATCGTCTACGGCGCGATGGCGGTCGACGACAACGGCAACGGGCTGTGGACGACCAGGACCGGCCACGGCGACGCCCAGCACCTCGGTGACCTCGACCCCGGGCACGCGGGCCTGGAGTACTTCAAGGTCTCCGAGTCCACCTCTCAGCCGGCGGAGCTGTACATCAACCCCGCGAACGGCACCGTGAACTGGAAGCTGGCCGCCTGCTGCGACAACGGTCGCGGTGTCGCCGGGGACATCTGGGCGGGCAACGACGGGGCCGAGGTGTGGTCCGCCTCCGACAGTTCCATCCGCGACGAGGCCGGCGCCACGAAGGGCCGCGAGCCGTCCTCCGTCAACTTCCTGTCCTGGTGGGACGCCGACCCGGTCCGCGAACTCCTCGACGGCACCCACATCGACAAGTACGGCACCTCCTCCGACACCCGCCTCCTCACCGGCTCCTCCGTCCACTCCAACAACAGCACCAAGGCGACCCCGTCCCTCTCCGGCGACATCCTCGGCGACTGGCGCGAGGAGGTCGTCTGGCCCACGTCGGACAACACGGCCCTGCGCGTCTACTCGACGCCGATCGAGACCACCACCCGGATCACCACACTGCTGCACGACACGATGTACCGCACGGGCATCGCCTGGCAGAACACCGCCTACAACCAGCCCCCGCACCCGAGCTTCTTCATCGGCAACAACATGCCGACGGCACCCAGGCCGACGGTGTACACGCCCTGACGGGAGCCGGTGGGTGCGCACCGACCCGGAGTCGGCTCGCACCCGCCTGTCGGGCCCCTGTCCAGCTGAGTCCGCCGCTGAAGTCGCCGTTGAGCCGGCCGAGCAGATGGTGTGGCCGCCCTTGGCCCGTCCGGACTTCGTCTCGCCGTCGATGGTGATGGAGCAGTAAGGGTGTGTGCCGGAGCGGCACACACCCTCCGGTCAGCTCACCGTGCAGTTCTGGTCGCCCAGTTCGAAGGCCGTGGGTTTCGTGTTCGTCCCCGACCAGTTGCCCGTGAAGCCGAAGCTCACTGACGAACCCGCCGCCACGTTGCCGTTCCAGCCGACGTTCTTCGCTGTTGCCGTCGAACCGGACTGGGTGTAGTCGGCGTTCCATGCCTGGGAGACGGTCTGGCCGTTGGGGAAGGTCCAGGTGAGGGACCAGTTGGACCAGGCGCTGGTGCCGGTGTTGGCGAGCTGGACGTCCGCCTGGAAGCCGCCCGACCACTGGTTGGTGATCTTGTATGTCACCGCGCAGGCGCCGGGCGGGGTGGGGTCGGTGCCTCCGCCTCCGCCTCCGCCACCGCCGCCTCCACCGCTCGTGTCCGACGTGTCGCCGTAGATGACACCGCGGCCGTTCGTGGAGACGTAGACGCGGCCGTAGACTCGCGGATCACCGGTGATCGCCCCGCCCGTCCAACCCCACTGGTGAGCATCGTCGTTGACGCGGGTCCAGGTCGCGCCCTTGTCGGTGGAGCGGAAGATCCCCCGGACGCCGGCAATCTTCGCGCTGGTGTAGAGGGTCTGGTACGAGGCACCCGCGGCCGCCTTGCCGAAGCCGATCGCGTCCGCCTGTTCGACGTTGGACAGCTTGGTCCACGTCGTACCGCCGTTCGTCGAGTGCCACAGGCCGTACGCGCCGTCCGTCGCACCCCCCGCCAGCCAGACGTCCCCCTTCGCGCCGGGCAGCGCCTTGAAGCGCACGCTGTCGCCGCTCGGCAGGCCGGTCGCCGAGGACGCCGTGAAGGTGGCGCCGCCGTCCGTACTCACGTAGAACTTCCCGGACTTGAAGCCGTAGAAGGTCTTGGGGTCCACGCGGTCCGACTCGACGATCGCGCCCGCCGGGATCCCGCTCGACGCCTGCCACGACGTACCGAAGCCGGTCGCGTACTGCACCCCCGTGCCCGCCGGGCTCCACACGAAGCGGCTGCCGTCCGACGCCGCCGCGACGGTCCCGCCGCCCGAGACGCCCGAAGGGTCCGTCCCCGCGAACCAGTTGGCGCCGTTGTCCGTGGAGAACGCGATGTGCGGACCGGAGTCCAGATTCCCCACGCGCACCACCGTGTTGGCGTTCGTCTCGGCGAAGTCCAGACTCGTGGTCGTGGTGAAGTTCGGCGACGTGTACATCATCGACGGGACCTTCGTCAGGTCCGTGTGCCGGAAGCCGCCGACGTCACCGAGCGCGCTGAGCAGCGGCGCGCCCGACGGGGGAGAGGCGAGGTCGTTGACCGCGGTCTCCTCCAGCCCCTGCACCATCGGCTTGATGGTGAACTGCCTGCCGCCGTCCCAGTTCGTGAGGTTCTCCGTGCCGTAGATCGTCGCACCCGTCCCGTACATCATCCGGTCGGAGTTGAACGGGTCGATCTCCAACGCCTCCGTCATCCAGCCCAGTTTGGGGGTCTGCTCGGGCGGTGAGGGGTTCGCGCCCCACGTCAGCCACGGCGAGGACGAGACATCCATGGTGTAGCGGTTCGCGCGGGTGGGGTACGACGTGTAGTCCCACGCCTTCGTCCAGGTGCCGCCGCTGTTCGTCGAGCGGAAGATCTGCGTGTCCGGCCACCATGAGCTGTACCCGGTCACCATCACCGTGCCCGGCTTCTGCCGGTCGACCGTCAACCCGCTGAAGCCGTAGTACGTGTCGGCCTCGGCGACCGGGCTGATGTTCGTCCAGGTGCCCGTCGCGGTCGCGTACCGCCACAACTGGCCCTTGCCGCCGTCGTACGGGCCGCCCTTGTCGCTGTATGCGATGTACAGATAGCCGTTGACCGTATCCAGTACGCCCTTGTGCGCGAGGTAACCGGTCGGCTGGCCGGCGAGCCGCGTCCACGTCGCCCCCGCGTCGGTCGAGCGGTACACCGCGTTGTCCTTGTCGGCGACCCCGACATAGATCGTCTTCGTGGCGTTGCCGGACGTGCCCGTGGACTCGTCGAAGGTGACCCAGACGATGCCCTGGTTGTCGCTGGCGTAGCCGGAGGTGTCGCTCGGGTCCTGGACGTAGTTGCCGACGTTGGGGAAGTTGGTCACCTGCGACCAGGTGGCCCCCGAGTCGGTCGACCGCCACAGCCCCTTGCCGCTGGGCGCGCCCAGGTACAGCACGCTGTTCTTGTTCGGGTCGACCGCGAGCCGCTCTCCCATGCCACGCCCCGGCATGTTGCCGCCCAGCTTGAACGGCAGGTCCGCCTTCTGCCAACTGGCGCCACGGTTCGACGACCTGAGCACGGCGCCGTTCTTCGGGTCCCAGCTGTTGGTGTACGTGCCGACCGCCGCGTACACCTTGTTCGGGTCGGCGGAGTCGGACGCGAGGCTCACCACGCCCGTGTGCCCCCAGTCGTCCCAGCCGACCGAGTCGAGCAGCGGCGTCCACGTCCTGCTCGACTCCTGCCAGCGGTACGCGCCGCCGATGTCGGTGCGGGCGTAGGCGAGGTTCTTCTCCTTGCGGTTGAAGACTATGCCGGGCACGAAGCCGCCGCCGTCGATGCGGGCGTTCTTCCAGGTGTACGACTCGGCGGCGATCGTCACCTTCTCGTCGGCCGAGGCCAGTGCGGGGGGTGTGCCGGCCAGCAGGCCGGCGGCGAGGGCGAGGACGGCCGTGAGGATGCGGGTTCTTCGCACGGTGGGAGTCCTTCCTGTGGGGGAGGGGAACGCGCGACGACCGGGCGGCCCTCTGTGCGGGTGAGGGCCGCCCGGCGCGGTACGCGGAGCCTTAGCGGGGACCTATTCGAGGAGCTCCGCGTACGAGCCCATGGCCAGGGCGATGTCGGCCTGGGCCCAGAACCGGTGGTACGTGAACGAGGGCGCGGCACCGCCCGCGAGATAGTTCTCGATCTTCGACCAGGCCGGGTCGTTCTTGTAGAAGGACCTGAGCGAGGCGAAGGTCGAGGAGGAGTTGATCGTGTCGCCGTTCGGCATCTTGCCGCTCCAGCCGCTCGGGACGTACACGCCGTCGTCGAAGCGGTTGTAGTCGGCGCGGGTCTCCGGCACGGCGATCCCGAGCGCGTCCTGGTGGTTCTTCCACATGCCGTCCAGCAGCGCCTTCGCCGTCGTCTTCGCCTCCGTGTCACCGGACCGGTCGGCGTAGTACGTCAGGGTCTTGGCGTACGAGGCCGCCACGCCGACGTCGTTGGTGTAGTCGGCGACGGTGACGTGAAGTCCGCTGTTGGCACCGGGACTTGACGCGTTCCAGGTGTCGGGCTGGCCCGACCACTGGAGCGTCGAGGGGATCTGGTAGGTGCCGTCCGGGTTGATCGTGGTCTTGGACAGCGCCCAGTCGACCCACTTGTCGAGGACCGCCTTGGCGGCCGCGTTCCCCGTCTGCTGGTAGTACTCGGCGACCCGCTCCATCGACCACGTCTGGAAGCCGAACCACTGGTTGGACGGCGGGTCGTGGTAGACGGGCTGCTCGTCGTAGTACATGCCGTAGAAGGTCGACTTGCCGGCCGGCGGGGTCGCGTACCGGCCCGCCCAGCTGTTGGTCGCGCCGCCCGCGATGGCACCCTCGTCGGACTGCAGCCAGCGGTAGAACTCAAGCTGCCTGTCGAGGGACTTCGCCCAGTCCGCCTGGCCCGTCGCCGACTTGGGCTTCAGCGGGGCGTAGTTGCTCAGCGCGTACGCCGCGAGCGGGTTCTGATAGCCGCCGTGGGCGTGGCTGGAGCCGATGCGCCAGGCCCAGCCCGCGTTGGTGTCGGTGGCGCCGCCCCAGGCGTAGTACCAGGAGAGCAGGTACATCGAGGCGTCCTTGCCGGTGCCGGCCGCGCAGGTGGACGGTCCGACACAGTTGCCGATCTTCTTGAAGTACTTGTCGTACATCGCGTAGCGCAGGTAGTCGCCCATCTTCGCGGCCTTGCCGACGGTCGCGGAGACAGCACTGCCCTTGCCCTGCTCCTTGGCCCAGACGTCCGCCCAGTACGCGGCCTGCACGGCGCGCGCGTCGGCGTCGGGGGCGTTGGTGAACTTCCACTGCTTGGCGTAGGACGCGTCCCCGGTGAACAGGTCCAGGTAGCCGTTCTTGCCGCCGTACTTGAAGGCGTCGCAGGTCGGCTGCGGCACCGTCTCCCACACCGACTCCTGCGCGCCGCGCTGGAAGGTGTTGATGTACGACGGGCCGGTGTCCGACGGACCCGCCTCGCACTTGCCGGGCGAGTTGCCGTAGCCGTAGACGTTGTCGACGTCCTGCAGCCAGTGCATACCGTAGACATCGGGCGTACCGTACGCGGTCTTCAGCTCACCGGCGATCGGGTCCGAGCCCGCAGAGACCCCGGAGTCCAGCTTCGCCGGGTACTCGTTGGGGGTGTCGAGCTCGGGCGCGTAGGTCCCCGGCTTGGACGCGTTGTAGAAGGAGTTGGTCGGCTGGTCGGCGTGAGTGGGGATCATGTACTTCTCCATGATCTCCCAGGCGCCGTTGAACTTGGTCCAGTCGCCCGTCACCTTGCCGTACATCGCCTGTAGCCAGAGCAGATAGCTGTAGGCCTCCGACGTGGTCTCGTGACCGTGGTCGGGAGCCTCGACGATCAGCGTCTCCACCGAGTGGTAGGGGATGCCCTCGGGTGAGAAGTAGCCGTTCGCCGGGTTGGTGATCTTGCCGTAGAGCTCCAGGAACCGGGCGTCGTACTCCTTGGTCGCCGCGATCTGGGTGGCCGTCACCGTGGCCTTGGCATGGCCGGTGGCCGTCGACTCGAAGGTCGCCGCACCGGTGCCGGAGGCGTTGCCGGTGATGGTCACCTTCTGCGCGGTGCTCCAGTTCGACGGGGTGAAGACGAGCGACGCGCCGCCGGTCACCGTGAGGCCCGTGTTGCCGCCGGTACGGGTGGTCGTCACGGTCACGTTCGCGGACGGCTGGGTCGACAGCTTCACGTCGTACGTGGCCGTCTTGCCCTGCTGCACGGGCAGTTGGGTCGGCGAGGCCACCACGGCGGGACCCGAGGCGACGGTGATGCCGACCGGCGTGGACTCCGCGGAGGCGCCGAGGCTGTCGTAGGCCTTCGCCAGCAGCGAATGACTGCCCACGGTCAAGCCAGAGGCGGACAGGGTGTACGGCGCGCTCGTGTCCGTGCCCAGCAGGGTCGTGTCGTCGTAGAACTCGACCTTGCTGATGGTCGCGCTGTCCGCGGCCGCGGCGGTGGCCGCGAGCGGGACCGCGTCGCCCTGCGAGTAGACGGCCCCGGCCGCGGGGCTGGTCAGCACGGTGATCGGCGGCTGGTGCGCGCCGGTGCAGGGCGTGCCGTTGACCGCGAAGGAGGTGGGGTCGGCGTTGGCGCCGCTGGTGAACTGCGCGCCCGTGTCCACCGCCGCCCCGGCGGCGATGTTCGCGTTGTAGGTCGCGTTCTTCACCGTGACCGACTGCCCGGACTGGGACCAGACGCCGCTCCACCCGTTGGACAGTTTCTGGTTGCCCGAGTAGGCGTACGTCAGCGTCCAGCCGTTGATCGGATCCGTGCCCCGGTTGGTGAGGGTCAGATAGGCGATGAAGCCGGAACCCCAGTCATTGGTCTTGTAGTCGACACTGCACTGAAGCGCTGCCGCCTGAGCGGGGGTCGATCCCGAACTCAACATCGTCAGCGGAAGGGCCAGGGCCGCCACCACGGCGGTCCACAGTCGCCGCGCGGTGCGGCGTCTGCCTCTGGGATGCATGTGCTGGTTCCTCCTTGCGGCTCGGAGATGTCAAGGCTTGAACCAGTGGGAGCGCTCCCATAGTGAGGACGAGGGTGCGAGGGGTCAAGATGTTTGAAGAGTCGAAAAGATTCGACCTGGAACAGTTGAGGGAAAGTCAGTGACGCCCCTGTTCTTTACTGACGCTTGGCGCTAACTTCGAGACACCAGTGGGAGCGGTTCCATCAGTCGACGCGTTGGTCACGACGCGCCTGAGCTGCAAGGAGTCGCTCATGCGACACCCCCCGCGTTCAGTACTTTTACCCGTCGCCGGCGCGGCCGCCCGCATAGGAGGCGTGACCGTTCCGGCGGTCACGGCCCAGGGCGCCACCCCTGCCTGCACGGTGGAGTACTCGGTCACCAGCCAGTGGGACACCGGCTTCCAGGGTGCCGTGAAGATCACCAACAACTCCGCGGCCCTGAGCGGTTGGAGCCTCGGCTTCGACTTCACAGGCGGGCAGCAGCTCACTCAGGGCTGGGGCGCCAAGTGGTCCCAGACCGGTACGACCGTGACCGCGTCCAACGAGAACTGGAACGGGCAGCTGGGCACCGGCGCCGGCGTCAGTGGCGGGTTCATCGCGTCCAAGTCCGCCGCCAACCCTGTACCGACGTCGTTCAGACTGAACGGCACCACGTGCAACGTCGACACCGAACCGACGCCCACACCGCCCCCGTCCGACCCGCCGGACACCGGTGACGAACCGCCCGCGCTGCACGTCTCCGGGAACAAACTCGTCGACGCGGGCGGGACATCCCGTCGCCTGCTCGGCGTGAACCGCTCCGGCGGCGAGTTCATGTGCGTCCAGGGGCGCGGCATCTGGGACGGACCGGTCGACGACGCCGCGATCAAGGCGATCGCGGACTGGAAGGCGAACGCGGTCCGCATCCCGCTGAACGAGGAGTGCTGGCTCGGGCTGTCCGACATCAAGCCCGAGTACGCCGGGGCGAACTACATCAACGCCGTCAAGGATCTGGTGGCGAAGGTGAAGGCGCACGGGATGACCCCCGTCGTCGAACTCCACTGGACCTGGGGCCAGTACACCGGCAACTCGGCCGGCTGCTCCGACGTGCACGCCGGCTGCCAGAAGCCGATGCCGGACATGCGGTACACGCCGTCGTTCTGGACCTCGGTGGCCAACACCTTCAAGAGCGACCCGGCCGTGGTGTTCGACCTGTTCAACGAGCCCTACCCGGACCGCGCCACCTCCACGACCACCCAGGCGTGGCAGTGCTGGCGTGACGGCGGGACCTGCCCCGGTATCGGGTACGAAGTCGCCGGTGTGCAGGATCTCGTCGACGCCGTACGGGCCACCGGTTCCAAGAACGTGATCCTGGCGGGCGGGATCGCGTACTCCAACGACCTGAGCCAGTGGCTCACCTACAAGCCCACCGACCCGACGGGCAACCTGGCCGCCGCCTGGCACGTGTACAACTTCAACACCTGCTCCAACGAGAGCTGCTGGAACTCCACGCTCGCGCCCGTCGCCACCCAGGTCCCCCTGGTCGCGGGGGAGATCGGCGAGAACACCTGCGCGCACTCCTTCATCGACCGGGTCATGAAGTGGTTCGACGACCGCGGCCTGTCCTACCTGGGCTGGACCTGGAACGCCTGGGACTGCTCCTCCTGCCCGTCCCTCATCGCCGGTTACGACGGAACCCCCACGTCGTTCGGTATCGGGCTGCGTGACCATCTGCGCGCCCTGAACGGATGAACCAGCACCACGCTCACCACCTTCACCACCCGCAATGAACACCCGCAACGGAGAAGGAAACCCCCACTCATGAGCCGTACCAGAACAGCGATGCTCGCCGCCATGGCGCTGGTCGCCGGGGCCTCCGGCACCGCGCTCGCCGTCGCGCCCTCGGGCAGTGGCCTCGCCGCCGTCCCCTGCACCGTCGACTACAAGGTGCAGAACCAGTGGGACACCGGCTTCACCGCCGCCGTCACCGTCACCAACAACGGAATCGCCAAGTCCAATTGGGCGGTGAAGTGGTCTTACGCGGGCAACCAGAAGGTCACCAACTTCTGGAACTCCAAGATCAGCCAGAGCGGGGCCGCCGTCACCGCCGCCAACGAGACCTACAACGGAACACTGGGGTCCGGCGGTTCGGTCAGCTTCGGCTTCCAGGGCACCTACAGCGGCAGCAACGCCATCCCGGACACCTTCACCCTCGACGGCGTGACCTGCAACGTCGACGGCGGTGGCGGCCCCACCGACCCGGGCCCGACCGACCCCGGCACCCCCTCCAGCAGGGTCGACAACCCGTACGCCGGCGCCAAGGTGTACGTGAACCCCGAGTGGTCCGCGAATGCCGCCGCCGAGCCGGGCGGCAGCCGGGTCTCCAACCAGCCGACCGGCGTGTGGCTGGACCGGATCGCCGCGATCAACGGCGCCGGCGGCAAGATGGGCCTGCGCGCCCATCTCGACGAGGCCCTGCGGCAGAAGGGCTCCGGCGAGATGGTCGTCCAGTTGGTCATCTACAACCTGCCCGGACGCGACTGCTCGGCCCTCGCCTCCAACGGCGAGCTCGGCCCCACGGAGATCGACAAGTACAAGACGCAGTACATCGACCCGATCAAGGCGATCCTCGCCGACTCGAAGTACGCCTCGCTGCGGATCGTCACCACCGTCGAGATCGACTCGCTGCCCAACCTGGTCACCAACACCGGCGGCCGGGCCACCGCCACCCCGCAGTGCGACGTGATGAAGGCCAACGGCAACTACCAGAAGGGCGTCGGCTACGCCCTGAACAAGCTCGGTGACGTGCCCAACGTCTACAACTACATCGACGCGGGCCACCACGGCTGGATCGGCTGGGACGACAACTTCGGTCCCAGCGCCACGCTGATGAAGGAGGCGGCCACCTCCGAGGGCGCCACCGTCAACGACGTCCACGGCTTCATCACCAACACGGCCAACTACAGTGCCCTGAAGGAGAACAACTTCACCATCACCGACTCCGTGGCCGGCAAGTCGGTCCGCGAGTCCAAGTGGGTCGACTGGAACCGCTACGTCGACGAGCTGTCCTACGCCCAGGCGTTCCGCAACCAGCTGGTGTCGACCGGGTTCGACTCCAAGATCGGCATGCTGATCGACACCTCCCGCAACGGCTGGGGCGGCTCGGCCCGGCCCACCGGCCCCGGTGCCATGACCAGCGTCGACACTTACGTCGACGGCGGCCGCTACGACCGCCGCCTCAACACCGGCAACTGGTGCAACCAGTCCGGTGCCGGTCTCGGCGAGCGGCCCAAGGCCAGCCCTGCGACCGGGATCGACGCCTACGTGTGGATGAAGCCGCCGGGGGAGTCCGACGGGGCCAGCAGCGCGATCTCGAACGACGAGGGCAAGGGCTTCGACCGAATGTGCGACCCGACGTACACGGGCAACCCGCGCAACGGCAACAACATGTCCGGCGCCCTGCCGAACGCGCCGCTGTCCGGGCACTGGTTCTCCGCCCAGTTCCAGCAGCTGATGCAGAACGCGTACCCCCCGCTGTCCTGATCCGCTGAACCCGGTCCGCCGGGGCCTCGGTCACTCCCCTCGACCGAGGCCCCGGCGGATCACGCGAAGCGTCCCCGGACCATGCCGTTTTTTGCTGCCCCGGCAACAGCAGTGGCTCTCGCGCGGTGCGTCGGCGCAGGCTGGCGTCACACCGAGCGAGAGGCTGTCCACCATGGCGCACGACCACAACCACAACCACACCGACATCGACTGGGCCGAGATGGCCCCGCACCTGGAATCCCAGGCCGAGCTCTACGCACCCCTCTACGAACGGGCCCTCGCCTGGCTGGGCAAGGAGGTGACCGAGCCGGGACTGATCGTCGACGCGGGCAGCGGACCCGGCGTCGTCTCCTGTCTGTTCGCCGAGGTCTTCCCGGGCGCCCGCGTGGTCGCCGTGGACGGCTCCGCACCCCTTCTGGAACGCGCCCGGGCACGGGCCGAGCGGCTCGGGTACGGCGACCGCTTCGACACCCTGGCCGGTGAACTGCCCGGCGTTCTCGGTGAGTTGGACTACCCGGCCGACCTCCTGTGGGCGGGCCGGAGCCTGCACCACCTCGGTGACCAGCGCACCGCCCTCACCGCCTTCGCCGAGCGGCTCGCACCCGGCGGGACGGTGGCGCTCATGGAGGGCGGCCTCTCTCCGCGGTTCCTGCCCCGCGACATCGGCATCGGCCGTCCCGGCCTGCAGGCGCGGCTGGAGGCGGCGGAGCAGGAGTGGTTCAACCGGATGCGCGACGACCTGCCGGGCTCCGTCGCCGAGACCGAGGACTGGCCGGCCCTGCTGGCCGCCGTGGGACTGAAGCACACCCGCACCCGCAGCTTCCTCCTCGACCTGCCCGCCCCGGCCTCCGACCGGGCCCGCGCCTACATCGCGGCCTCCCTGTCCCGGTTGCGCGACGGCCTGGCCGGCGACCTCGACGCCGACGACCGCGCCACCCTCGACCGGCTCCTCGACGCGGACGACGAGGCGAGCGTGCACCGGCGGTCCGACGTCTTCGTGCTGGCGGCACACACCGTGTACACGGCGGTCCGGGCGCAGTAGCCGGAGCCCGGCAGCATGTCGGCCCCTTGACTTCGAGAGCGCTCCAAGTGATGGACTCACCCGCGTTCACCACGAAACAGGGGGCACCGCATCATGATCGACTCTCGGGTCGCACTCATCACCGGCGGCGGCAGCGGCATCGGCGCCGCTGTCGCACGGCAGCTGCTGGAGGCCGGGTGGCGGGTGACCGTCACCGGCCGCGGTGCGGAGCGGCTGCGCGGCTTCGCCGAGGAACTCGGCAACCCGGAGGGGCTGTTGACGGTCGTCGGCAACACGGCCGAGTACGACGACATACGGTCGGCGGTCGACCGTACGCTGAAGGAGTTCGGGCGACTGGACACCGTCGTCGCCAACGCCGGTTCCGCCACCCACGACTCGGTCGCCGAGGGCGACCCGGCCGGCTGGACCGACATGGTGCTGACCAACGTCCTCGGGCCCGCGTTCCTCATCCGGGCCTCCGTCGAGGCGCTGAAGGAGTCCCGCGGCCGGATCGTCCTGGTCGGCAGTGTCGCCGGGTTCGTGCCCACGCCGGGCAACCTCTACGGGGCGACGAAGTGGGCGGTGACCGGTCTCGCCGAGAACACGCGCCGTCAGGTCACCGAGTGGGGCATCGGCGTCACGCTGGTCGCTCCCGGCCGGGTGGAGACCCCGTTCTGGGACGACCTCGGCAGCCTGCCGCCCGGCCACCTCCTCACCGCCGACCAGATCGCCGACTCGGTGGTGTGGGCGATCCGGCAGCCTGAGGGGGTCGACGTCAACACCGTAGTCGTACGGCCGATCGGGCAGCCCAACTGAGTAAGACACGTGTGCCCCGGACCCGTACGCAACGGATCCGGGGCACAGGCCTGCCGTGTGACCGGGTCAGCCCTGGTTGAACGTAGCCGGGTCCGGACCCAGGCGCCGGTCCTCGTTGAGCGCGCTGATCGCCGCCAGGTCCTCGGTGTCCAGCGAGAAGCCGAAGACGTCGATGTTCTCCTTGATCCGCGACGGCGTCACGGACTTCGGGATCACCACGTTGCCCAGCTGAAGATGCCAGCGCAGTACGACCTGGGCCGGGGTGCGGCCGTGCTTCTGGGCGATGGCCACGATCGCCGGAACCTCCAGCAGGCCCTTGCCCTGGCCGAGCGGCGACCAGGCCTCGGTGGCGATGCCCTGCTGCGCGTGGTACTCGCGGGAGGCGTGCTGCTGCAGGTGCGGGTGCAGCTCGATCTGGTTGACCGCCGGGACGATCGACGTCTCACCGGCCAGCCGCTCGAGGTGCTCCGGCAGGAAGTTGGAGACACCGATGGCCCGCACCCGGCCGTCGGCGTGGAGCTTCTCGAACGCCTTGTAGGTGTCGACGTACTGCTCCTTGGCCGGACGCGGCCAGTGGATCAGGTACAGGTCGAGGTAGTCCAGCCCGAGCTTCTCCAGCGAGGTGTCGAAGGCTCGGAGGGTGGAGTCGTACCCCTGGTCGGTGTTCCAGAGCTTGGTGGTGACGAAGATGTCCTCGCGGGGGAGGCCGGAGGCCGCGATGGCCTTGCCGGTCCCCTCCTCGTTGCCGTAGATCGCCGCTGTGTCGATGCTGCGGTACCCGGCCTCGAGCGCGGCGGCGACGGCTTGCTCCGCCTCGTCGTCCGGCACCTGCCACACACCGAAGCCGAGTTGGGGCATCTCGACGCCGTTGTTCAGGATGATCGGGGGGACCTTGCTGCTCACGAGCTCTTGATCCTTCGGTTGTCCGTCGGGTGGTACATCCCATGGTCAACGATCACGGGGTGTGATGTATTCCTGACCCCCGAAATCCATCCCAATCCATCGGGGCCGAACGGGAGGCAGGGGCAGCAGCGCGGAGCCGGCCGGAGGTTGGCCGAAACACATCCGACGTCTATGGTCCGGACCATTGACCCGCGCCGCCGCGTACCGCGACTCTGTATGGCGCTGACGAGCGATCCAATGAACTTGGTACACCCAAGTGAACGCCACCCTGCGAGGTGATTAGTGTCATGAGCACGTCAAGAAGGAGATTGCTGGGTGCCGCCCTCGGCGGCGCGGCGGGAGCCGCGGTCGGTCTGCCGGCCGCGACCACGGCGCACGCCGCCTCCTGGCAGCAGAAGTGGGCGCCGTCCGCGAGCCGTGACGGCCTGGGCGCCTTCGAGACCGTCGAGGACGACCGCGCGGACTCGCACACCGCCGGACAGCCGCACATCTACGCCACCGGTGACAACTGGCGCTTCAACATGCACACGGTCGACCGCGACACGTCGACCGACCGCCAGCGGCAGGAGGTCACCGGACTGCGCACCGGCAGCAGCAGCTATCTCAAGTGGACCCAGGGCCAGACCTGGCGGGTCACGTACTCCATGTACATCCCGAGCTCGCTGAAGGCGACCACCACCTTCACGCACATCATGCAGATGAAGCAGCCGGGCGCCGGCAGCTCGCCGATCGTCGTGCAGTCCCTGCGCCGGGTCAACGGCAAGCAGACCATCGAGCTGAAGCTCGCCATCGACGACATCCTGGTCGGCCGCACCGATCTGGACCCGCTGCACGACACATGGACCGACGTCGATTTCCAGATCAAGGTCGGCAACGGCTCGGCGGGCTCGGTCCGCTGGATCCTCAAGAGCGGCGGCTCGACGGTCATCGACGCCTCGAAGACCGGCGTCGACACCTTCCTCGCCGACCGCGTGCGCCCCAAGTGGGGCATCTACCGCTCCCTCGGCGACACCTCCGGATCCCTGCAGAACACCTACCTCCTGCTCACCAACCTCCGCGGCTACCAGCTCGGGTGAGGAGCCCCTCCCCATGACGACCCACGTCCAGACGACAGGCTTCACCCGCGTCACCCCCGTCAGATCACTGGTCCTGGCCGTGGTCGGACTGCTGATCGCCTCAGTGGTACCGCTGCTGGCCGCCGCCCGCCCCGCGGCCGCCTCCGACAACGGCCAGTCCATCCGGCCCGCCATGGGCTGGAGCAGCTGGAGCTTCACCCGCCGCTGGCCGACCGAGGCGAAGATCAAGGCCCAGGCCGACGCGCTCGTCTCCAGCGGCCTCAAGAACCACGGCTTCGTCTACGTCAACCTCGACGACTTCTGGCAGAAGTGCGACGACAACGGCTTCGTCGTCGACTCCTACGGCCGCTGGGCCGTGGACACCGCCAAGTTCCCCGGCGGCATCAAGGCACTGGCCGACTACATCCACTCCAAGGGCCTGAAGTTCGGCTTCTACGTGACACCCGGCATCGCCAAGAACGCCGTCACCAGGAACACGCCGATCGAGGGGACCTCGTACCACGCGAAGGACATCGCGGACACGTCGAAGACGGAGAAGAACTACAACTGCAAGAACATGTACTACATCGACTACGGGAAGCCGGGCGCGCAGGAGTTCGTGAACTCCTGGGCGCGGCAGTTCGCCTCCTGGGGAGTCGACTACCTCAAGATCGACGGGGTGGGCAGCCAGGACGTCCCCGACGTACAGGCCTGGGACAAGGCGCTGCGCGCCACCGGACGGCCCATCAACTACGCGCTGTCCAACAACCTCGCGATCGCCGACGCCTCCACCTGGCGCAAGCACGCGAACAGCTGGCGCACCCAGGGCGACGTCGAGTGCTACTGCGGTCCGGGCGACAACGGCAGCGGCTATCCGCTCACCGACTGGTCCCACGTCTCCTCCCGTTTCAACACCGCGGCCTCCTGGCAGCCGCACGCCGGTCCGGGCGGCTGGAACGACCTCGACTCCCTGGAGATCGGCAACGGTGACCGGGTGGGACTCACCGCCGACCAGCGCCGGTCCCACTTCACCCTGTGGGCGATGGCGGCCTCGCCGCTGCTGCTCGGCACCGACCTGACCGATCTCGACCCGGTCGACAAGGCGATGCTGACCAACGACCGGCTCATCGGGGTCAACCAGGACGGCGTCGCCGCCAAGCGGATCGTGAGCAGCGGCGTCAAGCAGGTCTGGAGCAAGAAGGAGAGCGACGGCCAGTACGTGGTGGCCCTGTTCAACACCGGTACGTCCGGCAACACGACGGTCGCCGTGGACTGGTCGAAGGTCGGCTTCACCGGCTCCGGTGACGTCACCGACCTGTGGTCCGGCTCCCACAAGGGCGTGATCGACGACTCCTACAGCGCGACCCTGCGGCCCGGCGAGACCCGGCTGATCCGCGTGAAGCCGGTCAACTCCCTGAAGAGCGCGGCCGCTGCACCGGGCATGGCCGTCGCCCCCTACGAGTACCTCGGCTGGGGCAGCCCGCAGAACCCCACCTCGGTGATGTCGGCGACCGGCGTCAAGTGGTTCACGCTCGCGTTCATCCTCTCCGACGGCGGCTGCAACCCGAAGTGGGACGGCTCGCGCCCGCTGACCGGCGGCACCGACCAGTCGAAGATCAACGCGATCAGATCAGCCGGGGGTGACGTCATGGTCTCCGTCGGTGGCTGGAGCGGGAACAAGCTCGGCGAGAAGTGCTCCAGCGCCTCGGCGCTCGCGGGCGCGTACCAGAAGGTGATCGACGCGTACCGGCTGAAGGCCCTCGACATCGACATCGAGAACACCGAGTGGTCCAACGCCACCGTGCGGCAGCGTGTCGTCGACGCGCTGAAGACCGTGAAGGCGAACAACCCCGGCCTGAAGACCGTCATCACCTTCGGCACCACCACCAGCGGCCCCGACTCCACCGGCGTCGACATGATCAAGCGGGCCGCGAACTCCGGTCTGGCGAACGACGTCTGGTGCATCATGCCGTTCGACTTCGGCGGCGGCACCACGAACATGGGCGCCCTGACCACGCAGGCCATGGAAGGGCTCAAGGCACGGGTCAAGTCGGCGTACGGCTACAGCGACGCCACCGCCTACGCCCACATCGGGCTGTCCTCGATGAACGGCAAGACCGACGACTCGGGCGAGCGGGTCCGCCTCGCCGACTTCGAGACCATGCTCGCCTATGCCCAGCAGCACCACATCGGGCGCCTCACCTACTGGTCCGTCAACCGCGACCGTCCCTGCGGCTCGGGCACCGACGGCGACGCGTGCAGCGGAGTCTCGCAGCAACCGTACGACTACCTCAAGGTCTTCACCCGGTACACGGGCTGAGGGGACACCACCATGAAACGACCCACCAGAGCACTGGCGTGGGGCCTCCCCCTGGCCCTCGCCGTGCCGCTCGTCGGCCTCACCGGGGGCAGCGCCCGGGCGGCCACCGACTACCAGGCCGAGGACGCCGCCATCTCCCAGGGCGCCGTCGCCACCAACCACACCGGCTACACCGGCACCGGCTTCGTCGACTACACCAACGTCACGGGCTCCTATGTGGAGTTCACGGTGAGCGCGACCGCCACCGGGACCTCGTCGCTCGCCCTCCGGTACGCCAACGGGACCGCCACGGACCGGCCGATGGACATCTCCGTGGGCGGCACCGTGGTCGCCTCCGGCGTGTCCTTCCCGGCCACCGCCGACTGGAACACCTGGGCGACGAAGACCGTGAACGTGCCGCTGAATGCCGGGTCCAACAAGATCCGCGCGACCGCCACCACCGACGGCGGCGGCCCCAACCTGGACCGCGTCGGCGTCGCGGCGGCGGCCGACACCCAGGCGCCCACCCGCCCCGGCGTGCCCAGGTGTTCGGACATCGGCGAGAACGGCCTGACCCTCGCCTGGGGGGCCGCCACGGACAACGTGGGCGTGACGGCGTACGACCTCTACGAGCACGGCAACAAGATCAGTGAGGCGTCCGGGAGTTCGGTCTCCAAGGTGTTGACCGGCCTCACGCCCGACACGACGTACAACCTCACCGTCATCGCCCGGGACGCGGCCGGCAACACCTCCGCCGCGAGCCCGGTCGTCGACTGCACGACCAGACCGAGCTCCGACACCGCACCGCCGACCAAGCCCGGCACGCTGTCCGCGGCCGGCATCACGTCGAACGCCGTCGACCTGACCTGGGGCGCCTCGACGGACGACCGGGCGGTCGTCGCGTACGACGTGCGCAGCGGCACCACGGTCTACAAGACGGTCACCAGCGGCACGTCGACCACCCTCACCGGCCTCGCCTGCGACAGCCCGTACGCCCTGAACGTCGTCGCGCGCGACGCGGCGGGCAACGTCTCCGCGCAGAGCAACACGGTGAACCTCACGACCAAGGCGTGCGCCACCGACGGCGGCGTCCCGTCGTCCGTCTCCACCCTGTCCACGGGCTGGACGATCCCGTGGGGCACCTCCTGGCTGCCCGACGGACAGTCCGCCCTGGTCACCGAGCGGGACGACTTCCGCGTCTGGAAGGTCACGACGGCCGGCGCGAGGACCCAGGTGGGGACCGTTCCCAACGCCGTCACCACCAACGGCGAGGGCGGGCTCCTCGGCGTCGCGGTCGACCCCAAGTGGGCGACCAACCACCGCGTCTACTTCATGCACACCGCGTCCGAGGGCAACCGCGTGGTCCGTATGACGTACGACGGCACGAAGCTCAGCGACTACACGGTGCTGCTCCAGGGCATCAAGAAGAACCGCTACCACAACGGCGGCCGCCTCGCCTTCGGCCCCGACGGCTATCTCTACGTCTCCACCGGCGAGGCCCAGACACCCGATCTAGCCCAGGACAAGGACTCCCTCAACGGCAAGATCCTGCGCATGACGACGGACGGGAAGGCGGCCCCCGGCAACCCGTTCGGGAACTACGTCTACAGCTACGGGCACCGCAACCCGCAGGGCCTCGCCTTCGACCGCAACGGCCGGTTGTGGGAGGCGGAGTTCGGCAACAGCTCCAAGGACGAGCTGAACCTGATCAAGCCGGGCGGCAACTACGGCTGGCCCACCTGCGAGGGCAACTGCAACGTCTCGGGGATGACGAACCCCAAAGCCACCTGGAACGTCTCCGAGGCCTCGCCCAGCGGCATCGCCATCGTCCGTAACGTCGTCTACATGGCGTCCCTGCGCGGCGAACGCCTGTGGCGGATCCCGATCAACGGCGACAACGAGAGCGTCGGCACCCCCTCGGCGTACTACGTCGGCACCTACGGCCGCCTGCGCACGGTCACCAAGGTGCCGGGCGCCGACCAGCTGTGGCTGTCGACCACCAACAGCGACAACAACGGAGGTGAGGCGGACGGCTCGGACAAGATCTTCCGGGTCGGCATCAGCTAGGCATCGGCCGGAGATCGCCTACGCCCGGTACAGCGCATCGACCTCGTTGGCGTAGGCGTTCTCGATCGCCTTGCGTTTCAGCTTCAGTGACGGAGTCAGCAGGCCGTGCTCCTCGGTGAACGGCTGGGCGAGGATGCGGAAGGTGCGGATCGACTCGGCCTGCGACACGAGGGTGTTGGCGGCGACCACCGCGCGCCTGACCTCCGTCTCCAGGTCTGGATCGTGCACCAGTTCGGCGGATGTCAGCTGGGGCTTGTTCCGCATCTGCAGCCAGTGCTCGACGGCCTCCTGGTCGAGGGTGACCAGGGCCGCGATGTACGGGCGGTCGTTGCCGACGACGATGCACTGGTTGACCAGCGGATGGTCCCGGACGCGTTCCTCGAGCAGTCCCGGGGCCACGCTCTTGCCGCCGGACGTGACAAGGATCTCCTTCTTGCGGCCGGTGATGGTGAGGTAGCCGTCCTCGTCGAGGGCGCCCAGGTCGCCGGTGGCGAGCCAGCCGTCGTGCAGGGCCTCATCGGTGGCCTTGGGGTTGTTGAGATAGCCCTGGAAGATGTTGTCGCCGCGCAGCCAGATCTCGCCGTCGTCCGCGATGTGCACGGTCATACCGGGGATGGGCTGGCCCACGGTGCCGTAGCGGGTGCGCTCGGGAGGGTTGGCGGTCGCGGCCGCGGTCGACTCGGTGAGGCCGTAGCCCTCGAAGATCTGCACGCCCGCGCCCGCGAAGAAGAGCCCGAGCCTTCGGTCCATCGCCGAACCGCCGGACATGGCGTGCCGGACCCGGCCGCCCATCGCGCCGCGCACCTTGGAGTAGACGAGCTTGTCGAAGAGCTGGTGCTGCACGCGCAGACCTGCCGACGGGCCGGGCCCGACGCCCCAGGCCTTCGCCTCTGTCGCCTCGGCGTACTTCACGGCGATGTCGACGGCCTTCTCGAACGGGCCGGACCTGCCCTCCCGCTCGGCCTTGCGGCGGGCCGCGTTGAAGACCTTCTCGAAGATGTACGGCACCGCGAGGAAGAACGTCGGCCGGAACGCGGCCAGGTCGGGCAGCAGCGCCGCCGCGTTCAGCTGTGGCTGGTGGCCGAAGCGGACCTTGCCGCGGATCGCGGCGACCTGCACCATCCGCCCGAAGACGTGCGCGAGGGGCAGGAACAGCAGGGTCGCCGCCTCGTCGCCCCGCTTGGAGTGGAACACCGGCTCCCAGCGCTCGCGGACCGTGTCCGCCTCCATCATGAAGTTGCCGTGCGAGATGACGCAGCCCTTGGGGCGGCCCGTGGTGCCGGAGGTGTAGATGATCGTCGCGACCGACTCGGGGGTGACCGCCTGCCGGTGCCGGTGGACGACGTCGTCGCCGACGTGGGCGCCGGAGTCGTAGAGCTCCTGGACGCAGCCGGAGTCGAGCTGCCACAGCTCGCGCAGCTGTGGCAGCCGGTCGATGACCGTGGCGATGGTCATCGCGTGGTCCTCGTGCTCCACGATCGCCGCGGTCACCTCGGCGTCGTACAGCATCCAGAAACACTGCTCGGCGGAGGACGTGGGATAGATCGGAATCACCTGGGCGCCGATCGTCCACAGCGCGTAGTCGAACAGCGTCCACTCGTAGCGGGTACGGGACATGATGGCGACCCGGTCACCGAAGCGGATGCCCCGGGCCAGCAGGCCCTTGGCCAGGGCGAGCACCTCGTCGCGGAACTCGGCGGCGGTCACGTCCCGCCACTGGCCCAGCTCGTCCTTGCGGCCGAGCGCGATGTACAGCGGGTCCTCCTGGGCGTGTTGGAAGACGACGTCGGCCAGACCGCCCACCGGCGGTGCCAACGTCAACGGAGGGTTGGTGTACTCGCGCAAACCCGCTCCCGCTCTTGACGCTCCGCACAGCGCCGTGAAAGCTACCCCACCCGGTGACGGGGCGGGAGGGGTCGTGAACGCGAGCAACGCTCTTGTATGCGCTGGTCAGTGCCGGAAAATGGGCTCACATGCGGAAGGGTCGGACAGAAAACTGACGATTGAGTAAGTTTCGGTGCCGTAATCTCCACCGAATCGGCACGACCCGATCACGGCATGTGAGCCCTTTCCGGAAGGTCAGGGACGGGGCGCGACCTCCTCTTCCTCCAGCGTCAAAACGGCGGATTCCGTTACGCCGGCCCGCTGGGCGCGGGGTGTCCTGACCAGGGTGAGGACCAGGATCCCGGCGACCGTGGCCACCAGCCCCGCCGTCACCGCGACGGTGCCGAGCCCCGAGGCGAAGGCGCCCCGAAGGGTGTGTTCGGGGAAGGTGCCGCGCAGGGTTCCGGCGGCGCCGCCCGCCAGCGCGTGCGCCGCGTCGTGCGGCAGGGTCCCCCGCATGTCCGACGTGAGCAACGTGCCGAAGACGGCGACCCCGAGCGCGTAGCCCAGCTGGCGGAAGGTGTTGACCGCGCCGCCGGCCATCCCCGCGCGCTCCGGCTCCACCGCGGCCAGCGCGGCCCCCGCGATCCCGGGCGTCACCAGCCCCGTCCCGACGCCGACCAGCACCAGCCCCGGCACCAGCGCGCCCGCCCCCGACCCCGCGTCCAGCCCCGCCATGCAGAACTGGCCCGCGCCCGTCAGCAGCAGCCCGCCCCCGACCGTGTACCGCGCCGGCACCCCGTGCAGCAGCCGGCCCCCGGCCAGCGCCACCACGAACGAGGCCAGCGACAGCCACAGGAAGACCGCCCCACCGCGCACCGGACTCATCCCGAGCACGGTCTGCAACCAGATCGAGGTGTACGCCAGGGCACCGAACGCCGCCGCGTTGAAGGCGAACGCGCCCACCATCACCCCGGAGAACGCCGGCTTCAGGAACAGCAGCGGATCCAGCAGCGGGTCGGTGCCCCGCCGCTCGACCACGACGAAGCAGACCAGCGCCACCGCCGCGAGCGCGAACGACACCAGCGTGCCGCTCTCCGTCCAGCCGTGCGCACCGGCCCGTACCGCCCCGTAGGTCACCGCGCCCGCCGCTGCCGCGAAGGTCGCCGTGCCCGCCCAGTCGACACGGCGGCCGCGCGGCCCCCGCGACTCGGGAACCACCCGCAGCGTCAGCCAGAACGCGGCCACGCTCACCGGGAGGTTCACGTAGAAGATCCACCGCCAGCCCGGCCCGTCGGTGAGCAGTCCGCCGAGCACCGGGCCGACCGCGGCTGCCGCGCCGCTGACCGCACCCCACACCCCGAGCGCCACCGACCGCCGCTTCCCCTGGTAGACCGAGCCCAGCAGCGGCAGCGTCGTGGCGAACATCGCCGCCGCGCCCAGGCCCTGCACCGCCCGCGCGGCGACCAGCATCTGCGGGCCGCTCGCCAGCCCGCACAGCAGCGAGGCCACCGCGAACACCGCGACGCCCACCACATGCACCCGGCGCCGCCCCAGCACGTCGGCCGCCGCCCCCACTCCGAGCAGCAACGCGGCCAGCGCCAGCGCGTACCCGTCCATCACCCACTGCAGATCGCTCAGCGACGCGTCCAGCGCCCGCGCCATGTCCGGCAGCGCGACGATCGCGATCGTCACGTCCAGCAACAACATGAACGTCCCCAGACACACCGCTGTCAGCGGCCCCCATGTGCGCATGTCCCACTCCCTCGTCGATGGATGCGTACACCCGAACGATGCGTAGAGGGCGGACGATCGCAGTGGAAATGCCCGTACGATCGCCGGAACCCGACACTGGAGGCCACTATGAAGATGGAATCCGACACCCTCGACCCCTTGGACCTCCAACTGCTGGCCGCCCTGGAGGTCGACGGCCGGGCCTCCTTCAGCCGTCTCGGAGCGGTCCTCGGCGTCTCCGACCAGACGATCGCGCGCCGCTACCGCAAGCTGTGCGCCGAGGCGGGCCTGCGGATCGTCGCCCTCCGGGACGCCGAACGGCTCGGCCAGGACCAGTGGATGCTGCGCCTGCGCTGCGCCCCGGACAGCGCCACCGTCATCGCGGACGCCCTCGCCAAGCGGTACGACACCTCCTGGATCGGACTCGCCTCGGGCGGCACCGAGATCATCTGCATGACCCGCCCGCGCCGCCCGGACGACCACGACGACCTCCTCCTCGGCAAACTCCCGCGCACCCCGAGCGTCGTGGAGATCCGGGCCCATCAACTGCTGCACCGCTTCTACGGCGGCCCCAACGGCTGGACGCGCAAGTTCGGCGCCCTCACCGACGACCAGCTCGACGCCCTGCGCCCCGACCACCGCCCGCCCACCGGACCGGCCCGCATCGAACCGGAGGACGAACCCCTGCTCGCCGTCCTCGAACGCGACGGCCGCGCCTCCTACCCCGAACTCCAGCGCGCCACCGGCCGTTCCGAGTCCGCCGTCAAACGCCGTCTGGCCGCGCTGCTCGCCTCCGGCGCCGTGTACATCGATGTCGAGTACCACTCCGAGACCATCGGCTACCCCCTCGCGGCCGCCCTGTGGATCACCACCACGCCCGGCGCCCTGCACTCCGTGGGGGAGGCCCTCGCCGGCCACGACGAGGTCGCCTTCGCCGCCGCCACGGCCGGCCCCTCCCACCTCGTCGTCACGACCGTCGTGCGTGACACCGCCGGCCTGTACGCCTACCTCAGCGGCCCGATCGGGCGCCTGGAGGGCGTCCAGCACGTCGAGTCGAGCCCGTTCCTGCGCCGGGTCAAGCAGTTGACGTACCAACGGCCCGACCGCAATGCGAAGGCGCGGACGGTCAGAGCGGCAGCACCATGATCAGACGGTGCCGGCCCGGACCGAAGCAGTCGCGGCTGTTCATCGTGGAGACGCCCGAGCACATCGACCGACCGCTGGAGGAACCGCGGGACCAGCGGGAACTGCTGGGGCTCCAGGTGAAGATCGTCGCGCTTTCGACGCTCCCACACCACCTGCGGATCTTCCCGGTGCACCACTTCGTCGTCTTCGACAACGCGCTCTCCTACGAGGTGGTGCTCGGCGTGGACGGGATGGACGCGAAGACGACGCCGACCGTCGAGAGGGACCGGGGCCGGCAGAACGCCCAGTGCTTCAACGACCGCTGGGAGGCCGCGACCCCGTAGCCACCAGCCGTCTCCCGCCGGCCAGGATCGCCGACGCCAGCGCGTCCGCGGCGTCCTGCGCGGAGGCGCGGCGGCGGCCGTGGACGACGACGAAGTCGACACCGCCGAGCTCCGGCAGTCCCGCCCGCTCACGCACCCGCACCAGGCCCGGCGGAATCAGACCGCGCGAGTGCGCCATCACGCCCAGCCCCGCCCGGGCCGCCGCGACCAGTCCGTTCAGGCTGCCGCTGGTGCACGCGACGCGCCACTCGCGGCCCTGGCGCTGCAGGGCCTCCAGGGCGAGGGCGCGGGTGATGCCGGGCGGTGGATAGACGATGAGCGGGACCGGCCGGGTGGGGTCCAGGCGCAGCCGTTCCGCGCCGATCCACACCAGCTCGTCCTGCCAGACCAGCTCCCCGCGCGGGTCCTCGGGGCGCCGCTTGGCCAGCACCAGGTCCAGCTTCCCGGCCGCGAGCTGCTCGTGCAGCGTGCCCGACAGCTCGACGGTCAGCTCCAGGTCGACCTCGGGATGGTCGTGGCGGAAACCCTCGAGGATCTCCGGCAGCCGGGTCAGCACGAAGTCCTCCGACGCGCCGAAGCGCAGCCGGCCCCGCAGCCGGGTGCCGGTGAAGAACGCCGTCGCCTGCTCGTGCACCTCCATGAGCCGCCGGGCGAAGCCGAGCATCGCCTCACCGTCCTCGGTCAGCTCCACCGAGTGGGTGTCCCGGGTGAACAGCTGCCGTCCGGTCGCGTCCTCGAGCCGCCGCACGTGCTGGCTCACCGTGGACTGACGCAGGCCCAGCCGCCGGGCGGCCTGCGTGAAGCTCAGCGTCTGGGCCACCGCGAGGAAGGTACGCAGATGGGAGGGGTCGTACACGCCTACCACCGTACCCGGTCATCACAGAACGCGATGACAGTCAGAGCGGTATGACGGATTCCCGATCACGGAGTCGAGGAGCACGATGGAGAGGGGCCCCTGGGTCCCGTTCTGTGAAACGAACGAGCAAGTGGAGCACCGTGAAACGCCTGCGCTGGCCGAGCCGGCTGCCGATCGACCCGTACATCCTGCTCCTGCTCGGGACGGTGGGCCTGGCGGCCCTCTTCCCCGCGCGCGGCACGGGCGCCGACCTCGCCTCCGGCGCCTCCACCGCGGCGATCGCCTTCCTCTTCTTCCTGTACGGAGCCCGCCTGTCCACCCGCGAGGCCCTCGACGGCCTCAAGCACTGGCGGCTGCACGTCACCGTGCTGGCCTGTACCTTCGTGATCTTCCCGCTGCTGGGCCTGGCCGCCCGCGGCCTGGTCCCGGTCCTCCTGACCCACCCGCTCTACCAGGGCCTGCTCTTCCTGACCCTGGTCCCGTCGACCATCCAGTCGTCGATCGCCTTCACCTCCATGGCCAGGGGCAACGTGCCCGCCGCGATCTGCGCGGGCTCCTTCTCCTCCGTCGTCGGCATCGTCGTCACCCCGCTGCTCGCCGCCGCGCTGCTCGGCAACAGCGCCGGCGGGTTCTCCGCCGACTCCCTCCTCTCCATCGTGCTTCAGCTGCTCGTGCCGTTCCTGGCGGGACAGCTGCTGCGCCGGTGGATCGGCGGCTTCGTCACCCGGCACAAGAAGGTCCTCGGCCTCGTCGACCGAGGCTCGATCCTCCTCGTCGTCTACACCGCGTTCAGCGCGGGCATGGTCCAGGGCATCTGGCACCAGGTCAGCGCGGTCCGCCTCGGCGGGCTGCTCCTCGTCGAGGCCGTCCTGCTCGCGGTGATGCTGCTGCTGACCTGGTACGGCGGCAAGGCGCTGCGCTTCGGCCGGGAGGACCGGATCGCGATCCAGTTCGCCGGCTCCAAGAAGTCCCTCGCCTCCGGACTGCCCATGGCGAGCGTCCTGTTCGGCGCGCACGCCTCACTGGCCGTGCTGCCGCTGATGCTCTTCCACCAGATGCAGCTGATGGTCTGCGCGGTGATCGCCAAGCGCCGGGCGCGCGACCCGGAGGCGGCGCCGGCCGGGGCGATCGAGCCGACGGCAGGACCCCGCACCACGGCGGGTACGGGGTCGCCGTCGCGTTGATGCCCGTTGTACGTCAGCGCCCGCCGCTCACCCGGTCCAGGGGCAGCCACAGGACACTGCCCCGGCCGGCGCCGAGCTGTTGGCGGCCTGCCAGTTCGGCGCCGCTCAGGGCCCGGTCCCACACGTGCACGTCGTCGATGGCGCCGGTGAAGAAGGCCCGGCCGTCCATGCGCTGGCCGACATGCACGCCGAACGGTGAGTTGCGGCTGACCGAGCCGAGCACGTCCGGCGTGCTGATCGCCGTACCGTCGACGAACAGGGTGAGCCGGCCCCCGCCGCGCCGCAGCGCCAGGTGGTGCCACTCGCCGTCGTTGTAGGCGCCGTCGGTGCGCAGGTACGCCGACCGTGGGGGCGAGGCGCCGTCGCGTACGGTGATCAGGCCCTGGAGGCGGTTGTTGGCGGGCTCACCGCGCAGCCAGACCTGCGGCTGGTTCGTGCCGATGCCGCCCATCCACAGCAGGGGCTGTTCGCCGGTGGTGGCGGTGTAGCGGAACCACAGCGAGGCGGTGAAGTCCTTCGTGCCGAGCGGCAGTCCGCTGCGGTACGGCAGGCGTACGGCGTCGTCGGCGCCGTCGAAGGAGAGCGCGCCGCCGAAGACGCCGTCCGTCTCCTCGGCGCCCCCGAGGACGGGGGCGGGCTTCGTGAGCGACGCCAGGTCGAGCGTGGTCGGGTCCGGGCCGCGGCGCGGCTTCAGCCAGTCCTCGGTGAAGCGGGCGAAGCGGATCTCGTCGCGGGCGTCGACGGCACCGCCCTCGTACAGCAGGCCCACCGCGTCCCCGCCGATGTGCACCAGGTCGGAGTAGCCCGACCAGTCCGTGGTCACGACGGTGCCGCGGTCCACGCTGTCCCAGGTGCGGCCGCCGTCGTAGGAGGAGCGGATCATCATGGTGCGGCGCCGGTCGGGGTCGCCCGGGCAGGCCAGCAGGATGCGGTTGCCGAGGCGCAGCATCGAGCCCTGGACCTGCGGGGTGTAGAGGTCCGGGAGGTCCTGGAAGGGGGCGGCGAAGCTGTTGCCGCCGTCGCGGCTGACGGCCTGGGTGCGGTGGCCGAGGTCGGTGCCGTCCTGCTCACGGCCGCTGACGAGGACGGAGCCGTCGGCGCGCTCGGCCAGGGTCACCTCGGACGGTTTCTGGCGGAAGACGCCGTCGGCTCCTATCGGCCACGAGTCGGTCGCGCCGACCTTCCAGTGGTCGCCGCCGTCGTCGCTGACGATGAGCGCGGCGTGGTTGGCGCTCACCCGGCTGCCGTTCCACGTCTCGGTGTTGACCCCGAACACCAGCCGCCCGGCGTGCTTGCCCCGGGTCAGCTGGATGCCGTGGACGGGGCCGGTGGCGTACCAGGAGTTCCAGTTCCCGGGCAGGATCTCGTCGCTCAGGTCGCGCGGCTTTGACCACGTCACGCCGTCGTCGTCGCTGTACTGCAGGTGTGGGGTGCGGTCGCAGGGCACCTCGCAGCCCGCGCTGTCCGTACGGCCCGTGTTGTACGTCTCCGCCAGCAGGATGCGGCCGGTCTCACGGTCCACGACCGGCGCGGGGTTGCCGTGGGTGTCGCCGTCGCCCTCGTTGACCACCTGGAGCGGGCCCCAGGTACGGCCGCCGTCGGTGGACCGCTTGAGCACGATGTCGATGTCCGCGGCGTCGCCGCAGTTGAGGACCCGCCCCTCGGCGAACGCGAGGAGCGTGCCGTCGGTCGTCCGCACGACCGCGGGGATGCGGAAGCAGGCGTAACCGGGGTCCTGGGAGGCCTTGAAGAGGATCTGCTGCTCCAACGGGGTTTTGGTGGTGCCCGGTTGGGCCTGTGCTGCCGGGCCCGGGAGCGAGAACAGTGCGGCGGCCGCCGCGATCAGGGCGGCCAGGGTGGTTCTGAGTCCTGCGCGAACACTTGACGGCATGGTACGACCTGCCCTTCAGTGTCTGGACATTCGGACATCCTACGTCCAACGTGCGTGCCACAGACGTTAGTTGGCGTCTTCGGGGCCTCACAAGAAGCGTGCGTCAGGGGATCAGGACGACTTTGCCCGTGTTGGCCCGCGACTCGATCGTCTCGTGCGCCTTGGCCGCGTCCTCCAGGGCGAACTCCCCGTGCACGGCGGGCCGTACGGACCCGTCGGCGAACAGCTGCCACAGTTCCCGCAGCCACCGCTCGTACAACTCCGGCTCACCGCGCGCGATCCGCGCCATCTGGAACCCGATCACGGACTTGGCGCCCACCAGGAGGTCGTACGCCCGGATCGTCCCGCCGCCCGAGCTGTACGCCACCAGCCGTCCGCCGGGGGCGAGGGCCGCGACGGCCGGGGTGAGCAGCTCGCCGCCCACCGCGTCGAGGACGTAGTCGACGGGCTCGCCCCAGCTCTCGTCGCCGTAGCCGATCACCTCGTCCGCGCCGAGCGAACGCACGAAGCCGGCCTTGGCCGGGTCGGAGACCGCACCGACGACCCGAGAGGCGCCCCGGTGGCGCGCGAGCTGCACGGCCAGGTGTCCGACCCCGCTCGCCGCGGCCGTGACCAGGGCCGATTCACCGGGCTCCGGGCCTGCCGCCGTGAGCGCGCCGAGGGCGACCAGGCCGCTGCGGACGAGGGCGACCGCATCGACGGCCGAGGCGTCCTCGGGCACCGGCGAGGCCATCGCCTCGTGCAGGGTCGCGTAGTCGGCGTAGCCGTGTCCGAAGCAGAGCCCCGTCACGCGGTCGCCGGTCCGCAAGCGGGTGACGCCGTCCCCGACCGCCACGACCTCCCCGGCGATCTCGCCTCCGAGGGGGACCGGCTCGGCGGCTTCGGTGACCTTGCGGACGACCGGCAGGGTGACGCCGACCGCCTCGCAGCGCACGAGGATCTCACCGGGGCCGGGCTCGGGGACGGGGGCCTCTTCGAGGAAGAGGGGGCCGCCGGGGGACTCGTAGCGGACGCGGCGCATCGCACCTCCGGGGTCGCCGGGCGCTCCGCGCATTCGTGGGGAGCACCCATGACATCGTTGGGAATCCCAACGGTAACGAACGATCATTGGGAAGTCCAATAATCATTCGTTAGGCTTCCGGTATGGCCGAAGCACCTCTCCCCGCGATCCGCTCACTGCCCAGCTGGCTCCTCGGCCGGGCGGCCGCCCGGGGACGGGCCCTGGTGGCGGAGGCGCTGGCCGCGGAGGGCATGAAGATGTGGCACCACGTCGTGCTCTCCGCCGTCCGTGATCTCGCGCCCGTCGCCCAGGCGGACGTCGGCCGCGCTGTCCGACTCGATCCGAAGGATCTGGTCGGCATCCTCAACGACCTTCAGTCCGCCGGACTCGTCGTGCGCGAGCCGGACCCCACGGACCGCCGCAAGAACGCGGTGTCCCTGACGGAGGAGGGCGCAAGGATGCTGACCCGCTGCGAGAAGGTCGCCCGCGAGGCGAACGACGTGCTGCTGGATCCGCTCTCACCGGCCGAACGTGAGCGGTTCATGGGCCTGTTGACCCGGATCTCGGGCACGGCGGACTGACCGCCGACGGACACACCGGCGCCTGAGACGGCGCCCCCTGCGGCGCAGGGAACGCTCCCGCCGGTCGGGCCCCACCGCCGTGTCGCGGGCAGCCGGTCAGCCCTGGGGGGCCGCGGCCCGCAGGGCGACGCGGCCCTCGCCCGCGTACACGTTCATGGAGCTTCCCCGCAGGAAGCCCACCAGTGTCAGACCGGCCTCCGCGGCCAGATCCACCGCCAGCGACGAGGGCGCCGAGACCGCCGCCAGCACCGGAACGCCCGCCATCACGGCCTTCTGCGCCAGCTCGAAGGAGGCCCGCCCGGAGACCAGCAGGATCGTGCGCGACAGCGGCAGCTCCCCGTTCTGCAGGGCACGGCCGACCAGCTTGTCGACCGCGTTGTGCCGGCCCACGTCCTCCCGTACGTCCAGCAGCTCCCCGCTCTCCGAGAACAGGGCCGCCGCGTGCAGGCCCCCGGTCCGGTCGAAGACCCGCTGGGCCGCCCGGAGCCGGTCGGGGAGGCTCGCGAGCAGCTCGGGCTCAACCCGGAGCGGGGGAGTGTCGGCGATGGGCCAGCGGGTCGTCGTCCGCACCGCGTCCAGGCTCGCCTTGCCGCACAGACCGCACGACGAGGTCGTGTAGACGTTCCGCTCCAGGGTGATGTCCGGGACGACGACGTCCGGGGCCGTCCGCACATCGACCACGTTGTAGGTGTTCGACCCTTCCACGGTCGCCCCGGCGCAATAGACGATGTTCTGCAGATCGGATGCCGTCGCCAGGACGCCCTCGCTCACCAGGAAACCCGCGGCGAGCGCGAAGTCGTCACCGGGTGTCCGCATGGTGATCGCGAGCGGCTTCCCGTTGAGCCGGATCTCCAAAGGCTCCTCGGCGACGAGCGTGTCCGGGCGACTGGAGACCGCCCCGTCCCGTATACGCAGTACCTTGCGTCGTTCCGTGACTCGTCCCATGTCCTGATCAGCCCCGGTTCTGTACGTGCTGGCAGCCGAAACGGCCCTTGATGCAGAGGTTGCCGTGGGTCACCGGGCTGTCGTGCGGCGAGGTGACCTTCACGATCTCATTGTCCTGCACGTGCAGCGTCAGGTGGAGCCCACTCCGCAGTACGCGCACACCGTCGTCGTCTCCACTGCGCCGAGTCGTCCCACGTACCCGCCGCGCGCAGGCCGAACTCCGACCGGAACGACAGCGCGCCCGGCGGGCACACCTCGATCGAACGGGCCCGGTTCGGACTCGTGGCGTCCAGGACGCAGACGCGACGGAGCAGGATCAGTGAGGCGTCCCCGGCCTGGGCACGGCCATCGCGGCCGGCGGCTCCCGGGGCGCCGAGTCGGGCGCACGCGCGGCGAGGACGGCCTCGCGCACGCTCGCCGGCGCCGACACCGCCGCACAGCTCGGCCCCCCGGCCGCCGCACAGGCGAGGTCCGTGCACACATGGAGCACGGTCGCGGGGCGCGGCTTGACCGAGCACACGGCGTAGGACGTGGCTCGGGATACCGGTCGGTCCGACCGTTCGGCGCGCCCGGAATACCGTTCATCGCATACGGTCGACGCGCCGCCTTCTCAACTTGCTGCAGGGTTCCTACCGTTCGGCATCATGAGTCCCCCTGTCGCACCCTCGGGCTGGAGCCGCTGGCTGGTTCCGCCCGCCGCGCTCTCCGTCCACCTCTCCATCGGCCAGGCGTACGCCTGGAGCGTGTTCAAGCCGCCGCTGGAATCGGCGCTCGGTCTCAGCGGCACCCAGAGCGCGCTGCCCTTCCAGCTCGCCATCGTGATGCTCGGACTGTCCGCCGCGTTCGGCGGCACGCTCGTGGAGCGCAACGGTCCGCGCTGGGCGATGACGGTCGCCCTCGTGTGCTTCTCGTCCGGCTTCCTGATCTCCGCGCTCGGCGCCGCGACGGAGCAGTACTGGCTGATCGTCCTCGGCTACGGCTTCGTCGGCGGGATCGGCCTCGGCATCGGCTACATCTCACCCGTCTCGACCCTGATCAAGTGGTTCCCCGACCGGCCCGGCATGGCCACCGGCATCGCCATCATGGGCTTCGGCGGCGGTGCGCTCATCGCCTCGCCCTGGTCGGCACAGATGCTGGAGTCCTTCGGAGCCGACCACTCCGGGATCGCGCTCGCGTTCCTCGTGCACGGGTTGTCGTACGCCGTGTTCATGCTGCTGGGCGTGCTGCTGGTGCGGGTGCCGCGCACCGAGCGGCCGGTCGACAGCGGGCCCAGTGTCCTGGCCGGTCCTCAGGTCTCGGCACGCAGCGCCGTGCGCACCCCGCAGTTCTGGTGCCTGTGGGTCGTGCTGTGCATGAACGTGACCGCCGGCATCGGCATCCTGGAGAAGGCCGCCCCGATGATCACGGACTTCTTCGCCGACACCTCGACCCCGGTCTCCGTGACGGCCGCCGCCGGCTTCGTCGCCCTGCTGTCCGCGGCCAACATGGCGGGCCGCATCGGCTGGTCGTCCACCTCCGACCTGATCGGACGCAAGAACATCTACCGCGTCTATCTGGGCGTCGGCGCCCTGATGTACGCGCTGATCGCCCTGTTCGGGGACTCCTCCAAGCCCCTGTTCATCCTGAGCGCGCTGGTGATCCTCTCCTTCTACGGCGGCGGTTTCGCGACGATCCCCGCCTACCTCAAGGACCTCTTCGGCGCGTACCAGGTCGGCGCGATCCACGGCCGACTGCTGACCGCCTGGTCCACGGCCGGGGTCCTCGGCCCGCTCATCGTGAACTGGATCGCCGACCGGCAGGAGGAGGCCGGCAAGCACGGCGCGTCCCTGTACGGCCTGTCCTTCGGCATCATGATCGGACTCCTCGTCGTCGGCTTCGTCGCCAACGAACTCGTCCGGCCCGTCGACGCCCGCCACCACATCCCCGCCCCGAGAAAGGCCGCCGATGTCGCACGACAGCAGCCCGAGTCCGCCTGACCGCCGACCACTGATCGCCTTCGCCTGGCTGTGGGTGGGCGCGCCGCTCGCCTACGGGCTTTACGAACTCGTGCTGAAGGCAAAGCAGCTGTTCACCGGGTAGGCGTTCGGGGGGCCGGGCGTCCGAGGCCTGACGGAAGCCGACAACACCTGAGGCCGATTCCTGTGGCTTCACCTGCCGTCGTACCCGTGAGTCACTGATCAGACTGGTGGGTCCCGCTACCCGAAGCAACTTAGGGGGACCCCCCAATGAACGGCTCGCGCATCGCCGCCGTCGGCCACTACCAGCCCGCCAAGGTACTCACCAACGAGGACCTGGCGGGCCTGGTCGACACCAGCGACGAGTGGATCAGGTCCCGGGTGGGCATCCGCACGCGGCACATCGCCGGTCCCGACGAGCCGGTCGACGAGCTCGCCGCGCACGCCGCCGCCAAGGCGCTCGCGACGGCGGGGCTGACGCCGGCCGACATCGACCTGGTGCTGGTCGCCACCTCCACGGCCGTCGACCGCTCCCCGAACATGGCCGCCCGTGTCGCCGCCCGCATCGGCGTGCCGAACCCCGCCGCCATGGACGTCAACGTGGTGTGCGCCGGATTCACCCACGCGCTGGCCACCGCCGACCACACCGTCCGCGCCGGAGCGGCGAGCCGTGCCCTGGTCATCGGCGCCGACAAGATGTCCGACGTCACCGACTGGACCGACCGTACGACGTGCGTGCTCGTCGGGGACGGCGCGGGCGCCGCCGTGGTGGAGGCCTGTTTGTCGGGTGAGGAGCCCGGCATCGGGCCCGTGCTGTGGGGGTCGGTGCCCGAGATGGGGCACGCCGTGCGCATCGAGGGACAGCCCGCGCGGTTCGCGCAGGAGGGGCAGAGCGTCTACCGCTGGGCGACCCAGCAGCTGCCGCCTCTGGCCCGGCAGGCCTGCGAGCGGGCCGGCCTCGCCCCCGCGGACCTCGCCGCCGTCGTCCTGCACCAGGCGAACCTGCGCATCATCGAGCCCCTCGCGGAGAAGATCGGCGCGGTCAACGCCGTGGTCGCGCGGGACGTGTGCGAGTCCGGGAACACCTCGGCCGCCAGTATCCCGCTGGCGTTCTCCAAGCTCGTGGAGCAGGGCGGGATCTCCACGGGAGACCCGGTACTGCTGTTCGGGTTCGGCGGCAACCTGTCGTACGCGGGGCAGGTTGTGCGCTGTCCGTGAGTGCGCTGCCTGTGAGTGCGCTGCCGGTGAGGGGGCGTGCGACGAGGTCAACTGTGCCCTGCTCTGGCACCTGTACGCCGTGGACTGTAGACGAAAGACAATCGATACTGATTGTCCGGCTGTGGCCAGCCCGGCGCCGTCCAGGAGGGGGAGCGACCGATGTTGTCGACAGGACTGCCGCAGGGCGCGGTGCCCAAACTCGAACGCCCCGGCCCGCTGCGCGACCGTGTCTACGAGGCACTGCTCGAACTCATCACGACCCGCGCCCTCCAGCCCGGCCAGCACCTGGTCGAGAGCGAACTCGCCGGGCACCTCGGAGTCTCCCGGCAGCCGGTGCGTGAGGCACTGCAACGGCTGAACACCGAGGGCTGGGTCGATCTGCGGCCCGCCCAGGGCGCCTTCGTGCACGAGCCGACCGAGCAGGAGGCCGACCAACTCCTCACCGTGCGTACGCTCCTGGAGGGCGAGGCCGCCCGGCTCGCCGCGGCGAACGCGGACAGTGCCGGCATCGCCGCGTTGGACGAACTGTGCGCACAGGGACGCTTGGCCGTCGCCAAGGACGACGTGGACGCTGCCGTCGTCCTCAACGCCCGCTTCCACGCGAAGATCATGGAGTTGGCCGGCAACGCCGTCCTCGCGGAACTCGCCGCCCAGGTCGACCGCCGCGTGCGCTGGTACCACACGCCGGTCGCCCGGCAGCGCGGGCACAAGTCCTGGGCGGAGCACGCGGAGCTCATCACCGCGATCGTGGCCGGGGATCAGCAGGAGGCTGCCCGTCTCATGCGCGAACACACCGAGCACACGCGGAAGTCGTATCACGAGCGCGCCAAGTCCTGAGCGACGCCGGGCCCTTCACTCTGTGTGACCCCCCGCCTTCGGGTCATCCTTGTCCGTGACTTTCTTTGTCCTGTCAGTGGAGAAAGTTCGCAGCAATCCGTGCACGGCTTCTTCCCAGCCCCGGCAGTCGCTGCTACGTTCCCCTCGAAAGCCCGACACGGGTGGCCGAATCGAGGCGAGGAGGGGTTCGTGAGACGCATGACGGCACGCCCCGCCAACGCGCACCAGGCCCGGCTGCTCAAGCTGTTGCGTGACTCCGGGCCCAACTCCCGTGCCCAACTGGGTGACCAGGTCGACCTGTCGCGGTCCAAGCTGGCCGTGGAGGTCGACCGGCTGCTGGAGACGGGTCTTGTCGTGGCCGACGGACTCGCCGCCTCGCGCGGCGGGCGCCGCTCCCACAACATCCGGCTCGCGCCGGGCCTCCGCTTCCTCGGCATCGACATCGGCGCCACCTCCGTCGACGTCGCGGTCACCAACGCGGAACTGGAGATCCTGGGCCACATCAACCAACCCATGGACGTGCGCGAGGGACCGGTCGCGGTCTTCGAGCAAGTCCTTTCCATGGCCGCCAAGTTGCGCGCATCGGGGCTCGCGGAGGGCTTCGACGGCGCCGGCATCGGCGTCCCCGGCCCGGTCCGCTTCCCCGAGGGCGTACCGGTCGCGCCGCCGATCATGCCGGGCTGGGACGGCTTCCCCGTGCGGGAGGCGCTCAGCCAGGAACTCGGCTGCCCGGTCATGGTCGACAACGACGTGAACCTCATGGCGATGGGGGAGCAGCACGCGGGCGTCGCCCGCTCCGTGGGCGACTTCCTCTGCGTCAAGATCGGCACCGGCATCGGCTGCGGCATCGTGGTCGGCGGTGAGGTCCACCGCGGTGCGACGGGCAGCGCGGGCGACATCGGGCACATCCAGGCCGTGCCCGACGGACGCCCCTGCGCCTGTGGCAACCGGGGCTGCCTGGAAGCCCACTTCAGCGGGGCGGCACTGGCCCGCGACGCGCTGGAGGCGGCCCAGCAGGGCCTCAGCGTCGAACTCGCGACCCGGCTGGAGACCAACGGCGTCCTGACCGCCGTGGACGTCGCCGCCGCGGCCGCCGCGGGCGACGCGACCTCCCTCGACCTGATCCGCGAGGGCGGCGACCGCGTCGGCCAGGTCATCGCGGGACTCGTCTCGTTCTTCAACCCCGGCCTGGTGCTGATCGGCGGCGGGGTGACCGGCCTCGGCCACACCCTGCTCGCCGCGATCCGCACGCAGGTCTACCGCCAGTCACTGCCCCTCGCGACGGGCAACCTGCCTATCGTCCTGGGGGAGTTGGGGCCGACCGCCGGAGTCATCGGCGCGGCCCGACTCATCAGCGACCACCTCTTCTCGCCCGCCTAGACCCCGACTTCGGTTCGGCCCACCAGTACAGCGCATCGCTCTGCCCTGCCTGAAAACGCCTGCTCTGCCTGAAGACAACGCCTGCTCTGCCTCAGAACTCCTGTTCTTCCTCAAGAGGCCCGCGCGGCAGGCGAATCGCCCTGAAACCGGCCCGCACGTCCGCCGAGGGGAACCCACATGGCACCAGAACCACCGCTGCTCACCATGTCCGGCATCACCAAGTCGTTCCCCGGCGTCCGGGCCCTGGACGGCGTCGACCTGGACGTCCAGGCCGGTGAAGTGCACTGTCTGCTCGGCCAGAACGGTGCCGGGAAGTCCACCCTCATCAAGGTCCTGGCCGGCGCCCACCAGCCCGACACCGGCACGATCCACTGGCGCGGCGAGCCCGTCACGCTGCGCTCGCCCATCGCCGCCATGCGCCTCGGCATCGCCACCATCTACCAGGAACTCGACCTGGTCGAGCACCTGTCCGTCGCCGAGAACGTCCACCTCGGCCACGAACCCACGGCCGCCGGCTTCGTCGTACGGGGAAAGGCGGCACGCGCGTCAACGGCCGCTCTGCTGAAGCGACTCGGGCATCCGGAGATCGATCCGTCCCGGCTCGTCGGCGCGCTGTCGGCGGCACAGCGACAGATCGTCTCCATGGCGCGGGCGCTCTCCCACGACGTACGCCTCATCGTCATGGACGAGCCGTCGGCGGCCCTCGACCCCGACGAGGTCGACAACCTCTTCCGGATCGTCGCAGACCTCACCGCCGCGGGTGTCGCCGTCGTCTACATCTCGCACCGCCTGGAAGAGATCCGCCGCATCGGCGACCGCGTGACGGTACTGAAGGACGGCCGCGCGGTGGCGGGCGGGCTGCCCGCCGAGTCGACACCGACCCGTGAGGTCGTGGCGCTGATGACGGGGCGGAACGTGGAGTACGTCTTCCCCGCCCGGCCGGCGGCGGGCTCGGCGCCGACCGGGCCGCCGATCCTCCAGGTGCGGGGGCTGGCCCGGGAGGGCGAGTTCGCGCCCCTCGACCTCGACCTGCACCCGGGGGAGATCGTCGGACTCGCGGGGCTGGTCGGCTCCGGGCGCTCCGAAATCCTGGAGACCATCTACGGCGCCCGCAATCCGAGCGCCGGTCAAGTCCTCGTCGAAGGAAGGCCGTTGCGGCCCGGCAGCGTACGCGCGGCCGTCCGCGCCGGTCTCGGTCTCGCGCCCGAGGAACGCAAGGCGCAGGCGCTGCTGATGCTGGAGTCCGTCACCCGAAACGTCTCGGTCTCCTCCATGTCCCGCTTCTCACGCGGGGGTTGGATCGACCGGAGCGCCGAACTCGGTGCAGCGCGGGCCGCGACACGCGAGCTGTCGCTGCGCCCCGACAACCCGTCCGTCCCTGTGCGCACCCTCTCCGGCGGCAACCAGCAGAAGGCCGTCCTGGCCCGCTGGCTGCTGCGCGGCTGCCGTGTCCTGCTGCTGGACGAACCCACCCGCGGTGTCGACGTCGGCGCCCGCGCCGAACTGTACGCGGTCGTACGTCGACTGGCCGACGAAGGGCTCGCCGTGTTGCTGGTGTCCAGCGAGGTGCCGGAGGTGCTCGGCCTCGCCGACCGTGTGCTGGTGCTCCGCGAGGGCCGCGTCGTCCACACGGCGCCCGCCCGCGAGCTCGACGAACACCGCGTACTCGACCTCGTCATGGAAGGAAGCCCGGCGTCATGACGCAGCCCGTCTCCCCGCCCCGGGACAGCACCGACAAGGTGCCGTCGGTCGGCCAACTCCCCGCGTGGCGCGGCCTCGTGGCCCGCGCCGATGTCCGCACCCTGTCCCTCCTCGGCGTGCTCGCCGTCCTGGTCGTCATCGGCGGGATCACCAAGCCCGAGCAGTTCCTCGACACCCGCAACCTCCAACTCGTCCTCACCCAGGCCTCGGTGATCGGTGTCGTCACCGTCGGCATGACCTTCGTGATCACCTCCGGCGGCATCGACCTCTCCGTCGGCGCGATCGTCGCCCTCGCCTCGGTGTGGGCGACCACCGTCGCCACGCAGGAGTTCGGCTTCGCGGGCATCCTCTTCACCGCGGTGCTCGTCGGGCTCGGCTGCGGCCTGGTGAACGGGCTGCTCATCGCGTACGGCGCGATGGTCCCGTTCATCGCCACGCTCGCCATGCTGGCCTCGGCGCGCGGGCTGGCGTTGCAGATCACCGACGGCAGGACGCAGATCGTCACCGTCGACGGGATCCTCGAACTGGGCGAGCGCGACTCCTACGTGCTCGGGATTCCGCCGCTTGTCCTGGTCTTCGCGGTCGTGACGGTCATCGGCTGGCTGCTGCTCAACCGGACCACCTTCGGGCGCCGCACGGTCGCCGTAGGCGGCAACGCGGAGGCCGCCCGGCTCGCCGGCATCGATGTCCGCCGCCAGCGCCTCTACCTCTACCTGCTGTCCGGGCTGTGCTGCGGCATCGCCGCCTTCCTGCTGATCGTCCTGTCCGGCTCGGGCCAGAACACCAACGGCAACCTCTACGAACTCGACGCCATCGCCGCCGCGATCATCGGCGGCACGCTGCTCAGCGGCGGCCGCGGCACCATCACCGGCTCCGTGCTCGGCGTCCTGATCTTCACCACGATCACCAACATCTTCGCCCTGAACAACCTGCAGAGCGACGTCCAGCAGATCGCCAAGGGCGCGATCATCGTCGCCGCCGTGCTGGTCCAGCGCCGTACCGCGAGCACGACCTGAGGAAAGGGTTCACCGCCATGTCACACCTCACCAGTCGCAGAGGACTGCTCTTCGGCACCGCCGCCGTGTCCGCGGGTGCCCTCCTCGCAGGTTGCACGAGTAACGAGCCCAGCGACGAAAAGCCGGCCGCCGACGACCAGCCCGCGGCCGACGACAAGCCCGGCAAGCGGGTCACCATCGGCTTCGCCGGCCCGCAGGCCGACCACGGCTGGCTCAACGCCATCAACGACAACGCCAAGAACCGGGCGAAGAAGTACACGGACGTCACCCTGGAGATCACCGAGGGCTCCAACGACACCGCCACACAGATCGGCCAGATCGAGACCCTCATCAACAAGAAGGTCGACGTCCTGGTCGTCCTGCCCGCCGACGGCAAGGCACTCACCCAGGTCGGCCTGAAGGCGATGCGCGCCGGCATCCCCGTCGTCAACCTCGACCGCATCTTCAACACCCCGCAGGCGTACCGGTGCTGGATCGGCGGCGACAACTACGGCATGGGGCTCAACGCCGGCCACTACATCGGCGAGAAACTCAAGGGGAAGTCGAACGCCAAGGTCATCGAGCTGGCCGGCCTCGACAACCTGGAGCTGACCAAGCAGCGCACCCAGGGCTTCGACGACGCGCTGAAGAACTACCCCAACATCAGGAAGGTGGCCCGCCAGGCCGCCGACTTCACGGTCGAGTCCGGACAGGCCAAGATGGCCCAACTCCTCCAGGCGCAGTCCCAGTTCGACGCGGTGTGGAACCACGACGACGACCAGGGCGTGGGCGCGCTGCGCGCCGTCGCGCAGGCCGGGCGCGACGACTTCCTGATGGTCGGCGGCGCCGGCGCGCTCTCCGCCTTCCAGGCGATCAAACAGGACAACGGCGTCCTCAAGGCGACCGTCCTCTACCCGCCGACCATGGCCGCCTCCGCGATCGACCTCGCCCGCGCCCTCGGCCAGGGCAAGGGCGTCGGCGGCCTCGCCGAGTACGAGATCCCCGCCTCGATCACGCTGTACTCGGCCGTCGTCGACAAGGACAACGTCGACCAGTACATGTCCACGGGCTTCCGGTGAGCCCCGCCTTCGACTCGAACGACGGCTCACCGAGAGCCCGTCCACGGGCTTGAAGTGACCGGCTTCCCACGAGGCGCCCGCACCCCCCACCGCGCCACGACGACGAGGAGGACCTCTGCATGGAACAGCCGCAGCAGTCAGCAGGACCGGAGGCCGGGAAACCACCGCTGCGCGTCGGCATGGTCGGCTACGCCTTCATGGGCGCCGCCCACTCCCAGGGCTGGCGCACCGCGGGCCGTGTCTTCGACCTGCCCCGCCGCCCGGTCCTCGCCGCGATCTGCGGCCGGGACGCGGCGGCCGTGCGCGCGGCGGCGGACCGGCACGGCTGGGCGGCGGCCGAGACCGACTGGCGCGTCCTGATCGCACGGGACGACATCGACGTCGTCGACATCTGCACCCCCGGCGACAGCCACGCCGAGATCGCCCTCGCCGCCCTGGAGGCCGGCAAGCACGTCCTGTGCGAGAAGCCCCTGGCGAACACCGTCGAGGAGGCCGAGCGGATGACGTATGCCGCCGAAGAGGCTTACGAACGCGGCCAGTTGGCGATGGTCGGCTTCAACTACCGCCGGGTCCCCGCCACCGCGCTGGCCCGCCGGATGGTCGCCGAGGGCAGGCTCGGCACCCTGCGCCATGTGCGAGTTACATACCTTCAGGACTGGCTGGTGGACCGCGACTTCCCGCTGACCTGGCGTTTGCGCAAGGAACTCGCCGGATCCGGATCACTCGGCGACCTGGGCGCGCACATCGTCGACCTGGCGCAGTGTCTTGCGGGGGAGAGGCTGGCGGGTGTCTCAGCGCTCACCGAGACGTTCGTACGGCAGCGGCCGCTGCCCGGCGGGGGCGCGAGCGGCGGACTGGCCGCCGTGTCGACCGCCGGCACCGGCACGGTCACCGTGGACGACGCCGCCCTGTTCACCGGCCGCTTCGCCTCCGGCGCCCTCGCCTCCTTCGAGGCCACCCGGTACGCCACCGGCCGCAAGAACGCCCTGCGCATCGAACTCAACGGCGAACACGGCTCGTTGGCGTTCGACCTGGAGCGTCTCAACGAGCTCTGGTTCCACGACGGTTCGGAGCCCCCCGCACAGGCCGGCTTCCGGCGCATCCTCGTCACCGAGCCCGAACACCCCTACCTCGACGCCTGGTGGCCCCCGGGCCACGGACTCGGCTACGAGCACACCTTCGTCCACCAGGCCCGCGATCTGGTCCATGCCATCGCCGAGGGGCGCCGCCCCGAACCCTCCTTCGCCGACGGACTCCAGGTCCAGCGCGTCCTCGCGGCGGTGGAGGAGAGCGCGGAGAAGAACTCCGTCTACACCCCGATAGCGGTCTGAGGAGGCCCCACGCATGCCGCGCCAGTTCACGCTCTTCACCGGCCAGTGGGCCGACCTGCCCCTCGAAGAAGTCTGCCGCCTCGCCCGCGACTTCGGCTACGACGGTCTGGAACTCGCCTGCTGGGGCGACCATTTCGAGGTCGACAAGGCCCTCGCCGACCCGTCGTACCTGACCTCGCGCCATCAACTGCTCGACAAGTACGGCCTGAAGTGCTGGGCGATCTCCAACCACCTGGTCGGCCAGGCGGTCTGCGACGCCATCATCGACGAGCGGCACCAGGCGATCCTGCCCGAGCGCATCTGGGGCGACGGCGAGCCGGAAGGCGTCCGGCAGCGGGCCGCCGCCGAGATCGCCGACACCGCCCGCGCCGCGGCCGCCTTCGGCGTCCAGACCGTGGTCGGCTTCACCGGCTCCGCCATCTGGCACCTGGTCGCCATGTTCCCGCCCGCGCCCGAGTCGATGATCGAGCGCGGGTACGAGGACTTCGCCGAGCGCTGGAACCCGATCCTCGACGTCTTCGACGCGGAGGGCGTGCGGTTCGCGCACGAGGTCCACCCGAGTGAGATCGCATACGACTACTGGACGACCGTACGCACACTGGACGCGGTCGACCGTCGACCGGCCTTCGGTCTCAACTTCGACCCCAGCCACTTCGTGTGGCAGGACCTCGACCCGGTCGGCTTCCTGTGGGACTTCCGCGACCGCGTCTACCACGTGGACTGCAAGGAGGCCCGCAAGCGCCTCGACGGCCGGGGCGGCCGCCTCGGTTCCCACCTGCCCTGGGGCGACCCGCGCCGTGGCTGGGACTTCGTGTCGGCCGGCCACGGCGACGTCCCCTGGGAGGACGTCTTCCGGATGCTGCGCTCCATCGACTACCAGGGCCCTGTCTCCGTGGAGTGGGAGGACGCCGGCATGGACCGGCTCCAGGGCGCCCCGGAGGCCCTGACCCGCCTCAAGGCGTACGACTTCGAGCCGCCGTCGGCCTCCTTCGACGCGGCGTTCGGCAACTGACGCTCTCTCAGCTCTCCGGGATGACGGCGCATCCCGGCGCACGCACCCGCCCGTACAACCGGCCTTTTCCTGGAGGCATCCGTGCACGGGAACGACCGCATCACCCGCACCGACCGAACACAGCCGCACAGACGACGACGCCCGTCCTGGCGCAAGGCGGCCGCCCTGGTCAGCGGCGCGCTGCTGGCGGGCGCGTCCCTCACGCTCACCTCGCCTCCGGCCGGCGCAGCCGTCGCCGACCGGGGGCCCGCCGCCGCGGCCGAGGACTTCCAGCAGGTCACCCTCGCCAAGGGCGAGGCGGAGGTCGGCGAGCCCATGTCGCTCGCCGTCCTCCCCGATCGCTCCGTCCTGCACACCTCACGCGACGGCGAACTCCGCCTCACCGACGCGGCCGGCACCACCCGGCTCGCCGGCAAGCTCGACGTCTACTCCCACGACGAGGAGGGACTCCAGGGCATCGGCGTCGACCCGGCCTTCGCGGAGAACCGTTTCATCTATCTCTACTACGCACCCCCGCTCAACACCCCCGCCGACGACGCCCCCGAAACCGGCACCGCGGCGGACTTCGCGCCCTTCGACGGCGTCAACCGACTCTCCCGGTTCGTCCTGAAGACGGACGGGACGCTCGACACCGCCAGCGAGACGAAGATCCTCGACGTGCCGGCCTCCCGGGGCCTGTGCTGCCACGTCGGCGGCGACATCGACTTCGACGCGGCGGGCAACCTCTACCTGTCGACCGGCGACGACACCAACCCCTTCCAGTCGGACGGCTTCACCCCGATCGACGAACGCGCGAACCGCAACCCGGCCTTCGACGCCCAGCGTTCCTCCGGCAACACCAACGACCTGCGCGGCAAGATCCTGCGGATCAAGGTGAACGCCGACGGCTCGTACACCGTCCCCGACGGCAACCTCTTCGCCCCCGGCACGGACAAGACACGGCCCGAGATCTACGCGATGGGCTTGCGCAACCCGTTCCGCTTCAGCGTCGACAAGAAGACCGGCATCCTCTACGTCGGCGACTACGGCCCCGACGCGGGCGCCGCCGACCCGGCCCGAGGCCCCGGCGGTCAGGTCGAGTTCGCCCGGGTGACCGGCCCCGGCAACTTCGGCTGGCCGTACTGCACCGGCGACAACGACGCCTACGTGGACTACGACTTCGCCACCGGCGCCTCGGGGGCCGCCTTCGACTGCGCCGCCCCGAAGAACACCTCGCCGAACAACACCGGCCTCACGGACCTGCCCCCGGCCCAGGCCGCCTGGATCCCGTACGACGGAGGGTCCAAGCCCGAGTTCGGCAGTGGCTCCGAGTCCCCGGTGGGCGGCCCGGTCTACCACTACGACGCCGCGCTCGACTCGCCGGTGAAGTTCCCCGAGGCCTACGACGGTGACTTCTTCGCCGGGGAGTTCGGCCGCCGCTGGATCAAACGGATCACGAGCGACGCGAACGGCACCGTGCAGTCCATCAACGACATCCCGTGGACCGGCACCCAGATCATGGATATGGCCTTCGGCCCCGACGGCGCGCTGTACGTCCTCGACTACGGCGTCTCCTGGTTCGGCGGCGACGAGCACTCGGCCCTGTACCGCATCGAGAACGCCACCGACGGCCACTCCCCGGTACCGCAGGCTGCGGCGAGCCGCACCTCCGGGCAGGCCCCGCTGAAGGTGCGGTTCTCCTCCGAGGGCACCAGCGACCAGGACGGCGACCGCCTCACGTACAGCTGGGACTTCGGCGACGGCGGCAGGTCGACGCGGGCCAACCCGGCGTACACCTACCGCAAGAACGGCACCTACACCGCGACCCTGACCACCAGGGACGCGACCGGCCGCACCGGCAGCGCGAGCGTGCAGATCGTGGTCGGCAACACCGCGCCCACCGTCGTGCTGGAGGCGCCGAAGGACGGACAGCTGTTCAGCTTCGGCGACGCGATCCCCTTCAAGGTGAAGGTCACCGACCCGGAGGACCGAAGGATCGACTGCTCCAAGGTCACCGTCACCTTCGTCCTCGGCCACGACAGCCACGGCCACCCGGTGACCTCCGCCCAGGGCTGCACCGGCACCCTCCAGACCAGCGCCGACGGCGGCCACGACGAGGACGCCAACATCTTCGGAGTCCTGGACGCCGAGTACACCGACGGCGGGGGCGGCGGCCAGGCCCCGCTCACCACGCACGACCAGAACGTCGCCCAGCCCCGCCACCGTCAGGCCGAGCACTTCGGCGACTCCTCCGGCGTCACCGTGAGCACGAAGGACACCGCGCACGGCGGGCGTACCGTCGGAGACATCGACAACGGGGACTGGATCTCCTTCACGCCGTACGTCCTGAGCAACGCCAAGCAGATCACGGCGCGTGTCTCCTCCGGAGGCGCGGGCGGCACGCTGGAGATCCGCGCCGGATCCCCGACGGGCACCCGGCTCGGCAAGGCGACGGTCCCCGTGACCGGCGGCTGGGAGACCTTCCAGGACGTCACCGCCGCCCTGTCCCGTGCACCGAGGGGCACGACCACGCTCTACCTGGTCTTCAAGGGCGGCTCGGGCGCCCTGTTCGACGTGGACGACTTCACCTTCACGACCGGCTGAGAGGAGGCTCCCATGCCCCGAAGAGGCCACCTGATCACCGCGCTCTTGGGAGCGGCGCTGCTCCTCGGCTCCGTGACGCACCCGGCCGTCTCCCAGACCGGTCACGACGGCAGGCGCGTGCTCGTCTTCTCCAAGACGGCCGGCTTCCGCCACGACTCGATCCCGGCCGGGCTCGCCGCGGTACGGCAACTCGGCGAACGCGGCGGCTTCACCGTCGACGCCACCGAGGACGCGAGGGCGTTCACGCCCGCCAACCTGCGCCGCTATGACGCGGTCGTGTTCCTGTCGACGACGGGAGACGTCCTCGACGCCGCCCAGCAGACCGCCTTCGAGGGCTACATCCGCCACGGCGGCGGCTACGTCGGGATCCACGCCGCCGCCGACACCGAGTACGACTGGGCGTTCTACGGCGGCCTCGTCGGCGCCTACTTCCAGTCGCACCCGGCGATCCAGCAGGCCGAGGTGAACGTCGAGGACCGGGCCCACCCGGCGACCTCGGCGCTCCCACGGACCTGGGAACGCACCGACGAGTGGTACAACTACCGCTCCAATCCCCGGGATCGGGCCCACGTCCTGGCCTCGCTCGACGAGTCCTCGTACACCGGCGGCACCATGAACGGCGATCACCCGATCGCCTGGTGCCAGAACTACCGGGGCGGCCGGGCCTTCTACACGGGAGTCGGCCACACCGTCGAGTCGTACGCCGAACCCGCCTTGCTCGCCCACCTGCTGGGTGGAATCCGCTGGGCGATCGGCGACGCGCAGGCCGACTGCCGTCCGGAGAACGGCTATCGGCCGCTCTTCGACGGCACGGCCGCTTCGCTCGACGGGTGGAAGCAGGCGGGGCCGGGCTCGTTCACCCTCGACGGCGACGGCACGCTGACGTCGTCGGGCGGCATGGGCCTGCTGTGGTACGCCGACCGGAGCTTCGAGGCGTACTCCCTGAAGCTCGACTGGCGGATGTCCGGTGTGTCCGGTGCCTCCGCCGGGGCCGGCGCCTCCGGTGCCGCCGGTGACGACAACTCCGGTGTGTTCGTGGGCTTCCCGTCCTCGGACGACCCGTGGTCGGCGGTGAACAACGGCTACGAGATCCAGATAGACGCCACGGACGTGCCCGAGAAGACCACCGGGGCCGTCTACGGCTTCCGGTCCGCCGACCTGGAGAAGCGCGACCGCGCGCTGAACCCGCCGGGGGAGTGGAACACGTACGAGATCCGTGTGGAGGGCGAACGCCTGCGCGTCTGGCTCAACGGCGTGAAGATCAACGATTTCGCGAACACCGATCCGGCCCGGAGCCTGCGCGACGGACACCTCGGCATCCAGAACCACGGAGCCGACGACCAGGTGTCCTTCCGTAACGTCCGGATCAAGGAACTGCCCGTCAGGGGCAACTGAGCGGCGGCGGGCGGGGGACGCCGGACTCCCGCCCGCCGTCCTTTCCCCGTCTGCGCCGGTCCCGTTGGTGTCCGTCCGGTTGGTGTCGGTGCTCTCGACAAGGAGGCTGCTCATGTCCGTGCCCGTGCCTGTGTCCCTGTCCGCGTCCGTTTCCGCACCGCGTGTCGGTGTCTGGCTGATCGGGGCGCGCGGTTCCGTCGCCACCACCGTCGTCGCGGGATGCGCAGCCGTCACCGCGGGTCTGCACGCGCCGACCGGCCTGGTCACCGAGACACCCGAGTTCGCGGAGAGCGGCCTGCCGGCGTTGTCGTCCCTCGTCTTCGGCGGCCACGACACGGTGGACTGCCCTCTGCCCAAGCGGGCGGAGGAACTGGCGGCCGGCGGCGTACTGCCCCCCGGCCTGCCGTCTGCCGTCGCCGCCGAACTCGACGCGGTGGAGCGGGAGATCCGACCGGGAGGCCCCGCCCCGGGCGACACGCGGGACGTGGAGGAGTTGATCACCACCTTCGCTTCCGACATGCGGGACTTCGTACGACGGCGCGGTCTGGAGCGGGCGGTGGTGGTGAACGTGGCGTCCACCGAGCCGCCGCCCACCTCGGGCGCGCTCCCACCGAGCTCGCTGTACGCGGCGGCAGCCCTGCGCGCCGGCTGTCCGTACATCAACTTCACCCCCTCGACGGGCCTGCACCACCCCGCCCTCGCCGCCGCCGCCGAATCGAGCGGCCTGCCGTACGCCGGCCGAGACGGCAAGACCGGACAGACGCTGCTGCGCTCCGTCCTCGGCCCGATGTTCACCCATCGCGCCCTCGCGGTCCGGGCCTGGTCCGGCACCAACCTGCTGGGCGGCGGGGACGGCGCGGCGCTGGCCGACCCGGCCGCCGCGGCCGCGAAGAACGCGGGCAAGGAACGTGTCCTCACCGACACCCTCGCCGCCGCTCCCGAGGGCCAGGTCCACATCGACGACGTACCGGCGCTCGGCGATTGGAAGACGGCCTGGGACCACATCGCCTTCGACGGCTTCCTCGGCACCCGCATGATCCTCCAGACCATCTGGCAGGGCTGCGACTCGTCCCTGGCCGCACCTCTCGTCCTCGACCTTGCCCGCCTGACCACCCGCGCCCACGAGGCAGGTCTCCGCGGCCCCCTCACCGACCTCGGCTTCTTCTTCAAGGACCCGGTGGGGGACGGGCCGGCGGCCCTGGGAGAGCAGTACGCGGCACTGGTAGGCCTCGCGCGCCGGCTGAGGGACGCCGACGCGGGGGAGGAGGAGTGAGGCGGGGCAGTGGGGTCGTCGGCGTGTCCCGTACGCGGGGCGACCGCAGGCACCACCGTCGCCGCGCCTGGGCCGAACTCCTCCGCCTCCCCGCGCTGTTCACCGTCCCCGGAGACGCACTGGCAGGCGCCGCGGCGACCGCCACACGTCCCAACTCCCGTACCCTGCTCGCCATCGGTTCCTCCCTGTGTCTCTACGAGGCCGGTATGGCCCTCAACGACTGGGCCGACCGTGAGGAGGACGCCGCCGAACGCCCACACCGTCCCCTCCCGTCCGGGCGTATCCGTCCCTCCGCGGCCCTGACGGCGGCCTGCACCCTCACGGTGAGCGGCCTGGCCCTCGCGGCTTGCGCCGGACGCCCGGCACTCGCGGTCGCCGCACCGCTCGCGGCCACGGTCTGGGCGTACGACCTCGCCCTGACGCACACGCCCGCCGGCCCCGCGGCCATGGCCACCGCCCGCGCCCTGGACCTCCTCCTCGGCGCGGCGGCCACCACCGGCCACATCCGCGAGGCGCTCCCGTCGGCCGGTCTTCTGGGTGCCCACACCTTCGCGGTCACCGCCGTCTCCCGGCACGAGACCCGAGGCGGCTCAACACAGGCCCCGTTGGCGGCCCTCACCGCGACCGCCCTGCTGACCGGACTCCTGCCCCGGCTGAGCCGGCGAGCCCTTGTCCGTCGGTCGTCGGAGCCCAGCAGCCGTCCCGTACAGCCCGTCGCCGACGCTCTGGGCACGGCCCTCGGGGCCGTCTACGCCACCACAGCCGCGCGCCCCTACCTCCACGCCGCCCTCAACCCGTCACCCCCTCTCACCCAGCGGGCCGTCGGCGGCGGCATCCGCGCCATGATCCCGCTCCAGGCGGCGCTCGCCGCCCGTTCCGGGGCCGGTGTCACCGCCGTGCTCGTCGCGGCCCTCGCCCCGGCCGCCGGCAGATACGCGAGGAAGGTGAGCGTCACATGAGCCCTCGGTCCACCAGCCGGGCCACTCCCCTGAACAGCCCCCTCCGCTTCGGCTACGGCACCAACGGCCTCGCCGACCTCCGCCTCGACGACGCCCTCACCCTCCTCGCCGACCTCGGCTACGACGGTGTCGGTCTGACCCTCGACCACATGCACCTCGACCCGCTCGCCCCGGACCTCGCCACCCGCACGCGTCGCCTCGCACACCGGCTGGACGGCCTCAATCTTGAGGTCACCGTCGAGACCGGCGCCCGCTACGTCCTCGACCCACGCCGCAAACACGGACCCTCCCTCCTCGACCCCGACCCAAACGACCGAGGCCGCCGCGTCGACCTGTTGACCCGTGCCGTCCAGGTCGCCGCCGATCTCGGTGCGCACGCCGTGCACTGCTTCAGCGGCACCGCCGCGCCGGGCACGGACGAGGACACGGCCTGGAAGCGGCTGGCCGAGTCCCTGACCCCCGTCCTGGACGCCGCCACCGCCGCCGGCATCCCGCTCGCCGTCGAACCCGAACCGGGTCACCTCCTCGCCTCCCTCTCCGACTTCCACCGCCTGCGCCGGGCCCTCGGCGACCCGGATCATCTCGGTCTCACGCTCGACATCGGCCACTGCCAGTGCCTCGAACCCCTTTCTCCCGCCGACTGCGTACGAGCCGCCGCACCTTGGCTGCGCCACGTCCAGATCGAGGACATGCGCCGCGGTGTCCACGAGCACCTCCCTTTCGGAGACGGGGACATCGACTTCCCACCCGTTCTCGCGGCCCTCGCCGCCACCGGATACCAGGGCCTGACCGTCGTCGAACTGCCCCGCCACTCCCACGCCGGACCTCACTTCGCCGAACTCTCCCTCCCCTTCCTCCGGCAGGCAGCCCCGCCCACCGCACCTCCCCGCCCCCGGGCAGAGACGGACACCCCGCCTACGCCCCCAGAAGCCACCGCACCGCCAGGCCCACCGACAGCACCGTCCGCCCCACCCCCAGGCGAGCCCTCCGCCACCCCAGAAGGGAACTTCTCATGACGCGTCCGCACGCGGCCCACCCGGCCTGCCGCCCGGCCGACTCGACGGACCCGAACCCCGGGGCACCCGCCTCCGGGGCACCCGCCTCCGGGGCACCCGCCTCCGGGACATCAGCCCCGCCCTCCGGCGTCGATGGCCCCGTCTCATCTTCCGCACCTGCCCTCGCCCACAGCCCTCTCTCCGAAGTGCGCGCCCACCTGGACGCCACCCTCGACACCCCCGCCCGCACCTGGCTCGACCGGGCTCTTGACGACGCGGCCTCCCACCCCGGTCTCCACGGGCCCATCTCCGTGTGGGAGCTGCGCCTCGCCGAGGCAGGGCGCCGATGCGGTGCGGAACACGCCGACGCCGTGCGCGTCCTCATCCTGCACGCGGCCCGAGCCGATCCGACCGTGCTCACCCGTGTCTACTTCCAGGGCACCGCAGCAGAACGCCGCGCCGTCCTCCAAGCCCTGCACCACCTGGTGCCGGGCCCGGACGCCCTCCCGCTCGTCGAGGACGCCCTGCGCACCAACGACACCCGGCTGCTGTCCGCCGCCGTCGGCCCCTACGGCGCCCGGCACCTCGACGCCCACGCCTGGCGCCATGCCGTTCTGAAGTGCCTCTTCACCGGTGTCCACATCGGCGAGGTGACCGACCTCGACCGCCGCGCCCGCGCCGACCCCGAACTGGCCCGCATGCTCGGCGACTACGTCGCCGAACGCACCGCCGCCGACCGCCCCGTCCCCGCGGACCTGCACCGCGTCCTCACCCTCACCCGGTCCGCACCGGCCGAGCCCCGCACGGACCGCCCCCACGGCGAGGAGTCCTGATGCGCATCTTCGACCCCCACATCCACATGACGTCCCGAACCACCGACGACTACGAGGCCATGCACGCCGCGGGCGTCCGTGCCGTGGTCGAGCCCTCCTTCTGGCTCGGCCAGCCCCGCACCTCGCCTGCCTCCTTCCTCGACCACTTCGACTCCCTCCTGGGCTGGGAGCCGTTCCGCGCGGCCCAGCACGGCATCGCCCACCACTGCGCGCTCGCCCTCAACCCCAAGGAGGCCAACGACCCGCGCTGCGCCCCCGTCCTCGACGAACTGCCCCGGTATCTCCTCAAGGACCACGTCGTGGCCGTCGGCGAGATCGGCTACGACTCGATGACGCCCGCCGAGGACACGGCGCTCGCCGCCCAGCTCCAGCTCGCCGCCGACCACGGCCTGCCCGCGCTCGTCCACACCCCGCACCGCGACAAGCTCGCCGGACTGCGCCGCACCCTCGACGTCGTCCGCGAGTCCGCGCTGCCCCCGGAACGGGTGCTGGTCGACCACCTCAACGAGACCACCGTCAAGGAGGCCAGGGACAGCGGCTGCTGGCTGGGCTTCTCCGTCTATCCCGACACCAAGATGGACGAGCGGCGGATGGTCGCGATCCTCCAGTCCTTCGGGCCGGAGCGCGTCCTCGTGAACTCCGCCGCCGACTGGGGCAGGAGCGATCCCCTCAAGACCCGCAGGGTCGGTGACTTGATGCTGGCGGAGGGCTTCAGGGACGACGACGTGGACCAGGTGCTGTGGCGCAACCCCGTAGCCTTCTACGGTCTCAGCGGCCGTCTGAACCTGGACGTCGGCGCCCCCGACGCAACCCACGAGGGCAACTCCGTCCTGCGTGGCGGGGAGTGAGCGATGCGCTTCCGCCACCCCGACGGCACCACCGTCCACCTCGCCTACTGCACCAACGTGCACCCCGCCGAAACCCTCGACGGCGTCCTCGCCCAACTGCGCGACCACTGCGAGCCCGTCCGCCGACGCCTCGGCCGCGACCGCCTCGGCATCGGCCTGTGGCTCGCCAGGGACGCGGCCCACACCCTCGTCAGCGACCCGTCCGCGCTGCGTGGCCTGCGCACCGAGCTCGACCGGCGCGGCCTCGAGGTCGTCACCCTCAACGGCTTCCCCTATGAGGGCTTCGGCGCCGAAGAGGTCAAGTACCGTGTGTACAAGCCGGACTGGGCCGATCCGGAACGCCTCGGCCACACCACCTCCCTGGCCCGTGTCCTTGCCGGGCTCCTCCCGGACGACGTCACCGAGGGCAGCGTCTCCACCCTGCCGCTCGCCTGGCGCACCGCCCAGGACTCCAGCCGTGCCGACGCCGCCCGCGCCGCACTGCGTGCCCTCGCCGAACGCCTCGACGCCCTCGCCGAGCTGACCGGCCGTTCCATCCGTGTCGGCCTGGAACCGGAACCCGGCTGCGTCGTCGAGACCACCGGCGACGCCATCGCGCCGCTCACCGCGATCGACCACGACCGCATCGGTGTCTGTGTCGACACCTGCCACCTCGCCACCTCTTTCGAAGATCCGCACACCGCCCTGGACGCGCTCACCCGAGCCGGCGTCCCCGTCGTCAAGTCCCAGCTCTCGGCCGCCCTGCACGCCGAGCACCCTGGCCTCCCCGATGTCCGCGAGGCCCTCGCCGCCTTCGACGAGCCCCGCTTCCTGCACCAGACCCGTACTGTCACCGCCGCCGGTCTGTGCGGCACCGACGACCTGGGCGAGGCGCTCAAGGGCGACGCCCTGCCCGACGCCACACCCTGGCGCGCCCACTTCCACGTCCCGCTGCACGCGGCCCCCGCCGCGCCCCTCACCTCCACGCTCCCCGTGCTGAGGGCCGCACTGACCCGGCTCGTCGGCGGCCCGCACCCGCTCACCCGTCATCTGGAGGTCGAGACCTACACCTGGCAGGCCCTCCCACCCGAGCTGCGCCCCCGCGCCCGCACCCAGCTCACCGACGGCATCGCCGCCGAACTCTCCCTCGCGCGCGACCTGTTGACGGACCTCGGCCTGAAGGAGCTCCCGTGAGCACCGACAGCACCGCCAGTACCGCCATGAGCCCCGACGGCACCGTCACGAGCCCCCACCAGGCCACCAACCCGGGTCCCGCCCCGGCCCCCACCCCTCTCCTGGTCCTGGACGTCGTCGGCCTCACCCCCCGTCTCCTCGAGCACATGCCTCACCTCAAGGCCCTCGCCCGGTCGGGCTCCCAGGCGCCGCTCGGTACCGTCCTGCCCGCCGTCACCTGTGCCGCTCAGTCGACCTTCCTCACCGGTACCCCCCCGTCGGAGCACGGCATCGTCGGCAACGGCTGGTACTTCCGCGAGCTGGGTGACGTACTGCTGTGGCGGCAGCACAACGGCCTCGTCGCCGGAGACAAGCTGTGGGACGCGGCCCGTCGGGCGCACCCCGGCTACACGGTCGCCAACATCTGCTGGTGGTACGCCATGGGCGCCGACACCGACATCACCATCACCCCCCGTCCGATCTACTACGCCGACGGCCGCAAGGAACCCGACTGCTACACCAGGCCCCCGGCCCTGCACGACGAACTCACCGCGCAGCTCGGCACCTTTCCGCTCTTCCACTTCTGGGGCCCTGGCGCCGACCTCGTCTCCAGTCGCTGGATCATCGACGCGACCCGGCACATCATCCGCACCCGCCACCCCGACCTGACGCTCTGCTACCTCCCCCACCTCGACTACGACCTGCAGCGCTTCGGCCCCGACGACCCGCGCTCCCTGAAGGCGGCGGCCGAGCTGGACACGGCCCTCGCCCCGCTCCTCGACGACGCCCGCACCGAGGGCCGTACCGTCGTCGCGCTCTCCGAGTACGGCATCACCCGCGTGAGCAGGCCCGTCGACATCAACCGGGCCCTGCGCCGCGCCGGACTGCTCGAGGTGCACACGCAGGACGGCATGGAGTACCTGGACCCGATGGCGTCCCGCGCCTTCGCCGTCGCCGACCACCAGATCGCCCACGTCTATGTACGCCGCCCCGAGGACCTCGACGCCGCCCGGGCCGCGCTCGCCGACCTGCCCGGCATCGAGCGACTCCTCGACGACGAGGGCAAGAAGGAGCACCATCTCGACCACCCGCGCTCCGGCGAACTGGTCGCCGTCGCGGAACCGGACGCCTGGTTCACGTACTACTACTGGCTCGACGACGCCCACGCGCCCGACTTCGCGCGGCTCGTCGAGATCCACCGCAAACCCGGCTACGACCCGGTCGAGCTCTTCATGGATCCGCTCGACCCGTATGTGAAGGTCAAGGCGGCCACGGCACTGGCGCGCAAGAAGCTCGGCATGCGTTACCGCATGGCGGTCGTGCCCCTGGACGCCTCACCTATTCGCGGCAGCCACGGCCGCCTTCCGGCGAGCGACGACGACGGTCCGCTCCTCATCTGCTCCACCCCCCGTGCAGTCGGCGGCCGTGTCGCGGCCACCGACGTGAAGTCTCTCCTGCTCCGACTGGCCGGTCTGTCCTGACTGGTCACAAGTGAAGCACTCACCACTGACAACGGCCCGAGATCCCGAGGAGTTCCAGCATGAGCCGCACCTTCCGGTCCGACCCCGAACTCGCCCACCGGCTCACCAGACGAGGCATGCTCGGCGTGGCCGCAGGCGCCTCCGCCGCCGCCCTGCTGGGCGCGGCCACGAGCCCCGCCACCGCCGCCGCCGACAGCGCGGACACCGCGAACGCGTCGGCGGGCCGCGGCCGCCCCGTCCTGCCGCCCGGCCGGCTCGGCATCCAGCTCTACAGCCTGCGCGACAAGGTCTCCACGCTCGGCTTCGCCCCCGTCTTCGCCGAACTGGAGAAGTACGGCTACGACGAGGTGGAGTTCGCCGGCTACACCCAGGGCTCCGCGGGCCCCATCACCCTCGCCCAGCTCAAGCGGCTGGCGAGGAACCACGGCCTGAACCCGATCGGCAGCCACGTCGGCTACTACTCCAGCGACCCGGCCGCCTACACCTTCGCGCAGAACCTCACCAAGGTCCTCGACGACGCCGAGGCGCTCGGACTCAAGCACATCGGCACCGCCTCGGGACCGTTCCGCTACGGCTCGACCGTCGACGCGTGGAAGCGCGCGGCCGAGGAGTTCAACACCTACGGCGCGGCGGCCCGGGCGCGCGGCATGAAGTTCTACCAGCACAACCACTCCGAGGAGTTCTCCTTCGCCACCGACAACCCCAAGGTACGGCTGTACGACGTGCTGCTCGCCGAGACCGACCCCGACCTGGTCTTCCTGGAGATGGACATCTTCTGGGCGTACTCGGGCCAGTTCCGCTTCTCGAAGCGGCCCGACGGCACGCCCGCACCCTTCGAACCGCTGAACTACGTCCTCAGGCAGCCTCACCGCTACCCGCTCTTCCACGTGAAGGACGGCGTGAGCGATCCGGCGAACCAGTACGGCTACCGCATGACCGACGTCGGCGACGGCGACATCGACTACCGGCGGTTCATCTCCGCGGTCACCCGGCTGCGCGGCGAGCGCATGGCGCACCACTGGCAGGCCGAGCACGACAATCCGACCGAGTCGTTCACCTTCGCGCGGCGTTCGAGTGAGCACCTGCACTCGCTGCGCGAGAAGTGCTGAGCCGCGCGCGCGAGGTGGCCCTCCGAGTCCGAGACCGGGGAGGGCCACCTCCTGAACAGGGCGCGGGGCGCCGTCCCGCTGCACCGCGGGGCCCTGCGGACGCCCGCTTCCTGCCCGGCCAGGAGCGTCGGCCACGGCGCCCCGCGCTCCCGCGGGGACCGCGACGAGCTGGTCGGCGGCTTCGGCGCGTCCTGGCGCGGGGCCTTCGTCGGCGGCGAGCTGCTGGCGCGCGCGGTGACGCGGGGGCCGACGGGGGAGCGGCTGCCGGGGAACGTCTGGGAGTACCAGCTCATGCCGTACGAGAGTGCGCACGAGCATCCCGGGGTGACCGATTCGTCACCCCGGGTGATGCCTTCGGGTGCCGCCGCCAGAGCGCCTGAGGAGAGGGAAACGCAGGTGAAAGGCACCCCGAAAGCTTGGTATTGTTGTCCATGTCGCCGCGGGGAACACCCCCGGCAAGGCGGCAGACACCTGGTCCGGGTGGCGGAATGGCAGACGCGCTAGCTTGAGGTGCTAGTGCCCTTTATCGGGCGTGGGGGTTCAAGTCCCCCCTCGGACACCACTCACCTCGTGCGGGACGAGCAGAAGCTCGTCCCGCACGAGGTTTTCTTGTCCGTTCCCGCGGATCAGGAAGCAGTGCAGCCGCCGACCGCCGGCGTGGCGGAGTTCCCCTTCTTCATCACCGTGAACCCGAAGCTCGTGGATGCCCCGGCGGCGAGCGTTCCGTTGCCGTTCATGGTCATCACGTTCCCGCTGCCGTCCCAGGTGGGCGTGCCGTTCCACGTGGCGGAGACCGTCTGCGGGGATGTCACCGTGACATTCGTGGTCCAGCTGCTGATCGCGGACGCACCCGCCGTGATCGTCACCTTGCCGTTGTAGCCGTCGCTCCACTCCTCTGCCTTGCTGTACGTCGCCGTACACGTCGCGCTGCCGCCGCCCCCGCCCCCGCTCCCGCCGCCCGAGGAGGAGCCGCCGAGCGCGTTGAGCACCGCGGTGTACGCGGCCTTCTTCGTGTAGTGGCCGTCGAACAGCAGGGGCGTGCCGCTCGCGCGCCACGAGTACTTGTCGGTGACGCCCCAGACGGTGATGCCGGTGCAGCGGGAGACGGCCAGGCAGGCCTGCACCACATTGTTGTAGCTGTTGGCCAGGGCTGTTCCGGAGCCCTCGATGTCCCGCTCGGTGATCTGTACGTCGACGCCGAGGTCGGCCAAGCGCTGCAGGTTCGCCCGGTACTCGCCGGGCACGGGGGAGGCACTGTAGAAGTGGGACTGGAAGCCCACGCAGGTCGGCGGAGCCGAAGCTGTAGGAGCCCCGTGTGCGCTCGGTGGCGTCCCACTTCATCTCGTTCTCCGGCGTCACGGAGTTGAACTCGGTGTCGAGCGTGCTGACATACGGGGATTCACCGAGGTGGTTCACCGCGACCGCGACGCCGAAGTAGCGGCCCTTGCCGGCGGCGGCGGAGCCCAGGGTGCTCGCGGCGTCGGCCGACCCGGCGAGAGCGGTCAGGCCGGCCGTGGCGAGCAGGCCCGCCGTGCCGAGGGTCAGTCCCCACGGACGCGTGGGCGCCAACGGGGGCGTTCGGAAGGGGCGTTGCGAGGTGCCTTCATAACCATGTCATTTCCTTTTGGTGGTTGATCTCCCGATGTGCTGGACGGGGCCGACCGGAAGCCCCGGTCATGGCTGATACTTGAAACATACAGCGATCTCGAAAGTTTCGAAGCTGCTTCCGGATGGCTGAGTAGGCAGTAAGGACAGTACTCATGGGCGTCAATGGAGTGCGTCGCGCGACGTGCGGGAGGGCTGCGGTGACGGTCAGGCGGTGAAGATTCGGACAGCTGCTCGAAAGTTTCGAAGACGGACGTCCGGCATCACGGTGAAGCTTGCGCCGATGTCAACCAACATGGGCTGACTGACCGTCAATGGTCCAGCAAAGGCAGCATATTGGCGGTCAGGGACCGGTTCCTACGATGATACGATCACCGCGCTTGTAGAGCGGGCGGATGGGCGGTCCGCCGGTCCCCCCGTTATTGACGGGAATTCAGCAGCTGGCCGTCAGTCGCCTGAAGAGAGTCTTATGACGCAATACATACAGAACCCGGTATTCTGGGCTCTCCTGTTCGTCATCCTTGCCACGATCGCGGTCATTGTTCGCCAACGCAGGGCGGCAAAGACTTTGAGGCAGGAGATCGCGGGGCTCAGAAATCATTACTCCGAGCTGGAGAACCAATACTCGGAATCCGTCGAGGCCGCGCAGGAACGGGCCGAGGAAGCGACGAAAACGGTCCTCAAGTCCGCCATGCGGACCCTCCAAGGTCTCGCCGCAGAGCAGCAGTTGATTGTTTCCAGGCTGCAGAACAAGTACGGCGAGTCGGTGATCCTCCAGGACCTTCTGGAGATCGACCACACGAACTCGCAGTTCGGTCGGCGCGCCCAGTCGATCGCCGTGCTGTGCGACGGCTGGCTGGGCCGGCAACGCGACGTCGCCTCGGTTTATGACGTGGTCCGCAGCGCGCAGGGGAGGGTCCGGCACTACCGACGCGTCGAAATTCTTTCCCAGGTCGACTTCGGTATCACCAGCCGTGCCGTCGAACCGGTCGCCCTGGCTCTCGCGGAACTGCTCGACAACGCCACCAGCTATTCCAGCCCGGACACGATCGTCGAAATCAATATTCGCACCGTGCCCAAGGGAATTTGCATCGTCGTCGACGACGCAGGCGTCGGCATGAATGACGAGGAGCGGGCGAAAGCGGAGAAGCTCCTGTCCAGCGAGCGGGTCTCGGGCGTCTCCGAGCTCGGCAACCCGCCGCAGTTCGGCTTCGCCGTCATCGGCGTCCTGTGCGAACGCTTCGGATTCGAGGTGTCCGTGGATTCCAGCTCTCCGTACGGCGGCGTCCGCGCGGTCGTCCTTCTGCCGCACGAGCTGCTCACCAACATGCCGGAGAAGAAGGCGCCGGCCCCGGCCGATCCCGACGCCGAGTCCGCCGCCGTCCCCGCCGTTCCCGCGCCGGACCTCGGTGGCCCCGAACCCGCGCTGACGTCCTCGACCGTCGACGGTCTGCCCAAGCGTCGCCGCAAGCGGCCCATGGCCATCGTGCCGGGCAGCACCTCGGCCACACGCACGGCCCGCTCCGGTGCGGAGACGGCCGCCATCATGGGCGCCTTCCAGCGGGGCACGCAGTCCGGTCGCGCCACGCAGGCGGACACCGCCGAGCAGACCAGCAGCACACGTGATGCGAGCAGCGAAGGACATGAGGTCTCGTGAACGACGATCTGTCATGGATGCTTGACAGTGCCCTGGAGATCCCCGGTGCCCTGCACGCGGTACTGATCTCCGCCGACGGTCTGCTGATGGCCCGGACGCAGGACTTCGGCAAGGACGATGCGGACCGGGTCGCCGCCGGTATGAGCGGGGTCCAGTCCCTCAGCCGCTCGCTCGGCTTCTTCATCGGCGGCACCCGGCACCACTGGCGGCAGACACTCGTCGAGTTCGACGAGGGCTGGGTCTTCCTGATCTCCGCCGGCGAGGGCGCCTACCTCGGTGTCTCCGCGTCCCCGGACGTCGACATGGCGGACATCACCTTCCGTATGCAGCAGCTCGTCGGCCAGCTGGGCAAGGCCCTGACGACGCCGCCGCGCGAGAACCTCGGCGCGCGCTCATGACCGGTCCCGACGCGCTGGAGCCCCAGGCCGCCGAATTAGTGCGTCCGTACGTCATCACCAAGGGGCGGGGTCTGCCCGATGAGGCGCAGCTCTCCCTGATCACCCTGGTCACCGCGGCGGCCGACCACCAGCAGCGTCCGACCCGGCTCTCGCCCGAGGAGCAGAACCTGCTGGACCTCTGCTCGGCTGGCTACCTCTCGGTCGCCGAGGTCGCCGGGCACACACGGCTGCCGCTGGGCGTGGTGAAGATCCTGCTCTCCGCCCTCACGGAGGGCGGCTACCTCATCACCCGCGCGCCCGTGCAGCGGGCTCCGCTCGCCGACAAGCAGATCCTGGAGGAGGTGCTGAATGGTCTCAGGGCCAAGTTTGGATGAGCAGGACTACGTCCGTGACGGGGCGACGCAGACCGCGGTGAAGATCCTCGTCGTCGGGCACTTCGCGGTGGGCAAGACCACCTTCATCGGAGCGATCTCGGAGATCACCCCGCTGTCCACCGAGGAGACGATGACCCGGGCCGGGGAGTCGTTCGACGACCTCAAGGGCGTACGGGGCAAGACGACCACCACGGTGGCCATGGACTTCGGTCGCCTGACCATCAGCGAACGGGTCGTGCTGTACCTGTTCGGCACGCCGGGTCAGCAGCGGTTCGTGCAGATGTGGGAGGACATGGCGCGCGGCGCCCTCGGGGCGCTGGTGCTGGTCGACCCCGAGCGGCTCGCGGACTCCTTCGCCGTGATCGATCTGATCGAGCAGTACGGACTCGACTACGCCATCGCCGTCAACCGCTTCGACGGCACACCGCTTCGCGAGGAGAGGGCGCTGCGCGAGGCACTGGATCTGCTCGACGACACGCCCGTCGTGACCTGCGACGCGCGCGACGAGAGGTCGTCGGCGGACGCCCTGATCACTCTCGTCCGCTATTTGCTGCAACGCGCTCACTAGGAGCAAGCATGGACGCTCAACCCACCGCCCCGGTCCCCCCGCCCGGGTGCCCGGCCCACCACACCGGCGCCCGGGTGCCGCTGTACGGGCCGGAGTTCGCGGCCGATCCGCAGGCGTACTACACCTATCTGCGCCACTACGGGCCGGCCGCGCCCGTGGAGCTCGCGCCGGGCGTGGAGGCGACCCTCGTCACGGACTACACGGCGGCGCTCCAACTCCTGCAGGACTCCAGCTCCTTCCGCAAGGACGCCCGCCGCTGGCGGGACTTCAACGACGGCAAGGTGAGCCCGGAGAGCCCGGTCTTCCCCCTGCTGGCCTACCGGCCCAACTGCATGTTCAGCGACGGCGCCGAGCACCTGAGACTGCGTCAGGCGGTCACTGACAGCATGGCCCGCGTCGACTCGCGTCGGCTGGGCCAGAGCACCGAGCGCATCTCCGACTACCTCATCTCCCAGTTCAGCGGCCGTGGTTCGGCCGACCTGCTCGGTGACTACGCCAAGCAACTGCCGCTGTTCGTGCTGAACGACCTCTTCGGCTGCCCCGCGGACATCGGCGACCGGGTGCTCTTCGGCATCTCCGGCATGTTCGACGGCAACAACGCCGAGAAGGCCGCCCAGGTGCTGTTCCAGGCGGTCGGCGAACTGGTGGCGCTGAAGCGGGCCAGGCCCGGTGAGGACGTCACCTCCTGGTTGATGCAGCATCAGTCACGCCTCACCGACGAGGAGATGGTGCACCAGCTCGCCCTCCTCCTCGGCTCCGGCGTCGAACCGCTGCGCAACCTCATCGGCAACACCCTGCACCTGCTGCTCACCGACGACCGCTACGCCTACAAGGGCGGTCTGATCGAGGAAGCCATCGACGACACGCTGTGGGACAACCCGCCCATGGCGAACTACGCGCCGCACTACCCGGCGGCCGACATGGAGTTCGCCGGCCAGAAGCTGAGGGCGGGCGACCTGGTCCTGGTCAGCTTCGCCGCGGCCAACACCGGCCCGGCGCTGACCGCCGCACGCCAGGCGGGAAGCAACCGCGCCCACCTGTCCTGGAGCGCGGGTCCGCACGCCTGCCCCTCCAAGGAGCCGGTCCGGCACATCACCGTGACGGCCCTCGAGCACCTGCTCAACCGGCTCCCCGACGTCGAGCTCTCCGTACCGTCGGACAGTCTGACCTGGCGGCAGGGTCCCTTCCACCGTGCGCTGGCCCAAATTCCTGTTCGTTTCACGCCGGTTCAGGCGGCGCGACGGCCGGCGGCGCCGGCCAGGACGCAGACGCCGGTGCCCGCCGCGCACGCCGAGCCGGGGAGCCGGAGGTCCGAACGGTCCGGACTGTGGAGCCAGTTCCTGACCTGGGTGACGAGGTGATTCTCACGACACGCCTCCAACTCCCCCGGATTGCATGAAGTTTCAACCGCGGGGGTAGTGAGCAACGCGGTTATCCGTGTTGGTTACGAGGCAAAGGAGGTGTCGTGGACCACATATCCACCGACGCCGCTTTCGTTCGGTACGCGACCGCGTTGCTCCGACCCCGGCCCCCCATACCCGGGGGGCGTGCGAACGCCCCCTCCACCAGGGACCAACTCCACAGCTCGACCAGCGAGATACCCGCCTTCGCAGGCGGGTATCTTCATGTGCGCTCCGGCGTGTGGCGGGAGGACCGGTGACCGACTCCCGGTTCGGCGGCACGACGCCCGCAAGGGCTGAGACACTCGGCGGGCACACGGCGGGACAGTTGCTGCGCCTGTGCGACGTCGTGGGACTGGACTCGGCTTCGGCCGGGTCCTACGCACAGACGCTGACCGACGCGCTGGGCCCGGTGGCCGAACGGCCACTGGATCTGCCGCCCCCCACCCCCACCTTCCTCTCCGACGACCAGACCCCGGTGGAGTTCTCGCTCTCCTTCTCGCCGGACGCGGCCCCGACGCTCCGCGTGTTGGTCGAACCGGGGTACGGCGCCGCGGGCCTGACGCAGAACGGCCGGACCGGACTGCGCGTCGTCCGCGAGATGGCCAGGCGCTGGGGCTTCACCACCGACCGGCTCGACGAACTGGAGGACCTGTTCTTCCCCGCCTCCCCTCAGGGTCCGTTGACCCTGTGGTGCGCGCTGGAGCTGAGACCCGGCGGGGTCCCGAAGGTCAAGGTGTATCTCAACCCCGCCGCTTCCGGGGCAAAACGTTCCGCCGACACGGTTCGGGAGGCTCTGACCCGGCTCGGCCACCCCGACGGGTTCGAGTCGCTCCCCCCGGCCGACGGCTACCCCTTCCTCGCCCTCGACCTCGGCGACTGGGACGCCCCCCGCGCCAAGGTCTACGTCCGGCACCCGGATCTCGCGGCCACGGAGGCGGGCCTGCTGTCGCGGGCGGACTCCGGTCCCCTGCACATGGAGGTCGAGGACTTCTTCCGTACGGCCGCCGGACTCGACGCCGACGCCGGTGACCGGGCCGACGTACGACTCGACAGGCGGCCCGTCCTGACCTGTCACTCCTTCACCGACTCGGCGAGCGGTGCACCGAGCGGTTTCACCCTCCACATCCCGGTCCGCGACTACGTACGCCACGACGGCGAGGCCCTGGCACGCGCCGAGACACTGCTCCTTCGGTACGGCGTGGATCCCGCGCCGCTCGGCCGGTCGCTGACCGCACTCACCGCACGCCGACCCGAGGACGGCGTGGGGCTCATCGCCTACCTGGCCCTCGCCCACCAGCGGGGCCGACCGCCGCGGGTGACCGCGTACATCTCCTCGGAGGCCTACGAGGTTCGGCCGCCCGCAGTTCTGGAGCCACCGCGGGCCGAAGCCGTGGGGTGACCCACCTTCGGCCGCGATGCCGACGCTCCCGGTGAATGGGGCCCCACCAGGGCGACTCCGTTCACCAGGAGCCTCGTGAGAGAGGGCGCCGGACGAGCCGGCCGGCCTCCTATTCGTCCCGCAATTCGTCGCACAGCTCCCGCAGATAGGGCGCGACGTCGACCTGGATGGACGCGCCCTCCGCCGCACCGTAGCGGCTGTTGATGCCGCTCAGATACGCGCTGATCTCCTTGCGCATGACCTCCGCGGACGGCAGGACGGCCTCGCCGTCGATGATCCGCGCGACCCACCGCGACTGCGCCTCGACGAGCCGGGTGATGGCGCCCACGGGACGGACCAGGCCGACGAAGTGCAGGCCGGGGTGATCCGGTGCGACGACCCGCTTGTACAGCTCGACCGACCCCTGTGGACCGGCCGGGACTCCGGCGGGCAGGAACGGGAAGGCCATCCGGAAGCCGGTGCAGTAGACGACGGCGTCGGCCTCGGTGGACGTGCCGTCGGTGAACACGACCCGGTTGCCGTCCAACGACTCGATCGCGGGCTTCGGGGTCACCGCGCCGTGCCGTATACGGCTGAGGATCTCGTCCGAGATGGTCACGGCCGAGGAGAAGATGGGGTGGTCCGGTTCCGGCAGGCCGTAGTCGCCCAGCCTGCCCCGCGCGACGAGCAGGGCCTGTTCGACGAAACGGCGCTGTTCCGCGAAGGACATCCGGGTCCACCACGGGGCGTCGGCGATCTCGTCGACCGAGACGCCGAAGAGCTGCTTGGGGACGATGTGCAGTCCCCGGCGCACCGACAGCACGGTGTGTGCGGCGTGCCGGGACAGGTCGGCGGCGATGTCCACCGCCGATGCCCCGAGCCCCACGACGACGACCCGTCGCCCGGCGAAGTCGGCGCCGTCCCGGTAGTCCAGGGAGTGGAGAATCGTTCCCTCGAAGGCATCGGAGCCAGGCGGCAGGGGATCCGGCAGCGCGGGCTCCGAGTTGTGTCCGGAGGCGACGAGCACATGGGCGAAGTTCCTCGAGGTCACCTCGCCGTCCGCGTCGCGGCTGGTGACCGTCCAGGTTCCGTCGGTGTCCTGTCGTACGGACACCACCTCGGTGCGCAGCTCGACGTGCGGCAGGACGCCCGCCCACTCGGCGAAGGACCGCAGGTAGGCGGCGACGGCGTCGTGCCGGGGATACAGGGGGTAGGAGTCCGGCATCGGGAAGGCGGAGTACGCGGTCAGCTGCTTGGCCGTGTTGAGGTGCAGCGACACGTAACCCGGGCCTGGTTCGCCCGCCTGCGGCCGGCGCCAGATGCCTCCGACGTCCGGTGCCTTCTCCAGGCAGACGAACTCGATGCCTCTGGCCGCGAGGGCGTGCGCCGCCGCGAGGCCCGACAGGCCCGTGCCGATGACGCACACCGCCGCAGCGGATGACATGCTCAAAGCTCCCCCCACAGGACGCCTCTTGATCCTTCCGGCATTGACTGCCCATCCGCTTCACGCCTCACACCAGAGGAGTGCTGCATCACAGGCGTGGCGCTCGGGGAGGCAGGCCGCGGCGTCGTAGCGGGGGGAGGGACAGGACCGGCCGAAGTCCGGGACGCTCAGCCGAGCTTCTTCAGGAGTTCCGTGGCGAGTGGGGCGGAGGATGCCGGGTTCTGGCCGGTGACGAGGTTGCGGTCGACGATCACGTGCGGTGCCCACGGCTCGCCCACCCGCACCTCGACGCCCGCCTCGGTGAGCCGGTCCTGGAGCAGCCACTTCGCCTGGCCGGCGAGACCTGCCTGCGTCTCCTCGGCGTTGGTGAACGCCGCCACCCGGTACCCGGCGAACGCGTTCGCGCCGTCCTCCTTCACGGCGGCCAGCAGCGCAGCGGGCCCGTGGCAGACCACGCCGAGCGGCTTGCCCGACTCCAGCGCGTCGACGAGCAGCCCGCCGGACACGGTGTCGACAGCGAGGTCCTCCATGGGGCCGTGGCCACCCGGGTAGAACACGGCGGCGTAGTCGTCGAGCCGTACGTCCTCCAGCCGGACCGGCTGCCGCAGCTCGGTCATCCCGGCGAGGACGCCCGCGACCCGGTCGGCGTTCTCCTGGCCGCCGTTCACCTCAGCGGCCAGGCTGCCCTTGTCCACGGTCGGGACGACCCCGCCCGGCGTGGCGACGACGATCTCGTGTCCGGCGGACTTGAACGCCTCGTACGGGGCGACGGCTTCCTCGGCCCAGAAGCCGGTGGGGTGCTGGGTGCCGTCGGCCAGCGTCCAGTGGTCGGCGCCGGTCATCACGAAGAGGATCTTGGACATGGCTTCTCCGAAGTCGTTCTGTGTGTGTGGGGGGAGGGGGAGAACTGACGTTACGGGTTCGACGATAGGGGGAGGCTCCGTCTCACGCTCCGGCGGCCCACAAGCCCCGCACATGCCCCAGGTGCCGGCTCATGACCTCGCGCACCGCGCGCTCGTCCCGCGCCAAGAGGGCGTCCAGCAGTTCCAGGTGCTCTTCCGCGGAAGCGAGGAGACGGCCGGACTCGAGGAGGGCGGTGAGACCGTAGAGGCGGGAGCGGCCGCGTAGGTCGCGGACGACCTCGACCAGGTGGGCGTTGCCGGCCAGGGCCAGCAGACCCAGGTGGAAGCGGGTGTCGGCCTCCACGTACGCGATGAGGTCACCGGCCACCGCGGCGGTGACGATCTCCCGGGCGGCCGGGCGCAGCGCCTCCAGCGAGACGGGGTCGGCCGTGCCCGCCAGCCCCACGACGGTCGGGATCTCGATGAGCGCACGGATGTGGGTGTATTCGTCGAGTTGTTTCTCCGAGACCTCCGTGACCCGGAACCCCTTGTTGGGGACGCTGTCGACCAGCCCCTCCTTCGCGAGATCCAGCATCGCCTCGCGCACCGGGGTCGCGGAGACGCCGAAGCGGGCGGCGAGGCCCGGCGCGGAGTACACCTCGCCGGGCCGCAGCTCACCCGCGATCAGCGCGGCACGCAGGGCGTCGGCGACCCGTTCGCGGTAGCTGCTCCGGCGTCCGCCCAGCCGGGGCAGCGCGGGTCCGGCGGCAGGCGGCGGGCTGCTGCTGCGCTGGGCGGCCATCGGGTGTCTCCTTGGAGCAGATGTGGGGCTGTGAGGGAGGGACGGGGCTCAGAGGACGAAGCCCGCCGGGAACGGGTCCGTCGGGTCCAGCAGATACTGTGCCGTACCCGTGATCCAGGCCCGCCCCGTGAAGCTCGGCAGCACGGCGGGTACACCGGCCACCTCGGTCGTGCCGAGCAGCCGGCCCGTGAAGTGGGTGCCGATGAAGGACTCGTTCACGAACTCGGTGTGCAGCGGCAGTTCGCCCCGCGCGTGCAGTTGCGCCATGCGCGCGCTGGTCCCCGTACCGCAGGGGGAGCGGTCGAACCACCCGGGGTGGATGGCCATCGCGTGCCGGGAGTGCCGGGCCGTGGCGCCGGGCGCGTACAGGTGGACGTGGTGGCAGCCGCGGATCGACGCATCCTGCGGGTGGACCGGCTCCTCCTCGGCGTTGATCGCGTCCATCAGCGCCAGCCCCGCCGCGAGGATGTCGTCCTTGCGGGCGCGGTCGAAGGGCAGATCGAACTCCTCCAGCGGCAGGATCGCGTAGAAGTTGCCGCCGTACGCCAGGTCGTACGTCACCGTACGGCCGTCCGCCAGCGTCGCCTTGCGGCCGAGGCCGACCGAGAAGGACGGCACGTTCCGGAGCGTCACCGCCCGGGCCGCGCCGTCCTCCACCGCGACCTCGGCGACCACCAGGCCGGCCGGGGTGTCGAGGCGGATGGTGGTCACCGGCTCGACGACCTCGACCATGCCGGTCTCGACGAGCACCGTCGCCACCCCGATCGTGCCGTGTCCGCACATCGGCAGATAGCCGGAGACCTCGATGTAGACGACGCCCCAGTCGCAGTCCGGGCGGGTGGGCGGCTGCAGGATCGCGCCGCTCATCGCGGAGTGGCCACGCGGTTCGTTCATCAGCAACTGCTTGATGTCGTCGCGGTGTTCACGGAAGTACAGCCGCCGCTCGTTCATCGTCGCGCCGGGGATGGTCCCGATCCCGCCGGTGATCACGCGGGTGGGCATGCCCTCGGTGTGCGAGTCGACGGCGTGCAGGACGAGCTTGCTGCGCATGAGGTCCCCTTCCGGGCCGTGGCGTTGGTGACACCGACTACGTGAGGCCCGCCGCGACCGCCTTCTCGGTCTCCGCGCGTACGACCGCCTCCTGCTCCGGCAGCAGCGGTACACGGGGCGGGCGGCAGGCGCCGCCGTGACGGCCGACGATGTCCATGGACAGCTTGATCGCCTGCACGAACTCCACGCGGGAGTCCCAGCGCAGCAAGGGGTGCAACTGCCGGTACAGGGGCAGCGCGGTGTCGAGGTCCCCGGCGACGGCGGCGCGGTACAGCTCCACCGACGCCCGCGGCAGAGCGTTCGGGTAGCCGGCCACCCAGCCCTTGGCACCCGCCACCGCCAGCTCCAGCAGCACGTCGTCCGCCCCTATCAACAGGTCCAGTTCGGGGGCGAGTTCCGCGATCCGGTAGGCCCGACGGACATCACCGGAGAACTCCTTCACACCGTGGATGTGGCCCTCGGCGTGCAGGGCGGCGAGCAGTTCGGGCACCAGGTCGACCTTGGTGTCGATCGGGTTGTTGTACGCCACGATCGGCACGCCCGCCTTCGCGACCTCCGCGTAGTGGGCGAGCACCGAACGCTCGTCCGCGCGGTAGGAGTTGGGCGGCAGCAGCATCACGGCCGCGCAGCCCGCGTCGCGTGCCTGCTCGGCCCAGCGGCGCGACTCGGCCGAGCCGTACGCGGCGACCCCGGGCATCACCCGCGCGCCGCCGACCGCGGCCACGGCCGTCTCGACGACCTTGGCGCGCTCCTCGGGGGTGAGCACCTGGTACTCGCCGAGCGAGCCGTTCGGTACGACGCCGTCGCAGCCGTTGTCGACCAGCCAGGCGCAGTGCTCGGCGTACCGGTCGTGGTCGACGGACAGGTCGTCGCGGAGCGGGAGCGCGGTGGCGACGAGAACGCCGCGCCAGGGGCGGTGCTGCGGGGTGGTCAGCGGGGTGTTCATCGGAAAGGGCCCCCTTCAGTAGGGTGTGACATATTACTGATCCGTCCTGTCCGCATCGGGCGAGCCGGCCTGCGTGGCGAGCACCCCGAGCGGTACCGGCCGGGCCAGCATCCTCTTGTCCGGGGTGAGTTCGCATCCGGCGACGCCCGCGACCCCGGGCGCGCACATCCGTCCCTGGCACCAGCCCATCCCGGCCCGCGTCAGCAGCTTCACGGTGCGCAGGTCGCCCGCGCCGAGTTCCCCGACGGCCTGCCGGACGGCACCGGCGGTGACCTCCTCGCAGCGACACACGAGGGTGTCGTCGGTGACCTGGTCCGCCCAGCGCGCGGGCGCCGCGTACGCCCCGTCGACCGCCGCGAAGAACGCCCGCATCCTGGTGCGGGCCCGGGCGGCCGCGGCCCACGCGCGCGGGTCGGGCACGGCCCCCGCCAGCCGCGCCGCGACCGACCGCCCGGCGATGTGCCCCTCGGCCAGCGAAAGGGCCGCGCCCCCGATCCCGGTGGCCTCCCCGGCGGCCCACACGCCCGGGACGTCGGTGCGCTGTTCGTCGTCGACATGCACGTTCGGCCCGTCGAGCCGGCAGCCGAGGCCCTCCGCGAGGTCGGTGTGCGGCAGCATGCCGTGCCCGACGGCGAGGGTGTCGCAGGCGATGCGCCGCTCGGTGCCCGGCGCGGGCCGGCCCTCGCCGTCCAGCGCGGCCACGCTCACCGCTTCGAGGCGTTCACCGCCGTGAGCCGCGACGACCGTGTGCCGCGTCCGCACCGGGATCCGGTGACGCACCAGCGCGGCCGCGTACCCGGCGCCCTCGGCGAGCTTGGCCGGCGCGGCGGCGAGGGCGCGGGTGCGCCGTACGAAGCCCTTCGGGTCGGCGGACTCGATCAGCGCGGCGACCTCCGCGCCCGCCGCGGCGAGCCCGGTCGCCACCGGCAGCAGCAGCGGCCCGGTGCCGGCCACGACCGCCCTGCGCCCGGGCAGTACGAGCCCGCCCTTCAGCATGGCCTGGGCGCCGCCCGCGGTGACCACACCGGGCAGAGTCCAGCCCGGGAAGGGGAGCACCTTCTCGTAGCCGCCGGTCGCGAGCAGTACCGCGTCGGCGCGTACGGCGGCGGGTTCCTCCTGCCCGGGGCCGAGGAGCGCGTGCACGGTGAATCCGGCTGACTGCCGCTCCACGCACCACACATGATGACCTCTCAGGTATGTGACGCGCCCGGCGGCGATATGCGCCTCCAGTCCGTCGCGCAGTCGCTCCCAGGTGCGCCACTGGTGGTGCAGCGCCTGAGGCCGACGGGCGCCGAGGCCCGGGGCGGGCTGTCGGTAGAACTGTCCGCCCGGCTCCGGGGCGGAGTCGACCAGGACGACACGCACACCCCGCGCGGCGGCCGCGAGGGTGGCGGCCAGCCCCGCGGGACCCGCGCCGACGACGGCGAGACACGGATGCTCAGTCACCGTGCCCCGTCCCCTCCTGCGTACGGATCTCCGCCCCGGGTTCGGCCGGAACCAGGCAGGCCCGCTGGTTGGGGCGTCCGTCGACGGTGACCAGGCAGTCGAAGCAGACGCCGATCCCGCAGAACACACCACGCGGTCGCCCCCCGCCCCGTGTGGTGCGCCAGGAGTGGATCCCCGCCGACCACAGCGCCGCGGCCACCGTCTGCCCGGGCAGCGCCTCGATCTCCCGCCCGTCGAAGGTGACGGTGAACGGAGTGCCGGGCCGTGCCCGCGCCAGGTCCAGGGGATTCACGAAGCGGCCTCCTCGGCGAAGCGGTCGGGGCGGAACGGCGCGAGGTCCAGGTCGGGAGTCGCGCCGCCCAGCACCTGTGCGATCAGATGCCCGGTGCCGGTGGCGAGTCCGATGCCCGCGCCTTCGTGCCCGCAGGCGTGGAACAGGCCCGGCACCCGTGGATCGGGGCCCACGGCGGGCAGGTGGTCCGGCAGGTAGGGCCGGAAACCGAGATACGTGCGCATCGCCCGTACCCGTTCCAGGAACGGGAACAGCCGTGTCGCCCCCGCCGCCAGCGCCCGGATCACCGGCGGTGAGAAGGACCGGTCGAAGCCCACCCGTTCGCGGCTGGCGCCGATGAGGACGGGGCCCGCGGCGGTTCCCTCGACCACCGGTGAGGTCTGGAGCGCCGCCGAGTCGCTCGCCACGTCGGCCACGTAGTCCGCGGCGTACACCTTGTGGCGCACCCGGCGCGGCAGGGGCTCGGTGACCAGGACGAAGCCGCGCCGGGGGAGGACCGGCAGGTGTACTCCCGCGAGCCGGGCCACCTCACCGCCCCATGTGCCGGCCGCGCTCACCACGGCCGGCGCGTACAGGTCGCCCCGGTCGGTCGCGACGCCGCGAACCGCACCGTCGGGGCCGCGCAGCACCCGCGTCACCGTCCGGCCGGTCTCCAGGTGTGCGCCCGAGGCCCGTAGGAGGTGTGCGGCGGCCAGGGTGGGCATGACCTGGGCGTCCTGGGGGTAGAGCACACCGCCTGCCAGACCGGGCGCCAAGTGCGGTTCCAGTGCGTGGAGTTGGTCCGCACCGACGCTCACCGTCTCGACACCGGCGGCGCGTTGGGCGGCGGCCAGCTCCGTGAGGGCGGTGAGCCCTTCGGGGGTGGCGGAGACGACCACCCCGCCCTTGGGCTCGTACTCGACGGCGGTGCCCAGCTCGTTGGCCAGGTCGGTCCACAGCCGGCTGGACAGCAGGGCGAGTTCGAGTTCCGGGCCGGGCTCCTTGTCGGAGACGAGCAGGTTGCCCTCGCCCGCGCCGGTCGTGCCGCCGGCCACCGGGCCGCGGTCCACCACGACGACGTCGAGCCCGGCACGGGCCGCGTACAGCGCACAGGCGGCGCCGACCATGCCGGCACCGACGACCACGACGTCACAGAGTCGGTTGGTCACGGCAGTAATATGTCACATACTTCAGTAGCGCCAACAGCCCCCGCCGCATGCCGGGGGAGTCGCCCGCGAGGGTTCTGCCGCGCCGCGCAGCCCGTCACTCCACGCTCGGCTCCTGCGCCGGAGTCCGGCCGGCCTGGACGTCCTTCAACCGCTGGGTGCCCTCCTTCACCGCCTGCTCTGTGCTGTCGTGGTCGGCCCCGTCGAGCCCTCCGTTGGTGACCGTGATCGCGTCCGTGCCGACCCGGACGGCGGCGACGTCCAGGGTGAGCGTGACGGGGGAGCCGTCCGCGATGCCCTTCACCGTCACCGTCAGACCCTGCCGGGCGTCGCCCTCCTTGGGCAGGGAGGCCTCCACCACCTGCACGGTCCGCTCGCCGCCCGCGCCGGTCGCGGTGAACTGGTCGCACTGGTCCGGCAGGGAAGCCAGCCAGGCCGACGACTTGTCGAGGTCGGCCCTGCGGTGGGCGGCGACCTGGTAGAGGAGCCGGGCGTCGCCCTCGCGGAAGCCGGTGAGCGCCGACGCGCCGTACGGCTTGCCCAGGAGGTCGTCGTCGTACAGCGAGTCGAGCAGGCTCTGGCAGTCGGTGGCGTCCGCCTCGGCGGTGAGGAGGTCGGCCAGGTCCACCTTGCCGACGAGCAGGGAGTCCCGCCAGCCGCCCGCGCCCTTGACCTGCGTCCAGTCGTCCTCCAGGTCACCCTCCGTGATGAGCGCCGTCCGGGCCCCGGCCTCGGTGAGGGGCGCGGCGGCCGACGCGGTGGTGGTCTGCCCGGCCACCGGGGAGGCGGCGCCCGCACCGGTGTCCGTGTCACCGCCGTCCCCGTCCGAGGAACAGGCCGCCGTGGTGAACAGCGTGCCCGCGGCCAGGGCGGCGGCGAGGACACGGGCAGGACGGGACGGACATGGGGTCATCACGGACGCCTCCTGAGGACGGCCCCCGGGTGTGCGAAGACGCTCGGTTTCCCTGCGCACCCCGGGTGCTCTTCTCGCATGCTCCCTCCCACGGCACCACCGGGCCCCGCGCGGGACCAGCGCACAGCGCCGTACGAGTGAGAAAAATGCCAGGTGGCCGACCCCGTCGGCGCGGCATCATTACTGGTCCGCCGCCCCGCCAAGGGGGCGTGACACCACCACCGGGGGCAGTCGTGACCGTCGAGAACATCCTGCTGTCGGGCGTCGTCGGCTCGACCGCGTACGGACTCGCCCGCGAGGGCTCCGACATCGACCGGCTCGGGATGTTCGCCGCGCCCACCGAGGAACTGCACGGCCTGCGCGGGCCGAAGGAGTCCCATGTCAGCACCGCACCGGACCGCACCCTGCACGAAGCGGCCAAGTGGTGCCGGCTCGCCCTCGGCGGGAACCCGACCGTGATGGAACTCGTCTGGCTGTCCGACGAGTTGTACGAGGTACGCACTGCGCTCGGTGACGAACTCATCGGCATCCGCGCCTCCTTCCTGAGCGCCCGACGCGTCCGCGACGCCTATCTCGGCTATGCCACACAGCAGTTCAGGAGGCTCCAGGGCCGGGGCGAAGGCTCGTTCTCCGCGGACTCCCGCAGGCGCTCCGCCAAACACGCCCGCCATCTCAAGCGGCTGTGCGAGCAGGGCTTCGAGCTGTACGCGGCCGGACGGTTGACCGTCCGGGTCGAGGACCCCGAGAGCTACCACCGCTTCGGCGAACAGGTCGCCGCCGACCCCACGGCCGCGCTGCCGCTGCTGCGCCGGTTCGAGACGGCGTTCACCGAGACGCGCTCCGTGCTGCCCGAGCAGCCCGACGAGTCGGCCGCCGACGCGTGGCTGCGCCGGGTCCGCCGCCACTTCTACTCCCGCGCCGAGCCGGGCGCGTGACGGAGAAAATATACGGGTGCGTGACGGCACTGCCCGCTCCTATACTCACCAAGTACCCAGCGCCGCCCACTGCTTGAGCGTTGGCGTCGTCGTGACGAGTGAGGGGAGAAGGCCATGCGTGACCGCACCGCTGTCGTCGTCTCCCCGTCCCGGTACGGGGTGATCCTCGTGTCCTCGGCGGTCCGGCGCCCGCTGCGCGGCCGGTGCCGGATGACCGAGACGACTGCCTGAGAACACCACCAGCTGTTCCTGCTCGCAGCCTGCTGACGTCACGTCAGCGGGCTGCGAGCACGCCTCGTCCGGATATCGCGCCGTCCCTTTCCTGAACACTTCGAAAGGCCACGGGCCGTGCGTACCCACCTCGACCGTCACCTCACCAACCCGCTCGCCGCCGTCCGCAACCTGGGCATCCTCGCCCACATCGACGCCGGCAAGACCACCGTCACCGAGCGGATCCTGTTCGCCACCGGGACCACGCACAAGCGCGGCGAGGTCCACGAGGGCACGACCGTCACCGACTTCGACCCCCAGGAGCGCGACCGTGGCATCACCATCTTCGCCGCGGCCGTCAGCTGCGCCTGGGACGGCCACCGCGTCAACCTGATCGACACCCCGGGACACGTCGACTTCGCCGACGAGGTGGAGCGTTCGCTGCGGGTGCTCGACGGCGCGGTCGCCGTGTTCGACGCGGTGGCGGGTGTGGAGCCGCAGAGCGAGTCCGTGTGGCGGCAGGCCGACCGGCACGGGGTGCCGAGGATCGCCTTCGTCAACAAGCTCGACCGGGCCGGCGCCGACCTCGACACGGCCGTCGCGTCGATCCGGGAGCGGTTGCATCCTGCCCCGCTCGTGGTGCAGCTGCCCATCGGTGCGGAGGACGCCTTCACCGGCGTCGTCGACCTGCTGCGCATGCGGGCTCTGACCTGGGGCGACGAGGGCGGTACCGCAGCCGAGGGCTCGGTGCCGGACGCCCTGCTCGAGGAGGCGCGGCGACGGCGCCGCCTGCTGGAGGAGGCCGTGGCGGAACGCCATCCCGCCGCGCTGGAGGAGTTCTGCGACCGGGAGACGCTCTCCGCGGACACCCTCGCCGTGGCGCTGCGCGACCTGACGCACAGCGGCGAGGGCGTGGTCGTGCTGTGCGGCTCCGCCTACCGCAACCGGGGCATCGAGCCGCTGCTCGACGCGGTGGTGGCCTATCTGCCGTCACCGTTGGACGTGCCGGCCGTATGCGGTGTCCACCATGGCGTCGACGAGCGACGGCCCGCCGACCCCGCGGCCCCGTTCGCTGCGCTCGCCTTCAAGGTGAACGCCACCCCCACGGGCCGCCTCACCTACCTGCGGGTGTACTCGGGAACGATCGAGAAGGGAGACACGGTGTGGGACGCGGGTGCGCGGCGCACCGAGCGGATCGGCCGGATTCTGCGGGTTCGGGCGGACCGCCACGCCCAGCTGGACCGGGCGGTCGCCGGAGACATCGTGGCCGTGGTCGGGCTGAAGTCCGCACGCGCGGGCTCGACCCTGTGCGCACCGGGCGCCCCGCTCGTCCTCGAACCGCCGAGTGTCGCCGACCCGGTCGTCTCCGTGGCGGTCGAGGCGCGCACGGGCACCGACGCCGAACGGCTTGCGTCGGCGCTGGCACGGCTGGCCGAGGAGGATCCCTCCCTGGTCGTCCGCACCGACGCGGAGACCGGCCAGACGGTGCTGTCCGGCATGGGTGAACTGCACCTGGAGGTCGCGGTGGAGAAGATCCGCCGAGACCAGGGGCTCGACGTCAATGTCGGCCGCCCCAGGGTGAGTTACCGCGAGACGGTAGCCCGTGGTGTGTCCTCTCTGGTCTTCCGGCACGTCAAACAGGACGGCGGCGCGGGGCAGTTCGCCCATGTCGTGCTCGACGTGGAGCCGCTGGAGTCCGAGGACGGCGCCGACGGCTTCGCGTTCCGCTCGACAGTCGTCGGCGGGCGGGTACCGCAGGAGTACGTCCGTGCCGTGGAGGCCGGCTGCCGGGACGCCCTCGCCGAGGGTCCCCTCGGCGGTCACCCGGTCACCGGGCTGAGCGTCACCCTCACCGACGGGGCGACCCATGTGAAGGACTCCTCCGAGATGGCCTTCCGCACGGCGGGCCGGCTCGCACTGCGGGAGGCGCTGCGCGGCTGCGCGGTGGTCCTCCTGGAGCCGGTCGTCGAGGTCACGGTCACCGTGCCCGAGGACGCCGTGGGCTCGGTCCTAGGCGACCTCGCCGCCCGGCGCGGCCGGGTGACGGGCTCGGCCACGCGCGGCGGCGCGGCGGTCGTCACCGCCACCGTCCCGCTGGCGGAGCTCTTCGGCTACGCGACCCGCCTGCGCAGCCGCACCCAGGGACGCGGCACCTTCACGTCCCGGCCCACGGGCTACGCCCCGGCACCGGCAGCCGCGCTCGCGCGGTGATGCAAGCGGGCGGCCCCACCTGGAGAAGGGTGGGGCCGCCCCGTACCGTCCACGAGGGCTCAGAGGGACGACACGACAGTCGACGGCACGGTCGACGGCCTCGGCGTAGGCTCCCCGGTGTCGTTGGCGGAATGCTCGCGCCATGCGCCCCGCGGGCCTGTATCCAGCAGGGTCGAGGAGCTGACCGGCCCCCGGTGGCACGGTCCGGCCATGCGAACGGACAAGCTCGCCATCGCCCAGCAGGCCGCGCTGCACATCGCCGCCATTCTCATCTGGATCCGACGCCGACCGAGGAGCCAGGACCTATGACAGCGGCTGACCGCCAAGGCCCGTCCGAGTGACGCCCCGGGGCGAGAACGTCATGGGCCCTATCCAGCCATGGCGGATGAGGGCGATCTGGGACGGCAGCGGTGACACCGGATCGACTGCCCTGCCGCGTGACCAGTTCTCGAACAACCCCTCCGTCGTCTCGACAGCCGCCACCACCATGGTGACCTTCAAGTCCCCATCGCTCCAGGTGTTCCACAGTGCCCAGCCCTCAGACCTGGGCTCGACGCCGATTCGCACGCACACCTCCTCGTACGCTTCCTCCACCCCGACCGGCATGGCCCCGGGCTTCAACACCGAGGCGCCGACGAGTCGGACCGGAGGCCGGTCCTCCTCCGTACAGCCATCGCCCTCGAAGTGGTAACTGCGCAGAGCCCGAGCAAGCGCGTTCACGTTGCGCTGCAGCGGTGTCGACTCTTCCGGGTCCGCCTGGAGCGAGAGCCATCCTTCGTTGGATGCCTCCACCCTGACGTGGTTGGCAAGGCGCTCAATCTCCCGGAGATAGTCCAGTTCGCTCAGCTGGGGTGAAGTCATGGCCCGAAGTTTCGCACCAGGTCAGTCGGCGCCGACACAGGTTATCGATCTGGCATGCAGCACCATGCGCACCGCAGGATCTAACGACGTTGTCGGCTATTGATATTCGAGTGTGCCGGCCTGGGGGTTCGGCTGGTGGGTGATTCAGCGGGCCGTCGTGCTGACGGGCACGAGTTCGGTGCCGGGCTTGCGGCGGGTAGCTCGCTGGGCGGAGCGGTCGGTCGCGCACTGCGTGGCCGTGCAGATCGCCGCGGCCCGCATCTCCCTCATGGACGAGATCCACCGGCGCCGGATCGGGGGCGAGAGTGTCGACGAGATCTGCCCGACCATGGTCGCGCTCGCGCAGGAGGTCTTCGGACTGGTGGAGAACGGGTTGGGCGAGTACGCGGTCCGTCGCTAGCGGCCGAACAACCGGAGCACAACGCGCGGCTATCGCGGCCAAACGGGTTGGCGGAGGCGCCGGCACCGCACGAAACGCGGTTGCCCGTCGCTTGCCCCGCTGACAGGCTCCCGCGCTGCCCACCTTCACCGCACCCGACGGGACCGCGCTCGCCTACCGGGCGACAGGCGACGGCCCACCTCTGGTCTGCCTGCCCGTGCGCTGGAGCTCTACCCGATGCCCCTCGGGGAGCAGACGTCGAGTTCTGCCCAGACACTCTTGCCGCTGGGCGGATACGGCTCCGTGCCTCAGCGGTCGGCCAGAGCGGCGACCAGGAGAACCGTCTGCGTGAGGGACTCCAAGGACGTAACCCCCCTCTCACTTCGCCGTGGGGCGTGACGGCTGGGCGCAGTTCGTGCGCTTTGTCGCGCACGACTGAGCCATTGCCGTAACACACCTCCGCGTGGTCAGTCGGAAACCCTGGCGCCCTTCCCCTTGCCCGCGCGGAGGGCACTGCCCACCAACAGAAGCACCAGCGACACGGCCGACGCGGCCCACGGCGCACCGCCGTCCGGCTCGGTGTCCGCGAACATGCTCGCGGAGAGCAGCGCGAAGAACACCCCCGTGGCCAGCGGGCCCGTCCCCGAGGGCATGCGGTCGGCTGTACGCCAGCGTCTGCGCGGGATCCACAGGCGGAGCAGTTCCGCAGTGATCGCCAGAGCCGCAAGCCGGGTCGTGATCCTGAACCACACCGGAGCCGTGGCGTCCTGCCCGCCTACGCCCAGGATCGCTGTCAAGCCGAGGAACACGATCGGCACGAGCCAGCCGAGGCTTGCCCGGACTCCGGTAGCCGGATGGATTGCCTGAACGTCAGCGGCTTTCGTGAGACTGACCCGTGGGCGGGCCGGCGTGTCCGAGGCCGGTGCGGACTCCGGGATGCGGGGAGAGGGGATGGCCGGCAGCGCCGGCGCCTCGGGAAGCGGCCGCAGGGCGCGGACCTGGGCTCGGCGGACACGGCGGCCCACATCACCGTACTGGTCGATGTGCGCGGACAGTTGTGCTTGGAGGGCGAGCAACTGCTCGGCCATGGCGTCGAACTCGGCCCGGCGTTCATCGGCGCGCAGGGCTGTCTCGCGGGTGGAGGCGGCGAGCTGCTCAAGAGCGTCGGCGTGCAGCCGTACTGCTTCGGCGCGTGCGGCTTCGGCGTCGCGAGGCGCCTCAGCCAACTGCTGGCGCAGACGTTCGCGTTCTGCCTCGATGATCTCGGCGATACGGTGCCGTTCGTCCGGCGGGAGTGTGTGCGGGGCGCGGGCCTCGGCGCGGGCGACGGCTGCCTGGCGCCACTCCATCAGGGGCCGGCCTCGGTGCTCGCCGATGCCGTTGATGTGGACCTTGCCGCCCTTCGCGCGGTGGATGTAGAGCACCTGGCCGCCCTTGCCGTTGGGTGCTGTGCCCCAGCTGACGCGCTTGAAGTCGGCGGCCGTTCTGATGCCCTGAGCCGCGAGGTCCCGGACCAGTCCGCTGCCGATGCCGTTCACCTGGCTCGCGGTGAGGTAGGTGCTGTTGAGCATCCGCTCGATGGACTCGCGGCGTAGGACCGCGAGAGCCTGCTTCTCCTGGTGCTCGCGCTTGCCGTCCAGTCCGCTCAGCTGCCGGTTGAGTGAACTCTCCTGACGCACGCGTCGCTCGTGGATGCGTTGAAGGGCCTTGCCGTGGGCGGCCTCGGCACGGTTGCGGTCCCTCGCCTCGCGGTTCAGGCGCCGCTGGTCGGAAACCTCGAAGGAGCGCCGTTTGACGAGGAGGCGGCGGTGGGCGCGGATGGACTCGAAGAGTCTGCGGCGCTCGGCGCGTATCTCCGACGGTGAGCGGGTGGTGGTCGGCGAGGCAGGGTTGTGCTTCTCCCGCTGCGGGATCGTGCTGTCGAACAACGGGGACTCTCTCAGGCGGCGGGACGGCGGGGGCCGTGGCCCGGGGATCGGTGGTGCATGCAGACATCGACCCTCCGCATGTGGAAATGGTTGCACCGTCGGGTGAGGAAAATGTGTTCCCCTGCCGCTACCCGCCGACGGCGCTGCCCGGGCGGTAGGCCTGCGGGTGGCGGCCCGCGGCCCGCGCGCCCGTGCTCCGGTTCAGCAGTCCCTGAACTCCGGCGACTGGTTCAGCACCTGCGACCGCGGCGACGTGAACCGGGCGTACGTCTCCCCGCCCCGCGCCTCCGGTCGGAACGCGGCGACGCGGTGGCAGTTCTGGAAGGCCAGGGTCACCTCGAAGTGGCGTTCCAGGCTGGTGCGGATGGCGTCGCTGGCGAGGGCGCGGAGGAGTTGGCCGCGCTCGTGCTCTGAGGGGGGAGGGGTCTGGTTGTCGGTGAAGTCGCGAGCCCCGGTGTGGAGTTCGGTGGCGAGGGAGGCGATGAGGTCGTAGGCGTAGGGGAGGGACGTGCGGACGGTGTTCACGAAGTCCTCTTCGCGGAGGGCGCCCTGCTCGGCTTCGGCGAGGAGCTTGGGGGAGACGTCGAGCGACATGATTGCGTGTCCTGTCTGGGATGGTTCTTCGAGGTCAGGTGAGTGAAGAGGGGCCCGGTACGAAGTCCGGGTCCACCTGTGCCGCCAGGTCGAGGCCGGTCGCCGCGTCCGCCCACGCGTGGGCGTTGCGCAGGTGGAAGTCGACGGCGTGGCGGTGGAGGGTCGGCCAGTCCTTGGGGCGGGAGTCGACCGCCTCGCGCAGCACACCGAGGGCGTGGCGGTTGTCAGGTTCCAGGGAATCCAGGGACAGGGCGCTCGCGCGGCCCTGCTCGGCCGAACGTACCCACGGCGAGTGCACCAGGTGGGTGAGGAGGTCGTCTCCCACTTCCTCCTTGAGGAAGAGCAGGTCGTCCTCGCCGGTCACCTTGTTGCCGACAACGACGAGCGGGATGCCGAACTCCTGGGCGTGGTCGCGGTACTGGCGGTGGACGGAGACGCCCTTGCGAGTGGGTTCGGCCACCAGGATCGTGAGGTCGAAGCGGGCGAAAAGGCCCGAGGCGAACGCGTCGGCGCCCGCCGTCATGTCGACGACGACGAACTCGCCAGGGCCGTCGACGAGGTGGCTCAGGTAGAGCTCGACCGCGCCGAGCTTGGAGTGGTAGCACGCCACCCCGAGGTCGCTCTCGTCGAACTCGCCCGTCACCATCAGCGGTACGCCGCCCACGCGTTGGACGTGACGCGCGTGCACCTCGTCGTCGCCGAGCGGGCGCAGCAGGCGGGAGCCGCGGCCCGGCGGAGTCGTCTTGATCATCGCTTCGCGGGAGGCGATGCGCGGGTTCGTACCGCGCAGGAAGTCCTTGATGTCGCCCAGGTGCGCGGCCAGCGGCGGGGCCGTGAACGTGCCGTCCGCGGGGTCGAGCGCCTCGGCCAGGTGTTGGTTGATGTCGCCGTCGATGGCGAGCACGGGCGCACCGGAGTGGGCCAGCCATCGGGAGAAGAGCGCCGACAGGGTGGTCTTGCCGCTGCCGCCCTTGCCGACGAACGCGACGCGCATTACCGCGCCGTCTTTTTGAAAATGAATGTCATGTCGTTAGGTTTTAGGCAGCTTCTCGATCACTGTCAAATCGACGGGCGGGTCGGGGTGAGGATGTCGTGACCGGACGCGCGGACGAGTGATCTTCGTTGATCCTTAATGCATATGATGTGCAAGTGCCTAGCTTCTGCATACGGCCCGCGGGCCCAGACGACCTCGACGGCGCCCGAGCTGTCATGCTCGACACCGTCTACCGCGACTTCGGCACCGGATACGTGCCCCGCTGGCACGGTGACATCGTCGACCCGGCCGCCGCGTATCTCGCCCCCGCCCGCCACACCCTCATCGTCGCGGTCGACGCGAGCGACGCCACCGTGGTCGCCACCGCCGCCCTCGACTCCCGCGGCCCGGCCCATCCGCCGAACCCTCGCTTCGTCGCCGAGCGTTTCCCCTCGGGCGAGACGGCCCAGCTGAGGCGCGTCTACGTCCGCCCCGAGCACCGCAGGCGCGGTCTCGCCCGGCGACTCGTCAGTGAACTCCTCGCCTTCGCGGCCGCGGACGGCGGCTATCGGTCGGTGTACCTCCACACCGATCCCTCCGTGCCCGGTGCCGAGGGCTTCTGGCGGTCGCTGGGCGAGGTCGTGCACGACGAACGCGGTGACGAGGGCGGTGGGCAGGGGATCGTGCACTTCGAGGTGCCGTTCGCGTTGCCGTTCGAGGATCATGCCGACGCTCAGCTCGAAGGCCCGCTCGCGACCGCGCAGGGGCGGTGACCCGTGCGTCTCCCGCGTTCCCGCTTCCTGGCAGCCCTCCTGCTCACCCCCCTCCTCACCGCCTGCTTCGCCTCCCGGGACGAGGGCACCTCGTCCTCCTCCGACGGCCAGAACGGCTCCCGCCTGCGCGTCGCCCTCGCCTTCCCGCCCGCCGAGAACCTCTCCCCGTACGGTGCCGACGCCACCCTCCTGAGCCGGCTCGGCGTCACCGAGGGGCTGACCGCCCTGGACGCCAACGGCGCCGCCGCCCCCGCGCTCGCCGCGTCCTGGCGCCGCGAGGACGACCGCACCTGGCTGTTCACGCTGCGCGAGGCCACCTTCCAGGACGGCACCGACGTCACGCCGTCCGCGGTCGCCGCCGCCCTCACCCACGCCACCGACGCCAAGCCCGCACCCGCCGCCCTCTCCGGCGTGAACCTCACGGCGAAAGCACAGGGCCGTACGGGCGTACGGGTAACCACCACCGCCCCCGACCCCGTCCTGCCGCTGCGACTCGCCAGCCCCAGCCTCGCCGTCCTCTCCCCGAACGCCTACGGCGCCACGGGCCAAGGCAACCAGGGCCAAGGGAACATGGGCCGCGTCGACCCGGTCGGCACCGCCACCGGCCCCTTCGAGCTCACCAAGGTCACCGGCAGCACCGCCGCAACCCTCGACCGCTACGACGACTACTGGGGCGGCCTCGCCCATGCCTCCGGCGTCTACGCCCGGTTCATCGCCGACGGCACCGCCCGCGCCAACGCCCTGCGCACCGGCCAGGTCGACATCGCCGAGGCGATCCCCGTCGCCCAGGCCGCCACCCTCGACAAGGGCACGCGCCGGGAAACCGCCACGACCCGCACCACGAGCCTGCTGCTCAACAGCAGGTCCGGCCCGTTCAAGGACCCGGCACTGCGCGCCGCCGCCCGCACCGCCGTCGACCCCGCAGCTCTCGCCCAGGGTGTCTACGAGGGGCACGCCGACCCCGGCGCCGGTATCTACGGCCCCGCCGTCAGCTGGGCCGAGGGCAAGCGGAGCAAGCCGACCGGACGCGCGCGGGCGGCGAAGGCCGACGGGACCTCCCTCACCCTCGCCACCTACAGCAACAGGCCCGAACTCCCGGAAGTCGCCCAGGTGGTGAAGCAGCAGCTGGAGAAAGCCGGGTTCACGGTCAAGCTCGAGGTGCGTGAGTACTCGCGGCTGGAGAGCGACACCCTGGCCGGGAAGTTCGACGCGTTCGTCGGCGCCCGCAACAGCCTGCTGGACACCGGCGACCCCGTCGCCCTGCTCGCCAGTGACTACACATGCGACGGTGGCTACAACCTCGCCCTGTTGTGCGACAAGGGCGTCGACCGGGCCGTGGCCGAGGCCGCGTATGCCGCCGACCCCGCCGAGCGGCAGGACGCGGCCATGGCCGCGGAGGCCGCGATCCTCGGCACCGACGCCGTCGTCCCGCTGGTCCACCAGCGCGTCATCACCGGCGTCGGCACCTCCGTGCGCGGGGCGCTCCTCGACCCGTACGAGCGCACCCTCGTCGGCTCCGGCACACGGCGCTGAACCCCGAGGAGCGCTGAACGATGAGGAGCACCCTCGGCACGCTGCTCTGGCGTGTCTGCCTCGGCGCGCTGCTGGTCTGCGGGATCGGGCTGCTGCCCTGGTTCTCGCACACCGACCCGGCGCTCACCGTGCTCAAGGCACGCTCGGCGGACCGGGACCCCACGCCGGAGGTGCTGGCCGACATCCGGGCCCAACTCGGCCTGGACGAAGGGCCGTTGCGTCTGCTGGGGGAGTGGCTCGGCGGGCTGCCGCGCGGTGACGCCGGGCGGTCGTGGATCTCCGGGGCGGAGGTCATGCCCGGAGTGCTCCATGCGCTCGGGGTGTCGTTGCTGCTCATGGCGGTGGCCCTCGTGGTCGCCGGCTGCACGGCCGCCCTGCTCTGCGCGCGCACCCTGCGCACCGGCGCGCCCCGACGCGCCGCGGGCTCGGCCTCCGCCGTGCTCGCCGCCCTGCCCGAGTTCCTCACGGCGTCCGTCCTCGCCACCGTCGTCGGCGTCCAGCTGGGCTGGCTGCCGGCCCTCGGCTGGTACGGCCCCCCATGGACCGTCCTGCCCGCCCTCGCCCTCGGTCTGCCCGCCGGTGCCGTCCTGGGGCGGCTGCTCGACGATCTGCTGCCCGGCGCCTTCGCCGAGCCCTGGGCGCTGGCCGCCGCCGCACGCGGACTCCCCCGCAGGAGCATCGCCCGCCAGGCGCTGCGGCGCTGCCTGCCCGGACTGCTGCCCAACATCGGCCTGTTCGTCGTCGGTCTGACCGGCGGCTCGGTCGCGGTCGAGCAGGTCTTCGACATCCCGGGCCTGGGCCGTACGACCCTCCAGGCCGCTCTCGCCCAGGACCTGCCCGTCCTCCAGGCCGGCACACTCCTCCTCGTCCTGCTCGCGGCCGTCACGACGGGCGCCACCCACCTCGCCGCCCGCCGCCTCGTCGGGCCGGCCCTGCGCGACGGCGTCCTGTCCTCACTCCACCGTCCGCAGCGGCCAGAGGTGGGCGCGGCCCGCAGGATCCTGCATTCTGTATACGGCATAACGCTGTTCGTCGTCATCGCGCTCGGCCTCCCCCGCGACCCGCTCGCCCTCGACACCACAGCACGCCTCCGACCCCCCTCCCCGTCCCATCCGTTCGGCACCGACGCCCTCGGCCGGGACATGCTCGCCCGTATCGCCCACGGGGCTCTCGACACACTCGCCCTCGCCCTCGCCATCAGCGCGGCAGCCCTGCTCGCCGGCGTCGTACTCGGCCTGCTGCCCCGGTTCTCCGGACCGGCCGTCGACACCGTCAACGCCGTACCACCCGTCCTCGTCGCACTTCTCGTCACCGCGGCCTCGGGAAGCGGGCCCTTCACCCCCGCGCTCGCCGTGACCGCCGTCGCCTGGGCGCCGCTCGCCGCGCACACCTCGGCGCTGCTGCGGCAGGAGCGCGCCACCCTCCACCTCACCGCCACCCGCGCCCTGGGCGCCGGCCCCTGGCATGTGCTGCGCCACGAGCTCCTGCCCGCCGTGCTCCCGCCCGTCACCCGCCACGCCCTGCTCCGCCTGCCCGGTGTCGCCCTCGCCCTCGCCTCCCTCGGCTTCCTCGGCCTCGGCGCCCAGCCGCCTTCCCCGGAGTGGGGCCTGCTGCTCGCCGAGAACCAGCCCTACGCCGAGCGCGCCCCCTGGGCGGTCCTCGCCCCGGCCGCCGTACTCGCCCTGCTCGGCACACTCGCCGTGGCGGCGGCGGCCGGTGGGGTGCGACGACGGCGACCGGGACAGCGTGGGGCGACCGAAGAGGCAGCCCAACCGCGCATGTCCAAACCGGAGTTGGCGACCACACGATGACCGCGCTCTTCGCTCCTCGGTCTCCGGGCTGATCGTGCTGCTCGGCAGCGCCGCCACCGGCACCCTCCTCGACGCGGGCCTGCCGGCGCCCGTGCCCTGGCTCGTGCTGGCCGCCATACCGGGCGCCGCGATCGCGCTCCTGCCGCGACGGCCGTAGCACTCCAGCCGCGACGGCCGTAGCACGACACGTCGAAGGGCCCGGATCGCACGCACGATCCGGGCCCTTCGACGTGTGCTCGGTTCACCCAGCGGCCAGCTCCAGCACCTGCTTCTTCCCCTGCCTGTGCTCCTGCTCCTGCTCCTGCTCCTGCGCCTCCTGGGCGACGACCCGCGAGGTCCGCCACAGCCACAGCACGTCACGGCCGAACGACCACACCAGTGATCCCAGTGCCAGCAGCGCGACCGCGAAGTTGGCCTCGTACGGCAGCAGCTGCGAGCCCGCGAGGAGCAGGCATATGCCCTGGAGCGCGGCCACCGTCTTGCGGGCGGTGCTCGGCGGGAGCGCGGCGTTGAGCCAGGGCCAGACGCGGGCCGCGGCGACGAACGCGTAGCGCATGCCGCCCATCAGCAGGACCCAGGGGCCGAGCTGCGTCGAGACGTAGACGCTCAGCACCAGGATCAGGAAGGCGTCGACCTCCATGTCGAAGCGGGCGCCGAGCGCCGTCGACGTGCCGGTACGGCGGGCGACCTTGCCGTCGACGCCGTCGAGGATCAGCGCGACCGTCGTCAGGACCACGAGGAGGGTGACCGGCGGCGAGCTCTCGAAGGAGTCGGCGACCAGGGCGGTCACCCCGCCCACGAGGGTGGCCCGGCCGAGGGTGACCCGGTTCGCGGGGCCGAAGGAGCGCAGCCGGGAGCGGTGCAGGGCCCGGGAGAGCACCGCCCAGGAGGCGATGGCGAAGACGAGACCGGTCACCCAGCCCGCGGTGCCCATGCCTATCCCCGTGCCGAGCACGGCCAGAAGCAGGATCTGAACACCCGCGCCCACCGCGGTCTCCTGCTGGACCAGCCTCGCCTCGTAAGTGTGGTTCAGGGCCACCGAACATCCTCCGGCCGTGTGACAGAGTCGATCAGTGCCGCGTACTGTGCGCGGCCTGTGCACACCTCGGTACGCACACAAGTTCCCGATCGTTCAGGAGGACCTCGATGAAGCGCACCGCACGTGCGTTTTGGCTCAGCTCCCCAGGTGCGGGCGAGATACGCGACGTCGACCTTCCGAATCCCGCCGAGGGCGAGGTCGTGGTCCGCGCGCTCTACTCCGGAGTCAGCCGCGGCACGGAGACCCTGGTCTTCCGCGGCGGGGTGCCCGAGAGCCAGCACGCGGCGATGCGAGCGCCGTTCCAGGAGGGCGACTTCCCGGCTCCCGTGAAGTACGGCTACCTCGGCGTCGGGGAGGTGGAGGAGGGGCCGCGGGAACTCGTCGGCCGTACCGTCTTCTGCCTCTACCCGCACCAGACCCGCTACGTCGTGCCCGTGAGTGCCGTCACACCGGTACCGGAGAACGTGCCCGCCGAACGGGCCGTCCTCGCCGGCACCGTGGAGACCGCCGTGAACGCGCTGTGGGACGCGGCTCCGCTGGTCGGCGACCGGATCGCCGTGGTCGGCGGCGGCATGGTCGGCTGCTCGGTCGCCGCGCTGCTCGCCCGCTTCCCCGGCGTACGGGTGCAGTTGGTGGACGCCGACCCGGCCCGCGCCAAGGTCGCCCAGGCGCTCGGCGTCGACTTCGCCGCCCCCGAGGACGCTCTCGACGGCTGTGACCTCGTCGTCCACGCCAGCGCCACCGAGCAGGGACTCGCCCGCTCCCTGGAACTCCTCAGCGCCGAGGGCACCGTCCTCGAACTCAGCTGGTACGGCGACCGACAGGTGAGCCTCCCGCTCGGCGAGGCCTTCCACTCCCGGCGGCTCGTCATCCGCAGCAGCCAGGTCGGCACCGTCTCCCCGGCCCGCCGCTCCAGCCGTACGTACGCCGACCGCCTCACCCTCGCCCTGGAGCTGCTCGCCGACCCGGCGCTCGACGCGCTCGTCACGGGGGAGAGCGCGTTCGAGGAGCTGCCGGAGGTGATGCCGAAGCTCGCGTCGGGCGAGATCCCGGCGCTGTGTCACCGGGTCAGGTACAGCAAAAGCGCCTGACCTGAGAAAAGAGTGAGATCCGGCTGAACGCGGGGAAGCGAAGAGCCGTACTAGTCGGCATCCCCCGGCAGGACTTCGCCGGGGGACCAGACGCGCCGCACCTGGAGGGTCGTCCGTTGTTCAGTGTCACCGTCCGCGATCACATCATGATCGCCCACAGCTTCCGCGGCGAGGTCTTCGGACCCGCGCAGCGCCTGCACGGAGCGACGTTCCTCGTGGACGCCACATTCCGGCGTGAGCAGCTGGACGACGACAACATCGTCGTCGACATCGGACTGGCCACCCAAGAGCTCGGGGCCGTCGTCAGCGAGTTGAACTATCGCAACCTCGACAACGAACCCGACTTCGCCGGGATCAACACCTCCACCGAGTTCCTGGCCAAGGTCATCGCCGACCGGCTCGCCGAGCGCATCCACAAGGGCGCCCTCGGCGAGGGCGCCAAGGGCATCGCGGGCCTCTCCGTCACCCTGCACGAGTCGCACGTCGCCTGGGCGAGTTACGAGCGTGCGCTGTGACCGACGTGACCCTGGAGAAGCCGGCCACGCCGACGGCGGCCCTCGCCTACGTGCCCGTGCAGCACTCCGCTCTCAAGAACGCCGACATCATCCCCATGTCTCTGCGCTCCGTGCACTTCGTCATGCCGGGCGGTGTCGACGACCTGGCCCAGCCCAGCGGCGGCAACGCCTACGACCGCCGGGTCTGCCTGGACCTCCCCGGTTTCGGCTGGCAGGTCCACAAGCACCTGGTCGACGGTGAGTGGCCCCGGCCCGGCGCCGCCGCCCGTGCGGAACTCGCGCGGACACTGCGCGAGTTGCCGGACGGTACGGCCGTCCTCATCGACGGACTCGTCGCCTGCGGCGTCCCGGAGATCATCGTCCCCGAGGCAGACCGGCTGGGCCTCGCCGTGCTGGTGCACCTGCCGCTCGGCGACGAGCGGGGAATCTCGCCCGAGGTGGCGACGGAACTCGACGCCAAGGAGCGCGCGGTGCTGCGGGCGGTCCCCGCGGTGATCGCCACCAGCGACTGGGCGGTCCGCCGTCTCGTCTCCCACCACGGCCTCGCCCCCGAGCGCGTGCACGTGGCGGCGCCGGGCGCCGACATCGCGCCCCTCGCCTCCGGCACCGACGGCGTATCGCGCCTGTTGTGCGTGGCCGCGGTGACACCGCGCAAGGGGCAGCACCGGCTCGTCGAGGCGCTCGCCGCGGTCACCGACCTGCCGTGGAGCTGCGTGTGCGTCGGCGGCCTGAACCAGGACCCCGAGTACGTCGCCCATCTGCGCGGACTCATCAAGAAGTACGGCTTGGAGGACCGCCTGGAGCTGGCGGGGCCCCGGTCCGGCGCCGCGCTCGACGCCAGTTACGCCACCGCCGACCTGATGGTCCTCACCTCGTACGCCGAGACGTACGGCATGGCGGTGACCGAGGCGCTCGCGCGCGGCATCCCCGTCCTCGCGACGGACGTCGGCGGCCTGCCCGAGGCGGTCGGCCGGGCCCCCGACGGCGGGGTCCCCGGCATTCTCGTACCGCCGGAGGACCCTGCCGCGCTCGCCGCGGAGCTGCGCGGCTGGTTCGGCGAGGCGGACGTCCGACGCCGCCTCAAGGCCGCCGCACGCGGCCGACGCGCCGCCCTCGACGGCTGGGCGACGACCGCGAAGAGCCTCGCCGGCGTACTGGGCCGGCTCCCCAGCGACCCCCGGAGGGCGGCATGAGGAAGACGACGGCGACCCCGGTCGACATGGCACGACAGACGGGCCGCATACCGGCGCAGCCAGGGCCCAGGGACACGAATGGCGCGGGACGGTCCGGGGCATCCGTGGCCGAGGGGGCGGCTGCGGCTGCCTCCGGCGGATCGGAGGTGCGGGGCGTGGTCGCGTCAGGTGCTGCGATGTCGGCGGGTGCGGGTGCGGGTGCGGGTGCGGGTGCGGGCGCGGCCGGTGGGGCTGCTGCTGCAGGCGCTGCCGCCGCCGGTGCGGCGGTGATCCCCGTGGTCGCCGTGGCGCCCGGTGAGGCCGGGGCGCCGGGTGCGGTTGCGGCCGACGGTGTCGTGGCCGGTGGGGCGAGCCCGCAGGGCGCGTCCGCCGATGACGTGATCGCCGGTGCCGGGCCCGTCGCGCGGCCCGGGGAGCGGCCCACCGTACGGCTGCGGGACGGCGGGGAAGATGACGACGCCCCGCGATACGCGCCGGAGTGGCTGCAGTTGCGGGAGCCGGCGGACGCCGCCGCGCGGTCCTTGGATCTGCTGGACCCGTTGCGGATCAGGCTCGCCAACCTGCCCGGCCGGGCCTCCGGCGGGCTGGCCATCCACGACCTGGGGTGCGGCACCGGCTCGATGGGCCGTTGGCTCGCCGCGCGCCTCGACGGCGCCCAGCACTGGATCCTGCACGACCGCGACCCCTACCTGCTGCACTTCGCCGCCGTGGCCTCCCCCCGCGCGGCCGCCGACGGCAGCCGGGTCACCGTGGAGACGCGGCGCGGCGACGTCGCCCGGCTCACCCCGGACGCCCTGCTCGGCGCCTCGCTGGTCACCGCCTCCGCACTGCTCGACGTCCTCACCCGGGAGGAGATCGACACCCTCGCCGCCGCGTGCGTCGGGGCCGGCTGCCCGGCCCTGCTGACGCTCTCCGTGGCCGGCCGCGTCGACTTCACCCACGAAGACCCGCTGGACGCGGAGATCGCCGCCGCCTTCAACGACCACCAGCGGCGCGGCGGCCTCCTCGGCCCTGACGCGGTCACCGCGGCCGCCGAGTCCTTCGCCGAGCGCGGCGCGACCGTACGACTGCACCCGAGCCCCTGGCGGCTCGGCCCCGACCAGCCCGCGCTGACCGGACAGTGGCTGCGCGGCTGGGTCGGTGCCGCCGTCGAGCAGCGGCCCGAACTCGCGCCCCGCGCCGAGAAGTACCTCGCCGAACGCCTCGCGGCCTGCGCCGCCGGGGAACTGCGCGTCACCGTCCACCACAGCGACCTGCTGGCGCTGCCCCGGCCGACGGGCGGGGCCTCATGAGGGTGGAGGCGAGCGCACCGGTCGCCTCGGCCGACCCCGCCGCGACCACGTTCCGGGTACGGGACGACGCGGCCGTGTCCGAGGCCCGTATCGGCGTGATCGTCTCCGAGCCCCACCAGGCCGAGGGCACCACGACGGCACCCCGGTCCCGCGCCCGCCTCCGCACCCACCTGGGTACGGCCGCCGGTGTCGCCATCCTCGCCGTGCTGCTGTGGCGGATGGGCACCGGTGTCTTCCTGGACGGCCTGCGACGGATCGACGTACCGACGCTGCTGCTGGCGCTCGGGATCGGCGTCGCCACCACCGTGCTCAGCGCGTGGCGTTGGGCGCTCGTGGCCCGCGGCCTGCGCATCCGGTTGCCGTTCGGCGCTGCCGTCGCCGACTACTACCGCGCGCTGTTCCTCAACGCGGCCCTGCCCGGTGGCGTCCTCGGCGACGTACACCGGGCGGTACGCCACGGACAGAGCGAGGGCGACCTCGCGCGGGGCGTGAAGGCCGTGGTCCTGGAACGCACCGCGGGGCAGCTCGTGCTGGTTGTCGCAGGAGTGACGGTCCTGCTCACCGTGGACTCCCCGGTACGGCAGGACGTGCGCGGCCTGGTCCCGCTGTTCGCGCTGGCCGGGGCGGGCGCCCTCGCCGTGGTCCTCGCCCTGCGGATGAACCGCTCGTCGTCCGCGTCCCGTCGGGGCCGGGCCCTGCGCGGGATGCTGGCCGAGGCGCGTGAGGGGCTGCTGTCCCGGCGCAACGGCCCGGGCGTCCTGGTGTCGTCCGTCGCCGTCCTGGCCGGTCACGTCGCGATGTTCGTGCTCGCCGCCCGGGTCGTCGGCTCCGCCGCCTCGGTCCTGGCGCTGCTGCCCCTCGCCGTCCTGGCCCTGCTCGCCATGGGCCTGCCGCTGAACGTCGGCGGCTGGGGTCCCCGGGAGGGTGTCACCGCCTGGGCGTTCGGCGCCGCCGGGCTCGGCGCGGACACCGGACTGGCCGTGGCCGTCGTGTACGGAGTGCTGAGCTTCGTCGCCGCGCTGCCGGGCGCCCTCGTCCTGGTCGCCCGCTGGTACACCGGCCTGCGCGCCGGCTCCGGGGCAGCCGCGGCGCCCACCGGGTCGGCGGATGCCGGATCCGCCGGGTCCGTGGTCGCCGTACCGGCCCTGCCGGAGGCCGACGTGTCCGCCGCCGGGTCCGGGGCCGTCGTGTCGGTCCCGGAACCTCGCTCGGCGGCGGCCCGGGGCGGTGCCTACGCCCGCCCGGTGTCCGTCGACTCGTCCGCCGAAGTCAGCAGCGAGAAATACGAGTTGAAGGAATCCGCGAAGCTCGCCAGCAGTTCCTTCCCCTTTTCCGCGGAACCGAGGGAGGGACGGCCGATGACGCCCGAATCGGTATAGGCGGACATTCCCACGGTGAGGAGATGACGGCGGTCGTCCGCGACGAAATCGGCGGACTCGTAGCCGGGCCGGATCAATTCGGGGTGGGCGTGCAGAAGGATGGAGGTCTCGATCTCCCCGGCGTGCATGTCGGTGAGCAGCGAGGTCACCACCCCGGCCCGCTCCCGCGCCGCCTCCCAGTCCTCCGGGGCCGGGAAGAGCGCCATCCGCTCACCGCGCGCGGAGGCCTCCTGGACCACGTTGCCCAGGACGTAGTTGCCGCCGTGCCCGTTGACGACCACCAGGGCCTCGACGCCCGAGCGGCGCAGCGACGCCGCGATGTCCTGTACCACCGCGTGAAGGGTCACGGAGGAGATGCTGACGGTTCCCGGCCAGTCCGCGTGCTCGTGCGAGCAGCCGATGGTCACCGGAGGAAGGAGGTGCACGGGATACGTGGCGGCGATCTCCCGGGCGATGGCACAGGCCACGAGCGTGTCGGTGGCCAGCGGCAGATACGGGCCGTGCTGTTCGAAGCTTCCGACCGGAAGGATCGCGACCTGCGTTGAGACGACCGCGCCTCGCGTCCGTACGTCTTCGGTAGTGTCCGCCGGCACCAGACCGTACGCCTCCGACCCTATGCCCGAACCACTCATCTCTTCACGGCCTTTCGTCTCTGCTTAGGAACCCAGATCATGACAGAAAAAATTGGTGTACTCGGCAAGAAGTCACCGCAGCGCACGGGTGTGGAACGCGTCGTGAATGCCCCACTGCCCACCGTCTACGGGCAATTCCAGGCGGTCGGTTACCTCGACCACGACCGCGGCGACGAACAGGTGGCCCTGGTCTACGGCGACATCGGCACGGACGGCGTCCTGACCCGGCTGCACTCCGAGTGCCTGACCGGTGACGCCTTCGGCTCCCAGCACTGCGAGTGCGGCGACCAGTTGGCCTCGGCGCTGCGTGCGGTCGTCGCCGAGGGCAGCGGGATCGTCGTCTACCTCAGAGGGCATGAAGGGCGCGGCATCGGCCTGCTCGCCAAGCTGCGCGCGATGGCCCTGCAGGCGGAGGGTCTGGACACCGTCGAGGCCAACCTCGCCCTGGGCCTGCCGGTGGACGCCCGCGACTACGGCGTCGCCGCGGAGATGCTGAAGGACCTGGGCGTTCGGTCCGTGCGTCTGATGTCGAACAACCCGCGCAAGCGCGACGCGCTGACGCAGAACGGCATCCAGGTCGCCGAGCAGGTTCCGCTGCTCATACCGCCGTGCGAGAGCAACATCACCTACCTCAGGACCAAGCGGGAGCGCCTCGACCACCACCTGCCCCACCTGGACGCGGTGGCGCACTGGTCCTGACCCGGGTGCGGGCGGTTTCCTGGAAGTACGTTTCCGGCCCCGGCACCATGGCCGGCGCCGCTCGCCGTACAGGCGAGTGAGCCGAAGGGGCACGCCGGTGTCGAGAGGCCGACCGCGCGGAGGCCCGAAGGGCTGAGCACGGTCGGCCTCTCGACACCGGCAACAGGCGCCCCGGAGGCGAACCGAGCCACAAAAAAAGGAGGGCCGCCCGAGTGAACACACATGCCTCGGTCGTCGTCATCGGCGGTGGTGTGATGGGCACCAGCATCGCCCACCACCTGGCCGCCGCGGGCGTCCGTGACGTCGTTCTCGTCGAACGCGACGAACTGGCCGCCGGGTCCACCTCGAAGGCCGCGGGCGGGGTGCGGGCGCAGTTCTCCGACGCACTCAACATCCAGCTCGGGGCGCGCAGCCTGGAGGCGTTCGGCCGGTTCGGCGAGGAGTTCGGACAGGACATCGGTCTGCGCCGGGTCGGCTATCTGTTCCTGCTGTCGACGCCCGAGGAGGTGGCCGCCTTCGAGGCGGGCGTCGCGCTGCAGAACTCCCTCGGCGTGCCCAGCCGCATGATCACCCCGGCCGAGGCCCGCCGCCTCTCCCCGCTGATCAGCACCGACGGCCTCCTCGCGGCCGCCTACTCGCCGGACGACGGCCACTGCACGCCCGAAGCCGTCGTCCACGGCTACGCGGCCGCCGCCCGCGGACGCGACGTGCAGATCCTGCGCCACACCGCCGTCACCGGCATCGAGTTGCGAGGCGACACCATCACCGCCGTCGTGACCACCCTCGGCCGGATCGCCACGAACACGGTGATCTGCGCGGCCGGCGCCTGGTCCCGGGCGATCGGCGCCATGGTCGGCGTGGATCTGCCGGTGCAGCCGCTGCGCCGGCAGATCGCGGTCACCGAAGCAGTGGCCGGACTGCCGCCCGAGCTGCCCATGACCATCGACTTCGCCAGCAGCCTCTACTTCCACGCGGAGGGACCCGGTCTCCTCGTCGGCATGTCCGACCCCGACGAACGGCCCGGCTTCGCCACCGACGCCCACGACCGCTGGATCCCCCGACTGGCCGCTGCCATGCAGCGCCGCGCCCCCGCCCTGCTCGACACGCGCCGCACCGGCGGCTGGGCGGGCCTGTACGAGGTCACCCCGGACCACAACGCACTGATCGGCGAGGCGACTTCGGTATCCCGTTTTCTGTATGCCACCGGCTTCTCCGGGCACGGCTTCCTCCAGGGACCGGCCGTCGGCGAGGTGATCCGCGACCTGTACCTGGGCCGCGTACCCTTCGTGGACGTCAGCCCCCTGAGCGCCGGCCGGTTCGCGGCCGACGCCCCGCGTCCGGAGGTCAACTGCGTATGACGGAACTCCATCTGTGGCTGCGCCACGAGGTCCGCACCACCGAGCGGCGCACCCCGATCGTCCCCTCCGACGCCCGGCGGCTCGTGGAGGCCGGAGTGGCTCTGACCGTCGAGGAGTCCCCGCAGCGGATCTTCCCCGTGGAGGAGTACGAGGCGGTCGGCTGCCGTGTCGCCCCCGCGGGCTCGTGGGTGTCGGCGCCGCGCGCCGCCGTCGTCCTCGGCCTGAAGGAACTCCCCGAGAACCCCGCTGAACTGACGCACCGCCACATCTTCTTCGGGCACGCCTACAAGCGGCAGCCCGGAGCCGCCGAGCTGCTGCGCCGGTTCGCCGCCGGGGGAGGGGCGCTGCTCGACCTGGAGTACCTGGTCGACGACGAGGGTCGCCGGCTCGCCGCCTTCGGCTTCTGGGCCGGCTATCTGGGCGCCGCCCTGGCCGTGCTCCAGCACCGCGGCCGTCTCGTGGCGCCGCTGCGGCCCACCGACAAGGACGAGCTGGACGACACGCTGCGCGCGGCTGCCGGGGACGCTGGGGATGCGGACTTCACCGCGCTCGTGATCGGCGCCCTGGGCCGCAGCGGCCGCGGGGCGCGGGTCGCGTTCCACGCTGCCGGGATCGAGCCCACCTGCTGGGATCTGGCCGAGACCCGCGCCCTGGACCGCCGCGCCCTGCTGGACCACGACGCCCTGGTCAACTGCGTCCTCGCCACCACCCCGGTGCCGCCCTTCGTCCGCGAACAGGACCTCGACGACCCCGCCCGTCGACTGCGCACCCTCTCCGACGTCACCTGCGACGTCGGCTCGCCCCTCAACGTCCTGCCGGTCTACGACCGCACCACCGAGTGGACGGACCCGGTACGGCGGCTGCGCAAGGAACCCCCGCTCGACCTGATCGCCATCGACAACCTGCCCTCCCTCCTGCCCCGCGAGTCCAGCGTCGACTTCTCGGCGGCCCTGCTGCTCCAGCTGCTCGACTTCACCACCGGCGGCCCATGGGGGCGCTGTCTGGACCGGTTCCACCAGGCCTGCCGTGAACTCGGCATCGAGCAAGGGGAGTTCCGCAATGACTGAGCCGGTTCCCGCGAGCGGCACCGTCCACTGGATCGGCGCCGGACTGTCCACCGGCAGCGGCCTTTCCGCGCTGTGCGCCGACACCGCGCGCGTACGGCTGTGGCACCGCACCGAGGAGCGCGCGGCCGAGGCCCTCGGCCGGCTGGGCCTCACCGGCCGCGCCGAGCCCCGCGCGTACACGCTCGACGCGCTGACCGCGGAGCTGGCTCCCGGGGACGTCGTCGTGTCGATGCTGCCCGCCCCGGAGCACGCGTCGCTGCTGGCGGCGTGTGTGCGGCGGCGGGCCCACTTCGCCTGCTCCAGCTACGTTTCGGACGCCGTCGTCGAGCAGGTGCCCGAGGCCATGGCGGCCGGGGTCGTCGTGCTGACCGAGGCCGGGCTCGACCCGGGCATCGACCACCTCTTCGCGCACAGCCTCGTCGCCCGCGCCCGGGAGGCGATCGGAGACGGCACGGCGGCGTCGTACGAGCTCACCTCGTACTGCGGGGGCATCCCGGCCGTCCCCAACGACTTCCGCTACCGGTTCAGCTGGGCACCCCTCGGTGTCCTCAACGCCCTGCGTTCGTCCGCCCGTTACATCGAGGACGGTGCCGAGACCGTCGCGGAGCGGCCCTGGGAGGCCACCCGCCCGCACGTCGTCGGCGGCGAGACCTTCGAGGTCTACCCCAACCGTGACAGCGTGCCGTTCGTCGCCCAGTACGAACTGCCCTCCGCGTGGAAGCCGTCGCACTTCGTACGCGGCACCCTGCGCCTGGACGGCTGGCTGCGGGCCTGGGAGGCGGTGTTCGAGCAGCTCAAGGCGGGCGACGACGCCCGGATCGCCGCACTGGCACGGGAGCTGGCGGACACCCACCCCACCACGGACGCCGACCGCGACCGTGTGGTGCTCGCGGTGTCGCTGGACGTGCGGGCTGCCAACGACCGTACATGGTCCGGAAGTTACCTCCTGGACCTGGAGGGCGACGCGCAGGAGAGCGCCATGGCCCGCTGTGTCTCCCGCACCCTCGCCCTGGGGGTCCGCCACATCCTCGACGGCTCCCTGCCACCCGGGCTGAGCCGCGCCGCCGAGACGGCGGCCCGGTCGCAGGAGTGGCTCGGTGAACTCGCCCGGGAGGGAGTGGAGTTCACTCTGAGCGCCCAGGAGTGACCTCGGGCCGGGGTCAGTCCGTGATCGCCTCGTGCAGCAGTCGCTTGAGCTCGGGATAGAGCTTGAGCGACTTCCTCGGTCGCAGCTGCGTCAGGAACTGGAAGGTCAGATCACGGCCGGGGTCGACCCAGAACGTCGTCGTGGCCACCCCGCTCCAGCCGTAGGTGCCGAGGCCGGACGGGGCCTGGGTGCGCTCCGGGTCGATCACCACGGAGACACCGAGGCCGAAGCCGACGCCGTCGTTGCCGGGTTCGTCGTGGGCGGGGCGGCTGCCGACCTCGCGCAGGTCGGCGCCGCCGGGCAGGTGGTTGCTCGTCATCAGGTCCACGGTCTCGGTGGCGAGCAGACGGATGCCGTCGAGTTCGCCGCGCCGCCGCAGCAGCTCCATGAACCGGTGCATGTCGTGGGCGGTCGCCACCATGCCGCCGCTGCCCGACAGGAACCGGGGGCGACCGAACAGCGGGAGCCCCGCGATCGGTTCGATGCCGCTGTCGGTGTCGCCGTACAACTCGGCCAGCCGCCCGGCCTGTTCGTCCGTGACCTGGAACCCGGCGTCGGTCATGCCGAGCGGGCCGAAAATCCGCTCGGCGAGGAACACGTCCAGCGGCTTGCCGGAGACGACCTCGATGACCCGGCCCAGGACGTTGGTGGCCACCGAGTAGTTCCACTGCGTCCCCGGCTCGAACTGCAACGGCAGTCGCGCGTACGCCTCGACGGTCCCGGCCAGGTCCGAGCCCGGCAGCACCGCCGACTCCAGACCGGCCTCGCGGTAGAGGGCGTCCACGGGGTGGCAGTGGTAGAAGGCGAAGGTCAGACCCGCGGTGTGGGTCATCAGGTGCCGCACGAGTATGGGCTGTTCGACCGGGCGGGTCCGCATCCCGGCACCCGAGCCGTCGACGTACACCCGCTGGTCGGAGAAGGCCGGAAGATGGTCGGAGACCGGGTCGTCGAGCGACAGCGCGCCCTCCTCCACCAGCATCAGCGCGGCGACGGACGTGACCGGCTTGGTCATGGAGTAGATGCGGTACAAGGTGTCGGACTCGACCGGGAGACCGGCAGTGACGTCACGACGACCGTACGTGGTGAGGTGGGCCACGCGGCCGCCGCGGGAGACCGCCGTGAGGAAACCGGGCAGCCGCCCCTCGTCGACGAGGCGGGCGACGTACCGGTCGAGGCGGCCCAGCGCCCTCGCGTCCAGCCCGACCTCGCTCGGGTCGACCTCTTGTCGCAGCTGTGCCATCGCTCTTTCCTCCGTTGCGTTCGTCGAGGTGCGCTCGGGCATACCCCGCCCGGACGGCCTCAGACTCATCGTCCCGCAGGAACACCTGAGCGGTCCCCCACATCGCCGTGATGTGTGATCGTCGCGACAGCGCGCCCCGGCAGCGCGCACCCGGCCGCCGCCCCGACCAGGGCCACGGCGGCCAGGGCGAGCAGAGGCAAGCGAGCCGTGCCGAGCCCCATGAGCAGGGCCGCCATGGCCACGCCCAGCACCGGCCCGACGTTCATCGCGGTCTGCTGCAACCCGCCCGCCACCCCGGCCGACTCCACGGGAGCCCGCCGTACGACGACATGGGTGGCCGCCACCATCACGGTGCCGAACCCGGCGCCCAGCAGCGCGAAACCGGCGCACAGCGCGGGCACGTGCGCCGCCCGGGCGAGCACCAGGACGCCGAGCGCGAGCACGACCGTCGCCCCCACCGTCGTACGACGGGCACCGGCCCGGCGCAGCAGCACCGGACAGGCCGCCGCCGCGACCACCATCAGCGCGGCCAGCGGCACGCTGACCAGGGCGCTGTGGAACGCGTCGAGGCCCAGCTCGCCCTGCATGACGTGGACGCACGCGAACAGCGTGCCGTTCAGGGCGGCCGACGCGGCGACCAGCACCCCGAGCGCCGCACTCACGTCCGGTACGCCGACGACGTCCGACGGCACGAGCGGGCTCACGGTACGCCGCTCGTGCCGGACGAGGACGACACCGGCGACCACGGCCACGGCCAGGCCGAGCCCGCCGGCCGGAGGCCGCCCGGACGCCGGGAGCGCGACGAGGGTGTGCACCAGACAGGCGAGGCAGAGCGTGAGGAGCACGGCACCGGGCAGGTCCAGACGGGGCGCCCCGCTGCCGGCGGGCTTCGGCGCGTTCCTGACGGTGAGGGCGAGCACGCCGAGCACCAGGGCCGGTACCACGGTGAGGAAGAACACCGCCCGCCACCCGAAGCCCGTCACCAGGGCTCCACCGACGACCGGCCCCATGGCGGCCGCCACACCGATGCCGGCGGTCCGCACGGCGAGGGGCCGCCGCAGCTGCTCCGGCGGGTATGCGGCCCGCAGCATCCCGAGCGTGGCCGGCTGCGACAGCGCGCCGAACACGCCCTGCACGACCCGCAGTCCGATCACCCAGCCGACCCCGGGGGCGAGCCCGATCCCCGCCGAGGCGAGCCCGAAGCCGACCATGCCGACACCGAAGGTCAGGTCGTGCCCGTACCGGTCGCCGAGCCGGCCCGCGAACACCAACAGGCCCGCCACCGCGATGAGATACCCGGTGCTGGTCCACTGGACCTGGGTGAGGGAGGCGTCCAGGTCGTGCCGCAGGGTGGGCTGCGCGACGACGAGCACCGTGCCGTCCAGGGCGACGATCACTGCTCCGGCCACGCTGCTCGTCAACGTCAGCGCGCGGTTCACCGACCGTCCTCCGGCCCGAGGTGCGCGTCCAGGGCCGTCCGCAGCAGCGGTACGAAGTCCTCGGCGCCGGTGGCCAGTTGGAGGCTGCCCCAGCCCCACAGCTGGGCGATGCCGTGCAGGTTCGCCCACAGCGCGCCCGCGACGGCCCGGGCGTCCACGTCGGGACGGGCCCGTCCGACCAGCTCCACCAGCACCCCGAAGAGCGGAAGACTGGTGTCGCGCAGCCCCAGATGGCCGCTCTCCAGCAGGTCATGACGGAACATCAGCTCGTACATTCCGGTGTTGCCGAGCGCGAACTCCAGGTACACCCGCCCGAGCTCCGTCAACTGCGTGCGCGCAGTCGCCGTACCGTCGCCGACCGCCGCCGCGGCCCGCCGGCCCAGGTCGGCGAAGCCGCGGCGCGCGATGGCCGACAGCAGTTCCAGGTGGGTGGGGAAATGCCGGCGGGGCGCGCCGTGCGAGACACCGGCCCGCCGGGCGATCTCCCGCAGGGTCAGGGCCTGGGCGCCTTCGCGGGTCACCAGGTCCACGCCGACGTCGACGAGCCGGGCGCGCAGCCCTGGTTCGGATGAGGTCATAGACACTGTCTACCAGCGGCGGGTGGACAGTGTCTACTCCCTTGGGGAATCGCGGCTCGGCGGGACGGGTTGTTGCAGGCATGACTCAGGACGCGAACCAGAACGCACTGCTCGCGCTGCTCTCCGAGGGCCGCACCGGGGTGCTGGTCACCCTCAAACGCGACGGCCGCCCCCAACTGTCGAACGTGAGCCACCACTACGACCCGGAGGAGGGGATCGTCCGGATCTCCGTCACCGACGACCGCGCCAAGACTCGCAACCTGCGCCGGGACCCGCGGGCGTCGTACCACGTGACCACCCCCGGCCACCGTGCCTACACGGTCGTCGAGGGCACGGCCGACCTCACGCCCGTCGCGAAGGACCCGTACGACGAGACCGTCGAGGAACTGGTCCGCCTCTACCGCGACGTCCTCGGCGAGCACCCCGACTGGGACGACTTCCGGGCCGCCATGGTCAAGGACCGCCGTCTGGTGGTGCGGCTGCGGGTGGAGCGGGCGTACGGCATCCCCAAGGGCGCCCAGGCCTGACCGGGCCGCCGGTGTCACGACACCGGTGCCGGGAAGCCGTGCCTGCGCGCGCCCGTCACCTGCGAGGACCGGCAGGAGCAGCACGAGCACGCTCCATGGGAACGCGGTCGCGCCGACCTGGCCGAGGAGGATTCCGCCGACCGCTCCGCCGCCGGCCATCGCCACGTTCCACAGCGTGACCAGCATCGCCTGCGCGGGCTCCGCGCGTTCGCCGCCCGCCTCGGAAAGTCCCGCCTGCGCTGCGACGCCCGGCACGCGCGCTCGCCGCGCGGTTCGGATCGCCCACGTACGCCCAGTACGCGGGCGACCCTCCGCCGTGATGGCTTGGATTCCTCCAGCCGACCCTGCCCGGCCGCCCTACGCTGCGTAAGGCGAGATGACGGGGCGACCGGGGTGACCGGGGCCACGGGGACGACGGGGGACGAGGAGACCGACGGGGACGAGGAGAGGGATCGGAGGCCCGATGGCCACACCGCTCAGCGCTGCCAGACTGCTCGCCGCACTGCTCGCCGAAGGCTGCACCGTGCACGAGGTCCGCAGCTGGCGGACCCACAACCGCAACGGTGTGGGCGCCTGGGGCCCGGTGTACGGCGTGATGGACCACCACACCGCTACCGGGCCCGGAGTCGACGTCGTCGACCTCATCTACGACGGCCGCAGCGACCTGCCCGGCCCGCTGGCCACCGGCTGCATCACCAAGGACGGCGTCGTCCACCTCGTCGGCAACGGCCGCGCCAACCACGCCGGCGGCGGCGACGGGGCCGTACTCGCCGCCGTGCGCGCGGAGTCGTACGGCGACCGCCCGCCCGCACCCCACCAGCACGAGGGCTCCGGCGGCGCGGTCGACGGCAACCGCCACTTCTACGGCTTCGAGTGCGAGAACCTCGGCACCGGCAAGGACCCGTGGCCGCGCGTGCAGTACGTCGCGATGGTCAAGGCCGACGCCGCGATCTGCCGCGCCCACGGCTGGAGCCACAAGAGCGCGATCGGCCACCTGGAGTGGAGCGACTGGAAGCCCGACCCACGCGGCTTCGCCATGAAGGACTTCCGCCGTGATCTGGCCGACTGCCTGGCACTGCCGGCGGGCCACTGGGAGAAGGAGGACCCCATGCCCCTCTACGTCAACCTCGGCATCGACGCGCCCTTCGCGCTCAGGCCCGGCGGCGACTGGGACGCCATCGAGTTCACCGCCGAGTGGACCGACGAGCCCGGCGGCCACGCCAACGACGGCTCCGTCTTCGTCCGCGGCCCGGCCCGCTTCACCGGCGCGATCAACCTGCGCGTCTTTGGCCTCGCGGCCGGCCGTGTCCTTCAGATCCGCCAGTCGGAGGTCGACTCCACCGGCGGGTACGTCACCGACCATCCCATCGGCGAACTCATCGGCACCGCCGGCGAGACGTTCGGCACCTTACCGATCACCGGTCGCATCGGCTCCGGCCGCCAGATGCGCATCCGGCTGAAGGCCTTCGAGACGGTGCCGGTGCGGGTCACCAGCGCGGTGCTGAAGGTCCTGGTCTGGAAGGAGGGCTGACCATCGCGGTCACGCCGTGCGGAACCACGTCCGGGCCAGCGCGAGCAGTGTTTCCTCGGTGGGGGTGCCCAGTTCCCGCATGTACCAAGGGAGGTTGCTGTACACGTGCAGCAGCGTGTACGCGAGCAGCACCCTCGGCTCGAAGGCGTGTCCGTACGCGTTGGCGAGGCGGCCCATCAGTTTCGGGTCGCCCCGGGTGACGAACAGGCCGACCCCGACGAAGTCGTACGCGCGGTCGCCGATCATGGCCGGCTCGAAGTCGAAGAGCCCCGTCAGACGCCACCCGTCGGGGTCGACGAGGAAGTGCTGCCGCATGATCTCGGTGTGCAGCAGGGAGCGGCGCGGAGCGGGCGGCAGGGGGACCGCGGCGAGGAACTCCGGGATCTGCTCCAGCCAGACGGCCGGCAGCCCGTGTCCGCGCTGCCGTTCCACGGCTTCTCGGCGACGGCGGTCCGTGAAGGCGCCCCAGCTGCCGGGCCCCAGCACGTCCTCCAGCGGAGTGGGGTCAAGGGAGTGGAGTACGGCGAGAAGCCGGCCGATGTCGGCGACGAGCCGTTCACGGTCGGCCTGCGGTACGCGCTTCCAGGCGTGGGCGAGGTTCTCGCCGGGAAGCCGCGACATCAGGACGTACCGCCAGCCGTTCTCGTACGCCCCGAAGTCCTCCACCCGTGGCGTCGGCACCGGCAGCAGACCGTGGAGATGGGACAGCACACGGCCTTCGGCGAGGCCGTCCCGCGCGGCGGTTCCGGGGAACAGTTTGAGGACGAGGTCGTCACCGACGGCGTAGACCGGCTGCGACCCGTCCGGGAAGCGGGTCAGCGGTGCGCCCGCCAGACCGAGGCGCCCGCAGAGGTCCTCCGCCCCCGCCCGCATCACCGTCTCGTCGGGAACGACCGCGTCCCACTCTTCGTCTGTTTCCACCGGAGGCAGCATGATCGAGACCGTAGGACGACTGGTTGTCGGAGGGCAACGTATTTCTGACGTTCAGTGCGCGTACGCGTGCGCGACGTCAGGAGCTGCTGAGGACGACCAGTTGCCGGGTCGCGCGGGTCATCGCGACATACCGGTCGACCGCCCCTTCGACGCCCTTGCCGAACTCCTCCGGGTCGATGAGGACGACCAGGTCGAACTCGAGGCCCTTCGTCAGCTGCGGGGTCAGCGAGCGGACGCGGGACGTCGCCGGCCGGAACGTGGGATCGCCGATGACACAGGCGATCCCCTCGGCGTGCGCGGCGAGCCAGGTGTCGAGGACCGAGTTCAGATCCGAGGCGGAGCCGTGGAGGACGGGGACCCCGCTGCTGCGGATGGAGGCCGGCACGTTGGCGTCCGGGAGCACGGCCCGGATGACCGGCTCGGCCTCCGCCATGATCTCCTCCGGCGTACGGTAGTTGACGCTCAGTGAGGTCAGGTTGATCCGGTCGAGCCCGACCCGCTTCAGCCGTTCCCGCCACGACTCCGTGAAGCCGTGCCTGGCCTGCGCGCGGTCCCCGACGATCGTGAAGCTGCGGGACGGGCACCGCAGCAGCAGCATCTGCCACTCCGCGTCGGTCAGTTCCTGCGCCTCGTCCACCACGACGTGCGCGAACGGGCCGGCGAGCAGGTCCGGGTCGGCGACGGGCAGTTCGGCGTCGTCGACCAGACTGACCTTGGCGTCCTCGCCGCGCAGCATCGTCACCAGGCCTTCGCCGTCGTCTCCGTCGGCGCCGGAGTCGGCCACGGCCCGGATCAGGTTGTCGACGACCTGGTCCATGCGCTCGCGCTGGGCGGCGAGGACGGCCTTGTGCCGGCGCGTGCGCCTCGCCGCCTCCGGGTCGCCGAGCCGCTGCCGAGCCGCGTCCAGCAGCGGCAGGTCTGACACCGTCCAGGCCTGGGCCTGCGGGCGCTGCAGCAGCGACACCTCGTCGGGCCCGAGCCAGGGAGCGCACATCCGCAGGTAGGCGGGCACCGTCCACAGGTCTCCGACCAGGTCGGCCGCTTCGAGCAGCGGCCACGCGCGGTGGAACGCCGCCGCCAGTTCCCTGTTCTGCAGCAGCGACTTTCGCAGCAGGGCGGGCGGGGCGTCGCCGTCGTGCTTGTCCATCAGGATGGTCAGCAGTTCCTCCCAGACCTGTTCGCGCGCCTCGTTGTGCGGGGTGCCCGGCTCCGCCGCCTCGAACGCCACAGCCCAGTCGTCGGCGGTCAGCCGCACGTCGGACCAGTGGGTCGTGACCGTCATCCCCTTGGCGGGCGGCTCCTCGTAGAACGCGACGGCCCTCTCGATCGCCTTCACCAGGTCCGCGGACGACTTCAGGCGGGCCACCTCCGGGTCGGCCTCGACCGTCGCCGCGGCTCCCTCGGCCACGAGGTCCCGCAGGGTGCAGGTCTGCACGCCCTCCTCGCCGAGGCTGGGGAGGACGTCGGCGACGTAGGCCAGGTAGGGCCGGTGCGGACCGACGAACAGCACACCACCCCGGCGGTGACCGAGACGCGGCTCGGAGTGGAGGAGATAGGCGGAACGGTGCAGGGCGACGACGGTCTTCCCCGTACCGGGACCGCCGTCGACAACGAGAGCGCCGCGGGAGCCCGCGCGGATGATGGCGTCCTGGTCGGCCTGGATGGTGCCGAGCACGTCACGCATCCGTGGCGAACGGTCGCTGCCCAGGCTGGCGATGAAGGCGGACTGGTCGTCGAGCGCGGCGTGCCCGACGACCCCGTCCGAGGTGAACACCTCGTCCCAGTAGTCGCTGATGCGGCCGCGGGTCCAGCGGTACCTGCGGCGGCTCGCCAGGCCCATCGGGTTGGCGTGGGTGGCTCCGAAGAACGGCTCGGCCGCTGGGGAGCGCCAGTCGACCAGCAGTCGGCGGCCCTCGCTGTCCGTCAGGCCGAGCCGCCCTACGTACACGGGCTCGGCGTCGTCCGCGCCGACCATGTGCCCGAGACACAGGTCCAGACCGAAGCGGCGCAGCGCGCGCAGCCGCGCGGTCAGCCGGTGGATCTCCGTGTCCCGGTCCATCGCCTGCCGGCCCAGGCCGCCGGGCGCCCTGCGCTCCGCGTCGAGGCGGTCGGACAGTTCGGCGATCGACTGCTCGAGACACTCCGCGATGGCCGCGAAGTGCTGCTCGTCGCCGGCGATCAGCTTCGGGTCGGCCTTGGGGGAGAGGCGGTCGGGGAGGTCGAAGGCACTGGTGGGCAGGGGGGTCACGTCATCAGCTCCGATGATGAGGCCGCTGTTGCGGCCGTGGCGCACGGCAGGACATCCGGCTCCGGCGCCGGTGCGGTCCGGTCTGGGTCGGGTCGGATCGGTCCGTTTCGGCGATCCCGGGCGGTTCACGCGGGCACGGGCGGCTTCTCCCGTCCGACCATGTCGAACAGCAACTCGGCGGCCACCGCCGCGCCGTCGGTGCGGATCTCGTCGGCGACCGCCCTCGCTCGCGCGCGGGTCTCGGGGGTCAAGGCTGTCGCGAGCGCCGCCGACAGGGACGCGAAGGTCGGGGTCGGCCCGTCGTGTGCCGCGCCGATGCCCAGGTCGGCCACCCGGCCTGCCCAGTACGGCTGGTCCGCCGACTGGGGGACCACCACCTGAGGCGCGCCGGCCCCGGTCGCCGTTGTCGTGGTGCCCGCGCCGCCGTGGTGCACGACCGCGGCCACCCGGCGGAACAGCGCCTGATGGTTGGCCTCGTCGACGGCGAAGCAGTCGTCCTGACCGTCGACCAGGGCAAGGTCGGCCCAGCCGCTCCCGACGACGATGCGGCGGCCCTGTGCGCGGACCGCCTCGATGGCCACCTGTGCGACGTCCGTCGAGGCGTGCATCGGCATACTGCCGAAGCCCACGTACACCGGTGGCGCGCCGGCGTCCAGGAACGCAGCCAACTCGGCCGGGAGCGGGCGCTCGTCCGGCAGGGTCCACGCGCCGGTCTGGACGACGTCGAGGTCCGGCGTCTCCCGCCACGGGTCCAGGACCGGGTCGGTCGCCAGCCACGGCCGGTCGCCGATGACGTATGCGCGGACGTGGTCCACGGGGGGCAGGCCGACCGCCGCCCGGTTCGTGTTGAGCGCCTCGCCGAACAACGCGTCGATACTCTCGGCGTCCAGGTCCCACAGCACCCGGTTGTCGGTCACCTCAGGCGGGAACGGCCGCCCCTGATACGCCAGCGGCCGACGGTGCGGCGCCGGCAGCGTCAGCTGCTGGAAGGTCACGGACACGGAGCGGATGCCCAGCATCTCGGCCACCGACAGCGCACCGGCCGCGGCCGGCATCATCCCGGTCGCCACCAGCACGTCGCATCCCGCGGCCGCCGCGGTGACCGCGTCGAACTGCCCGGCGATCACCTCGGCCGCGCGCTGGGGCAGGCCCGACGCCTGCGGTGCCTCCTTCGTCCACGCCCGCGCCGACCGGCTGACGGGCACCAGTGGCACGCCCACACCACCCAACCGCTGCGCGAAGTCCTCATCCGGTGGCGCGCACACCCGCACCTCCGCACCGCGTTCCCGTAACCTCACCGCGAGCCCCACTAGTGGTTCGACGTCCCCTCGCGACCCATACGTCGACAACAACACACGCACTGAGCGACTCCCGTTTCCGCAGGTCATGACTTCAGGCGGGCAATTCTGCGGCACGACGGGGGTCTTGCCGCAAGCCCCCCGGTGCGCTATACGTTGAGAGTGGAAAGGAGTGGGTACTCCCCTTTCCCCTCCCCAGTCTTAGGCCCCCGGCCCCACGACCAACGCCCGATGTCGTCCCACGACCAACGGCCGATGTCTGCGGCCTCTCCCGAGCCTACGCTGACCGGGCAACGCCCTGGACGAAGAGGAGAGGCCCTCATGCCCGTCGACGGTCGCAGTCACATCCGCGTCGCCCGTCCTTCCCGCGACCTCGCCGCGGCCGAGCGGTTCTGGGTGGAGGGGCTGGGGCTGGGGGTCGTATGGCGGGCCGAGGGCGGGGCGGAGCCCGGGGAGCACGATCTGCTCATGGTGGGGTGGCCGGACGCCGACTGGCATCTGGAACTCGTGCACGAGGCGGCCCACCCCGTCGAACCCCGGCCCACCGAGGAGGATCTCCTCGTCGTGTACGTCGACGGGCCCGTGCCGGAGGATCTGGTGGCCCGCCTCGAGGAGCACGGCGGGAAGCGGGTCGAGTCGCCCAACCCGTACTGGAACGAGTGGGGTGTGACGATCGAGGACCCCGACGGGTACAGGCTGGTGCTGTGCCGACGGGGCTGGTCCAACCAGTAGGCGGGCGCCGAGGGGTGGGGAACCCCCGGCGCCAAGGCTTCGTTCGTGGAGCGGTCAGGCCGTCACCGTCTCCGCCTGGGACTCCTCCCGCCGTGCCCCCTCGCCGAGTCGCTCCGTCGGTACCGTCGCGGTCTCGCGGGCCGACAGCGCGGCGACGACCGGCGGGACGCACAGGGCCGCGGTGAACAGGCCCACCGCCGACCAGTCGTCGCCGTCCGGGCCGGCGATCTGCGCGGCGAAGGTGACCGCGAAGCCGGCGACGGCGAAGCCGATCTGCGTGCCGACGGCCATGCCGGACAGCCGAACGCGGGTCGGGAACATCTCGCCGTAGAAGGAGGGCCACACGCCGTTCGCGGCGCTGTAGACGACACCGAAGGCGACGAGGCCCAGCAGGAGGGTCAGGGGGTAGGAGCCGGTCGAGATCGCCCAGAGGTAGGCGAACATCGCCACCGCGCTGCCCGCGGCGCCGATCAGGTACACCGGACGCCGGCCGACGCGGTCCGACAGCGTGGCCCACAGGGGGATCGCTGCCAGCGCGACGAGATTGGCCAGCGCGCCCACCCACAGCATCGAGGAGCGGCTCATCCCGACGGAGTCGCTCGTCGCGTACGCCAGCGCCCACACCGTGAAGATCGTGCTGACCGAGGCGATGAGCGCCCCCGCGATCACCCGCAGCACATCCGCCCAGTGCTCGCGCAGCAGCACCGCCAGCGGCAGCTTGGCGACGCCCTTGCCCGAGGCCTGCTGCTCGGCGAAGACCGGGGTCTCCTCCAGGGTGCGCCGGATGACGTAGCCCACGACCGCGACGGCGACGCTCAGCCAGAACGGGATCCGCCAGCCCCAGGACAGCAGTTGGTCGTCGGGGAGCGCGGCGACCGGGATGAAGACCAGCGTGGCGAGGAGCTGTCCGCCCTGGGTGCCGCTGAGCGTGAAGCTGGTGAAGAAGCCGCGCCGGTGCGGTGGCGCGTGTTCCAGGGTCATGGAGTTGGCGCTGGCCTGCTCGCCCGCTGCCGAGATCCCCTGCAGCACACGACACAGGACCAGCAGGGCGGGAGCGAGGGTGCCGGCCTGGGCGCGTGTGGGCAGACAGCCGATGAGGAAGGTCGACAGCCCCATGAGGATCAGCGTGAAGACCATGATCTTCTTACGGCCGGCCCGGTCGCCGAAGTGCCCGAGGAACAGGGCGCCGACGGGACGGGCGGCGTACGCGACCCCGAAGGTGGCCAGCGACAGCAGGGTGGCGGTCGCCGGGTCGGACTCGTCGAAGAAGATCTCGGGGAAGATCAGCGCGGCGGCACTGCCGTAGACGAAGAAGTCGTAGTACTCCAGGGCGCTGCCGATCCAGGCCGCCGTGGCGGCTTTCTTCGGCTGGCCCGTGGGCGGGGATGCGGCGGGGACGGACACGGCGTGCTCCTTGTGAGCGGAGGGGGAGGTGCCGGATCTCGGCTAATTAACCCACTGGGTAGTTAGTCGCGGTGGGTGGGATGGTGCGCCGTCGTTTCCCCGGGTGTCAAGAGGTCGCGCACGGCGCGCTCACTGCGCTGAGCGCTCGGCCGTCAGGTAGGCGATCACCATGTCGCCCAGCATGGCGCGGTAGTGCTCGCGCTGGGCCGGGTCCACCAGGTCACGGCCGAACAGCGCGCCGAAGGTGTGCCGGTTGGCGACCCGGAAGAAGCAGAACGAGCTGATCATCGCGTGCAGGTCGACGGCGTCGACGTCGGCCGTGAACAGGCCGGACTCCCGGCCCGACGCCAGGATCCGGCGGATCACGTCGAGTGCGGGCGAGCCGATCCTGCCGAGCTTCTCGGAGGCCGCGATGTGCTCCGCGCCGTGGATGTTCTCGATGCTGACCAGGCGGATGAAGTCAGGGTGCCGCTCATGGTGGTCGAAGGTGAGCTCGGCCAGGCGCCGGATGGCCGCGACGGGGTCGAGGTGGTCGACGTCGAGGCTCTGCTCGGCCTCGCGGATCACGCCGTACGCCCGCTCCAGGACGGCCGTGAACAGCTGTTCCTTGCCGCCGAAGTAGTAGTAGATCATCCGCTTGGTGGTGCGGGTGCGGGCGGCGATCTCGTCCATGCGGGCCCCGTCGTAGCCGGCCCGGGCGAACTCCTGCGTGGCGACGTCGAGGATCTCGGCCTGGGTGCGGGCGGCGTCACGGATGCGCCCGTTCGATGCTGCCGGTTCGTCGACGCTGGTCATCGGGTTCCTTCGGGCGTAGGGCCTGTGCCGGTGATTGTAGAAGCCCGGCCGTGGGGGAGGCCCGGCACGTGTGCGTCACCCGGAGAGGGGTTCCCAGGAGCGCGTTCCGGCTGCTATGACTAACTCACCAGTTCGTACATTGTTGAGCGGCTCGGGAGGCCATGTGCCCAAGGACTCGTATCTCGTCGGGCTGATCGGCTCCGGTATCGGCCCCTCCCTGAGCCCGGCGCTGCATCAGCGCGAGGCGGACCGGCAGGGCCTGCGCTACCTCTACCGGCTGATCGACATCGACACGCTCGGGGTCCCGCCCGAGGCGGTGGGCGACCTGGTGCGGGCCGCCCGGGACCTGGGCTTCGACGGGCTGAACATCACCCACCCCTGCAAGCAGCTGGTCGTCCCGCATCTCGACGCGCTCTCCCCGCAGGCCGAGGCGCTCGGCGCGGTCAACACCGTCGTCTTCGACGGCGGACGCGCGGTCGGCCACAACACCGACGTCACCGGCTTCGCCGCCTCCTTCGCGCGCGGCCTGCCCGACGTACCGCTGGAGCGGGTCGTGCAGCTGGGCGCCGGCGGCGCGGGCGCGGCCGTCGCGCACGCCACGCTCACCCTCGGCGCCGAACGGGTCACCGTCGTCGACGCGCTGCCCGAGCGGGCCGCCGCCCTCGCCGCGTCCCTGAACCGGAGCTTCGGCGCGGACCGGGCGGCCGCCGCGGCCCTGGACCACCTGCCCCGCCTCCTCGCCGAGTCCCACGGCGTCGGCGGCCTCGTCAACGCGACCCCCACGGGCATGGCCGCCCACCCCGGACTGCCCCTGCCCGCCGAGCTGCTGCACCCCCGGCTGTGGGTCGCCGACGTGGTCTACCGGCCGCTGGAGACCGAGCTGCTGCGCACCGCCGGCGCGCTGGGCTGCGCCACCCTCGACGGTGGCGGCATGGCCGTCTTCCAGGCCGTCGACGCGTTCCGTCTGTTCACCGGCCGGGAACCCGACAGCGCACGGATGCTCGCCGTGTTCGCCGAGCTGGCCGGGGCCGTGAAGGCCCCCAAATAGAGACCAGGACAGAGAGGTACCGAGGTGCGCACGTCCATCGCCACCGTCTCCCTGAGCGGATCCCTCACCGAGAAGCTCACCGCGGCCGCCCGGGCCGGCTTCGACGGTGTCGAGATCTTCGAGAACGACCTGCTCGCGAGCCCCCTCACCCCGGAGGAGATCCGCGTCCGCTGCGCCGACCTCGGCCTCGGCATCGACCTGTACCAGCCGATGCGGGACATCGAGGCCGTGCCCGCCGACGAGTTCGCCCGCAACCTGCGCCGCGCCCGCCACAAGTTCGAGCTCATGGGCAGGCTCGGCGCGGACACCGTCCTCGTCTGCTCCAGCGTCCATCCGCGCGCCGTCGACGACGACGCGCTCGCCGCCGAGCAGCTGAGCCGACTCGCCGACCTGGCGCAGGAGTTCGGCGTCCGCGTCGCATACGAGGCGCTCGCCTGGGGACGCCACGTCAGCACGTACGACCACGCCTGGCGCATCGTCGACACCGCAGACCACCCGGCGCTCGGCACCTGCCTGGACAGCTTCCACATCCTGTCCCGGACCTCCGACCCGGAAAACCTCGCGGGCATCGAGGACATCCCCGGCGAGAAGATCTTCTTCCTCCAGCTGGCCGACGCCCCGCTGCTCGCCATGGACGTCCTGCAGTGGAGCCGGCACCACCGATGCTTCCCCGGCCAGGGCGGCTTCGACGTCGCCGGGCTCGTACGACACGTGCTGCGCGCCGGCTACGACGGGCCGCTCTCCCTGGAGGTCTTCAACGACGTGTTCCGGCAGGCCGAGGCCGGCCCGACCGCCGTGGACGCCCGCCGTTCACTGCTCGTGCTCGGGGAGGAGGTCGGTCTCGCCGCCCTGCCCGCGCCCACCGCCCCCACCGGCATCGCCTTCGTCGAGCTGGTCACGCCCGACGCCGCACCCGTCTCCGCCCTCCTCACCGCGCTCGGCCTCACCCGCACCGCCCGCCACCGTGGCAAGCCCGTCGAGCTGTGGGAGCAGGGCGAGGCCCGGGTCCTGGTCAACACCGGCCCGGCCGCCGTCCCTCACTCGCGGTGTCGCTCGAGCGGGGGGACCCCCATCGACGGCACCTGCCTCGCCGCGATCGGCCTGGAGTCACCGGACCCGTCCGCCGCCGCCCGCCGCGCCGAGGCCCTGCTCGCCCCCGTCCTGCCGCGCCGCCGCGCCCCCGAGGACGCCCCGCTCGACGCCGTCGCCGCCCCCGACGGCACGGAGCTCTTCCTGTGCGCGACGGGCCGGCCGGGGTTGCCGAACTGGCGGGCGGACTTCGAGGACGTCACGCGGGCTCCCGCGGTCGTCGGGGGTACGGTCCGGATCGACCACCTCTCCCTCACCCAGCCCTGGCACCACTACGACGAAGCCGTCCTCTTCCACCGCGGCGTCCTCGGCCTCGACGCCCAGGAGAGCGTGGACGTCGCCGACCCGTACGGTCTGCTGCGCAGCCGCGCGGTCACCAACGCCGACGGCAGCGTCCGGATCCCGCTCACGGTCGGCGCCTCGCCCGGTGACGACACCGCGCAGGCCCGGCACATCGCGCTGGCCACCGACGACGTGGTCGCCGCGGCCCGCCGCTTCACCGGGGCCGGTGGCCGCCTGCTGTCGATCCCCGCCAACTACTACGACGACCTCGCGGCCCGCTTCGAGTTCGCCGAGGGCGAGCTGGAGACGTATCGCGAACTCGGCATCCTCTACGACCGGGACGCACGGGGTGTGTTCCGGCACTGCTACACCCACACCGTCGGCAGGGTCTTTTTCGAACTCGTCCAGCGCGACGGCGGCTACCAGGGCTACGGCGCCGCGAACGCACAGGTGAGACTGGCCGCCCAGCACGCGGCCCGCTGACCCGCCGCCTCACTGCCGGCTGACGGTCCTGGTCACGCCCGCGACGACCGTCGTGGCCAGGATCCAGCCGGTGACGATGAGGACGTACGACAGCGTCTGGTACCAGCCGGTCGGGGCGAACGCGGACTCCTGCCCGAAGGAGATCACCGGCAGCAGCAGGTCGAGGGTGTAGAAGACCGGGTCGAAGCGGGGCGCCTCGGACGCCTTGAGCGCGGGCGGGTGGTGCGTGGCGTACGCGACCGAGCCGACGGCGAGCAGGGACAGCAGCCAGACGGCGGCGCGCAGCGGGCGGAAACCGTAGCCGACGGCCGCGTCCTGGAGGTGGCCCCACACGCGGCCGTACCAGGGGAGCGTGGACCGGCGGCGGCGCTGCTTGGCGAGTTGGACGAGCCGGGCGGCCTGGTCGTCGCCGATCCGGCGGTACGCGGTCGTCAACTGCTCGTAGGCGTGCGGGTCGAACCCCTCGCCGTCGCGCTCCAGCATCGGCAGCCGGCGTTCGGCGGGCTCGTGCGGGGTGAGGAAGGTGTAGGTGAGGTCGAGCAGCCGCACCTGGTCGGGCAGCATCTCCGGCTCCACGTCGAGCTGGTTGATCTCGGACCGGCGCAGGTTCAGCAGCCCCTCGACCCGAGGGCCCCGGCGCAGCCAGAACTCGCCGATCACACAACTGCTGGCCCGCAGGGCGGTGCCGCCGGGGTTGGACAGGTGGGCGTCCAGCAGATCCACGCGGCCCGGTATCCGGGCGCCGCGCAGGTCGATCCGGCCCTGGGCGCGCAGCCGTCGGCCCAGCAGGTTGGCACCGATCTCGACGGCCTCCGCATCGAGCACCTGGGCGCCGGGGTTGCTCAACTCGGCGTCCTCCAGGTCGAGCGAGCCGGCCACGCCGGCGCCGTCGAGCCGGATCAGACCGTGCGCGCGCAGACCCCGGGCGCACAGGTCGTCGTCGACGGTGATCTGGTTGAGCTGGAGCACGGGATGGGTGGGCGCCTCCACGTCGACCTCCACACCCTCCAGGAACAGCGCGCCCGCGATCTGTGCCCCGTCCAGCCGCACCGGCCCGCCGAACCGGCACCGCGTCAGCCGCAGGCTGCCGTCGATCCGGGCCCGGGTCACCGACAGGCCGGGCATCTCGGAGTCGCGCAGGCTGAGGTAGCGCAGGTGGGCACCGATGAAGTCGGGGGCGGCCTCGAAACGGCAGTGGGTCAGGTGGATCACGCTGTCCACCGCCGCGTACCTCAGCTCCAACGAGCCCGTGACGAGGGCTCCCCTGATCTTGAGGGCCGCTATCTCCCCCGGTTCATGGGGCCCGTTGAGCAGCAGTGCCCGCAACACCTGCGCCCGGACGGTCCGCTCAGCGCCCCACTCGTGGCTACCATCACGGAAGTCCACCTCGGCACCGGTGGCGAAGGCCCGCCAGAGGCGCTGTTCGGCCGGTGTCAGCTCGTTGATCTCCATCAGCGGGGACTCTGACGTGACCGCCTACGGCTGTCAATGCCACGATGTCCCACCTGTCACGGACGACGGCCGTCAGGAGGAGGACCGATGGGCGAGGACACGCGGGGCGGTGCCTGGTCGGGGTGGCGTGACCGGACCGTCGACATCCCCGGAGCCGGAACCGGTACGCCCGTCCCGGTGGAGTTCCGCGGGGGCATCACGTCCGACTTCGAACTGGTCGCGATACGGACGAGTTCGTACCGACAGCGCGTCAGAAAACCCCTCGCCAGAATCCGCCGACGCGGCCCCTCACACCTCGTGCTGCCCGCCGACTGCGACGCCGTCGGAGTCCGCCGCATCCGCTACCGGGAGGGCGCCGGCGGCTTCAGCGGCTGGAAGCTGCGGGTGGTGGAGGCCGACGCCGTACCGCCGCTCCCCGCCGAGGCCACCGAGGTGAAGGGCACCGGGACCTTCGGCTACTTCGCACCCAAGCCGTACTACGAGTACGCCCCGGTCCTGCGCTACGACTTCGTCGACGTCCCGGGAACGCTCACCTACACCCCGGCCGACGGCGGCGAACAGCTCGTCCGTCTCACCTCGGCCGTCGACCAGAGCGGCAGCCTGCGGCTCCCGCGGCACGGATACGTGACCTTGTCCTCGTCGGGGAGGTGGCGCGTCTTGGCGCGCTGAGCCCGTCGTTCAGCGGCTGATGGTCACACCGTGTCCCCGACCGGCTGCCGGATCACCGTCCTGAGCCGTTCGGGTGCGGTGCGCCGGGGGTCGCGGAGGTAGATCTCGTGGTGCTTGCCGGACAGTGCGTATCCCTGTTCGGCGATGAAGCCGTGCAGGGCGGCGACCGTCGGTGCCTCGGCCGCGTACGGACCCACGTGCATGATCTGGGCCACGAGCCCTTCGGCGAACGGCGAGAACCGGAGCCGGGGGAGCGCCTCGGCCTTCTTGCGGAGCTTTTCGGTGCCGAGTGTCTCCGTCACCAACTCCGCTGTCACGGCAGGCGGTTGGGCGATCATCATCGTCCACTGCCAGTCCTGCTTGCGCTCGACGGAGAACTCGGCCATGTCCGGCACCCACCACAGGCCCTCCAACGGCATGACCTTGTAGTCGAGCCCGGACGCGCCCCGTTTGATCGTGAACTTCAGGGCATACGACGCCGTGTACAGCGCCTCGACCGCCGCGCGGTAGTCGTCGGACGTGTTGGGGTCGCCCTTGCCGTCGATCATCAGGTAGTTGAGGTCCGGGATCCGCGCGAGCACCGCCCTGCCCACCGGGGGCCGATAGGCGTCCTTGAGTTCCTTCACCAGATCAAGTGGCTGCATGAGGGCCTCCTTGGAGCAACCTACCGTGGCGCCGCCCCTCAGGCGGGCGTGTTCCACTCCGCGATCACGGGCCGCCCGTGTTCCGTCGACAGGCGGCTGACCGTGGCGGTCGCCAGCTGGAACAACCGGCCCTCGGCGGGCGGGAGTCCGAGGCGGCGGGCCGTCAGGACCCTGAGGAAGTGGCCGTGGGCGACCAGGACGACGTCGCCGTCCTCGAGCGCCGACTCGACGCGGGACAGCACGCGGTCGGCGCGCAGTCCGACCTCCTCCGGTGACTCGCCGGGGTGGCCGTCCGGGCCGGGCGGGGTGCCGTCGATCCACAGGTCCCAGTCGGGGCGGGTGCGGTGGATGTCGACCGTGGTGATGCCCTCGTAGCCGCCGTAGTCCCACTCGTGCAGGCCGGGTTCGGGTACGGCATCGGTGAGGCCCGCGAGCTCGGCGGTGCGGACCGCGCGGTGCAGCGGGCTGGTGAGTGTCAGGGCGAAGGTCCGGGCGGACAGAAGTGGAGCGAGGGACTTGGCCTGTTCCTCGCCGTGCTGGGTGAGGGGCAGGTCGGTCCAGCTGGTGTGCTGTCCCGACACGCTCCACTCCGTCTCACCGTGGCGGACCAGAAGAAGATCCCCCACGGCCGGACTACTCCTTCGCCGAGTTCGTGGACTTCGTCGACTCGACGGCGTGACCGCCGAACTGGTTGCGCAGCGCCGCGACCATCTTCATCTGCGGGGAGTCGTCCTGACGGGAGGCGAACCGCGCGAACAGGGACGCCGTGATCGCCGGCAGCGGCACCGCGTTGTCGATGGCGGCCTCCACCGTCCAGCGGCCCTCACCGGAGTCCTGCGCGAACCCGCGCAGCTGCTCCAGGTGCTCGTCCTGGTCGAGGGCGTTGACCGCGAGGTCGAGCAGCCAGGAACGGATGACCGTGCCGTCCTGCCAGGAGCGGAACACCTCGCGCACGTCGGTCACGGAGTCGATCTTCTCCAGCAGCTCCCAGCCCTCGGCGTACGCCTGCATCATGGCGTACTCGATGCCGTTGTGGACCATCTTCGAGAAGTGCCCGGCGCCGACCTTGCCCGCGTGGACGTAGCCGTACGGGCCCTCCGGCTTGAGCGCCTCGAAGATCGGCCGGAGGCGGTCGACGTGCTCCTTGTCGCCGCCGACCATGAGGGCGTAGCCGTTCTGCAGGCCCCACACACCGCCGGAGACGCCCGCGTCCACGAAGCCGACGCCCCGGGCACCGAGCTCCTCGGCGTGCTTCTCGTCGTCCGTCCAGCGGGAGTTGCCGCCGTCGACGACGGTGTCGCCGGGCTGGAGCAGGCCGCCGAGCTCGTCGACGACGGACTGGGTCGCGGCGCCGGCCGGGACCATCACCCAGACCACACGCGGGGCTTCGAGCTTGTCGACCAGTTCGGCGAGGCTGGCCACGTCGGAGAGCTCGGGGTTGCGGTCGTAGCCGATGACGGTGTGGCCGGCGCGGCGGATCCGCTCGCGCATGTTGCCGCCCATCTTGCCGAGGCCGATGAGTCCGATCTGCATGATCAGTGCACTTCCTTCAGTTCACGGTAGGCGGCCACGAGGGCGGTGGTGGAGGAGTCCAGGCCGGGGACGTCGGCGCCGTCGGTGAGCGCGGGTTCGACCCGCTTGGCGAGGACCTTCCCGAGCTCCACGCCCCACTGGTCGAAGGAGTCGATGTTCCAGATCGCGCCCTGCACGAACACCTTGTGCTCGTAAAGGGCGATGAGCTGGCCGAGGACCGACGGGGTCAGCTCGCGCGCGAGGATCGTGGTCGTCGGGTGGTTGCCCTTGAAGGTGCGGTGCGCGACCTGCTCCTCGGCCACACCCTCCGCGCGCACCTCGTCGGCGGTCTTGCCGAACGCGAGCGCCTGCCCCTGCGCGAACAGGTTGGCCATCAACAGGTCGTGCTGCGCCCCCAGTTCGTCGCTCAGGTCGGCGACGGGACGCGCGAAGCCGATCAGGTCGGCCGGGATGAGCTTCGTGCCCTGGTGGATCAACTGATAGTAGGCGTGCTGCCCGTTGGTGCCGGGCGTGCCCCACACCACCGGACCGGTCTGCCACTGCACCGGGTTGCCGTCACGGTCCACCGACTTGCCGTTGGACTCCATGTCCAGCTGCTGGAGGTAGGCGGTGAACTTGGACAGGTAGTGGCTGTAGGGCAGTACGGCGTGCGTCTGCGCGTCGAAGAAGTTGTCGTACCAGACGCCCAACAAGCCCAGCAGCAAGGGGGCGTTGGCCTCGGCGCGGGCGTTCAGGAAGTGCTCGTCGACGATGCGGAAGCCGTCGAGCATCTCACGGAAGCGGTCCGGGCCGATGGCGATCATCAGGGACAGGCCGATGGCGGAGTCGTAGGAGTAACGGCCGCCGACCCAGTCCCAGAACTCGAACATGTTGTCCACGTCGATGCCGAACCCGGCGACCTTCTCGGCGTTCGTCGACAGCGCCACGAAGTGCTTGGCGACCGCCTTCTCCTCGCCGAGGCCGTCGGGGCCGTTCAGCAGCCAGGCGCGGGCCGAGGTGGCGTTGGTGATCGTCTCGATCGTGGTGAAGGTCTTGGAGGCGACGATGAACAGCGTCTCCGCCGGGTCCAGGTCCCGAACAGCCTCGTGGAGGTCGGCGCCGTCCACGTTCGAGACGAACCGGAACGTCAACGACCGGTCGGTGTACGCCCGCAGCGCCTCGTACGCCATCGCCGGGCCCAGGTCGGAGCCGCCGATGCCGATGTTGACGACGTTGCGGATCCGGCGGCCCGTGTGGCCGGTCCACTCGCCGGAGCGGACCCGCTGCGCGAACTCGCTCATCTTGTCGAGCACCGCGTGGACCTTGGGGACCACGTTCTCGCCGTCGACCTCGATCACCGCCTCACGCGCGGCGCGCAGCGCGGTGTGCAGCACGGCGCGGTCCTCGGTGGTGTTGATCCTCTCGCCACGGAACATGGCGTCGCGCAGCCCGAACACGTCGGTGGCGGTGGCCAGTTCCTGGAGCATGGCGAGCGTCTCGTCGGTGACGAGGTGCTTGGAGTAGTCGATGCGCAGGTCACCGACGCGCACCACGTACCGTTCGGCACGCCCCGGGTCCGCCGCGAACAGATCCCGCAGATGCGCGTTCCACTCGGCGCGGTGGTCCTCCAGGGCGGTCCACTCGGGCCGCCGGGTGAGCAGGGGGTTCACAGGCGTCTCAGCCATCTCAGACGGTCTCCTTGGTGCCCTCGCCGCGCAGGGCGACGGCGTACATCTCGTCGGCGTCGAGGCGCCTGAGCTCCTCGGCGATGAGTTCGGAGGTGGTGCGGACCTTCAGCGCGAGGGTGCGCGGCGGCTGGCCCGGCAGGGAGAGCGTGGCGAGCGGCCCCTCGGGGCGGTCGATGACGATCTCGCCGTTCTCGGTGCCGAGACGCACGGCCGTGACGACCGGGCCCGCGGTGACGACCCGGTCGACCGTGACGCCGAGGCGGGCCTCCAGCCAGCGGGCGAGCAGCTCGGCGGCCGGGTTCTCGGCCTCGGCCTCCACCGCCGCGGAGACGATCCGCGCCCGGGCCTGGTCCAGGGCCGCGGCCAGCATCGAGCGCCACGGCGTCAGCCGGGTCCAGGCCAGGTCGGTGTCACCCGGCGCGTACGAGCGCACGCGCGACCGAAGCACGTCGAGCGCGTTGTCCACCGCGTACAGGTCGGTGATCCTGCGCTGCGCGAGCGCGCCCAGCGGGTCCTTCGAGGGCACCTCGGGCGCGCCCACCGGCCACCACACGACCACCGGCGCGTCCGGCAGCAGCAGTGGCAGCACCACGGAGTCGGCGTGGTCGGACACCTCGCCGTACGTCCTGAGGATGACCGTCTCGCCGGTGCCCGCGTCGGCGCCCACCCGCACCTCCGCGTCGAGGCGGGAGGTGGTGCGGTCGCGCGGGGTGCGGGCGTGCCGCTTGATGACGACCAGGGTGCGCGAGGGGTGCTCGTGCGAGGCCTCCTCGGCGGCCTTGATCGCGTCGTAGGCGTTCTCCTCGTCCGTGACGATCACCATCGTCAGGACCATGCCCACGGCGGGGGTCCCGATGGCGCGGCGACCCTGCACCAGCGCCTTGTTGATCTTGCTTGCCGTGGTGTCGGTCAGGTCGATCTTCATGGCCTGCGCCAGCTCCGTCCGTCTCGTGCGAGCATCTCGTCCGCTTCCTCGGGTCCCCAGCTGCCCGAGGGGTACTGCGCGGGCCTGCCGTGAGTCGCCCAGTACTCCTCGATCGGGTCGAGGATCTTCCAGGACTCTTCCACTTCCTGGTGCCGGGGGAACAGGTTGGCGTCGCCGAGCAGCACGTCCAGGATGAGGCGCTCGTACGCCTCCGGGCTGGACTCCGTGAAGGACTCGCCGTAGGCGAAGTCCATCGACACGTCCCGGATCTCCATCGAGGTGCCCGGCACCTTGGAGCCGAAGCGGACCGTCATGCCCTCGTCGGGCTGGACGCGGAAGACGATCGCGTTCTGGCCGAGTTCCTCCGTGGCGGTGGAGTCGAAGGGCGAGTGCGGCGCCCGCTTGAAAACCACCGCGATCTCGGTGACCCGGCGGCCCAGCCGCTTGCCGGTGCGCAGATAGAAGGGGACGCCCGCCCAGCGGCGGTTGTCGACCTCCAGCTTGATGGCAGCGTACGTGTCGGTCTTCGACTGGGGGTCGATGCCGTCTTCCTGGAGGTAGCCGGCCACCTTCTCGCCGCCCTGCCAGCCCTGCGCGTACTGGGCGAGGACGGTGTGCTCGCCCAGGTTCTCCGGCAGCCGCACGGACTTCAGCACCTTGAGCTTCTCGGTGAGCAGCGCCTCGGCGTCGAACGCGATGGGTTCCTCCATCGCGGTGAGCGCCATCAGCTGCAGGAGGTGGTTCTGGATGACGTCACGGGCGGCACCGATGCCGTCGTAGTAACCCGCTCGGCCGCCGATACCGATGTCCTCGGCCATCGTGATCTGGACGTGGTCGACGTACGACCGGTTCCAGATCGGCTCGTACATCTCGTTGGCGAAGCGCAGCGCGAGTATGTTCTGGACGGTTTCCTTGCCCAGGTAGTGGTCGATGCGGAACACCTGGTCCGGCTCGAACACGTCGTGCACGATCGCGTTGAGCTCACGCGCGGTCGCCAGGTCGCGCCCGAACGGCTTCTCGATGACCGCGCGCCGCCACGACCCCTCCCGCGCCTTCGCCAGCCCGTGCTTCTTCAGCTGCTGGACGACCTTCGGGAAGAACTTCGGCGGTACGGAGAGGTAGAAGGCGTAGTTGCCACTGGTGCCGCGGGCCGCGTCGAGGTCGTCCACCGTCTGGCGCAGCTGCTTGAACGCCGTGTCGTCGTCGAAGTCGCCGGGGATGAACCGCATGCCCTCGGCGAGCTGCTGCCAGACCTCCTCGCGGAACTCGGTGCGCGCGTGCTCGCGGACGGCGTCGTGCACGACCTGCGCGAAGTCCTGGTCCTCCCAGTCGCGCCGCGCGAAGCCCACCAAAGAGAAGCCCGGCGGCAGCAGGCCGCGGTTGGCCAGGTCGTAGACGGCCGGCATCAGCTTCTTGCGGGACAGGTCGCCGGTGACGCCGAAGATGACGAGCCCGGAGGGACCCGCGATCCGCGGCAGCCGCCGGTCGCGCCCGTCGCGCAGCGGGTTGGTCCAGTCGGAGGTCATTCCCCGTCAACTCCCTTGCTGTCGAGTGCCTTCGTGACGGCGGCCAGCAGGTCGTCCCAGGCCGCCTCGAACTTGGCGACGCCCTCGTCCTCGAGGCGCTGCACCACCTCGTCGTAGGAGATGCCGAGCCGCTCCACCGAGGCGAGGTCGGCGCGGGCCTGCGCGTAACCGCCGCTGACCGTGTTCCCCGTGATCCGGCCGTGGTCCGCGGTGGCGCTCAGGGTGGCCTCCGGCATGGTGTTGACCGTGCCGGGCGCGACCAGCTCGTCCACGTACAGGGTGTCCTTGTACGCCGGGTCCTTCACACCGGTCGAGGCCCACAGCGGGCGCTGCTTGTTGGCCTTCGCCCCGGCGAGGGCGGTCCAGCGGGCTGCAGAGCCGAACACGGCCTCGTACGCCTCGTAGGCGAGCCGGGCGTTGGCCAGCGCGGCCTTGCCCTTCAGCGCCAGGGCCTCGTCGGTGCCGAGGACGGTGAGGCGCTTGTCGATCTCGGAGTCGACGCGGGAGACGAAGAAGGAGGCCACGGAGTGGATGCGGGACAGGTCGAGGCCGGCCGCCCGCGCCTTCTCCAGACCGGCGAGGTAGGCGTCCATGACCTCGCGGTAGCGCTCCAGGGAGAAGATCAGCGTGACGTTGACGCTGATGCCGAGGCCGACGACCTCCGTGATGGCCGGCAGGCCCGCCTTCGTCGCCGGGATCTTGATCATCACGTTGGGCCGGTCGACCAGCCAGGCGAGCTGCTTGGCCTCGGCGACCGTGGCCGCCGTGCGGTGGGCGAGGCGGGGGTCGACCTCGATGGAGACCCGGCCGTCGCGGCCTTCCGTCGCGGTGTACACGGAACGCAGGACATCGGCGGCGGCACGCACGTCGGCGGTCGTCATCATCCGGACGGCCTCCTCGACCGTCACGCCCCGCACGGCGAGTTCGGCGAGCTGCTCCTCGTAACCCTCCCCGGAGCCGATGGCGGCCTGGAAGATGGACGGGTTGGTGGTCACGCCCACCACGTTCCGGGTCTCGACGAGTTCGGCGAGGTTGCCGGACTCGATGCGCCTGCGGGACAGGTCGTCCAACCAGATCGAGACGCCCTCGTCGGACAGGCGCTTCAGTGCTCCCGCTTTCGCGGTTGCTTCGCTCACAGTGATCATCTTCTTTCTGGCGGTCGGATCAACCACGCGCGGCGGCCAAGGATTCCCGGGCCGCGGCGACGACGTTCTCGGGGGTGAAGCCGTACTCGGCGAACAGGGTCTTCGCGTCGGCGGAGGCACCGAAGTGTTCGAGGGAGACGATGCGTCCGGCGTCTCCTGTGAACCGGTACCACGTCAGACCGATCCCGGCCTCGATGGCGACGCGGGCGCGCACGGACGGCGGAATCACGCTGTCGCGCCAGGCGCGCGGCTGCTGCTCGAACCACTCCACCGACGGCATCGACACCACCCGGGTGCCGACCCCCTCGGCCTGAAGCATCTCGCGGGCCGCGACGGCGAGCTGCACCTCGGAACCGGTCGCGATGAGGACGACCTCCGGGGTCGCGGTGGAGGAGTCCGCCAGCACGTAACCGCCCTTCGCCGCGTCCGGGTTCGGCGTGTACGTCGGTACACCCTGACGGGTGAGGACGAGGCCGTGCGGGGCCGGGTCGGTGGCGTGCCGCCGGAGGATCTCGGCCCAGGCGATCGCGGTCTCGTTGGCGTCCGCCGGACGGACCACGTTCAGACCGGGAACGGCCCGCAGGGCGGCCAGGTGTTCGACCGGCTGGTGGGTGGGGCCGTCCTCGCCGAGACCGATGGAGTCGTGCGTCCACACGTACGTCACCGGCAACTGCATCAGGGCCGACATCCGCACGGCGTTGCGCATGTAGTCGGAGAACACCAGGAACGTACCGCCGTAGACACGGGTGTTGCCGTGCAGCGCGATGCCGTTCATCTCCGCCGCCATCGAGAACTCGCGGATGCCGAAGTGGATGGTTCGGCCGTACGGGTCGGCCTCGGCCAGCGGATTGCCCTTCGGCAGGAACGAAGACGTCTTGTCGATGGTGGTGTTGTTCGAGCCGGCGAGGTCGGCGGAGCCGCCCCACAGCTCGGGGAGGACGGCGCCGAGCGCCTGGAGCACCTTGCCGGAGGCGGCGCGGGTGGCGACGGACTTGCCCTCCTCGAAGACCGGCAGGTGGTCCTCCCAGCCCTCGGGGAGCTGACCGGCCACGACCCGGTCGAACAGTTCGGCGCGCTCGGGCCGGGCGGTACGCCACTCGGCGATCCGCTTGTCCCAGGCGTTGTGCGCCTCGGCGCCCCGGTCCAGGGCCGTCCGGGTGTGGGCGAGGACATCGTCGGCGACCTGGAAGGTCTGCTCCGGGTCGAAGCCCAGGAGGCGCTTGGTGGCGGCGACCTCGTCCTCGCCGAGCGCCGAGCCGTGGGAGGCCTCGGTGTTCCGCGCGTTCGGGGCGGGCCAGGCGATGACCGTGCGCATCGCGACGATCGAGGGGCGGCCGGTCTCGGCCCGGGCCGCCTCCAGGGCCGCGTACAGCGTGTGCACGTCGACGTCGCCGTTCTCGAGCGGCTCGATCCGCTGCACGTGCCAGCCGTACGCCTCGTACCGCCCCAGCACGTCCTCGGAGAACGCGGTGGCGGTGTCGCCCTCGATGGAGATGTGGTTGTCGTCGTAGAGGAAGACGAGGTTGCCGAGCTTTTGATGGCCCGCCAGGGAGGAGGCCTCGGCGGAGACGCCCTCCTGGAGGTCGCCGTCGGAGACGATCGCCCAGATCGTGTGGTCGAAGGGGGAGGCGCCCTCGGGGGCGTCGGGGTCGAACAGGCCCCGCTCGTAGCGTGCGGCCATCGCCATGCCCACCGCGTTCGCCACGCCCTGGCCCAGCGGGCCGGTCGTCGTCTCGACCCCCGCCGTGTGCCCGTATTCGGGGTGGCCGGGCGTCTTCGAGCCGTGCGTGCGGAACCTCTTCAGGTCGTCCAGCTCCAACTCGTAGCCGGCGAGGTAGAGCTGGGTGTAGAGGGTCAGCGAGGTGTGCCCGGGGGACAGCACGAACCGGTCGCGGCCGGTCCACTCCGGGTCGGCCGGGTCATGGCGCATCACCTTCTGAAAGATCGTGTACGCGGCCGGGGCCAAAGCCATCGCGGTGCCGGGGTGGCCGTTGCCGACCTGCTGAACGGCATCCGCCGCCAGAAGACGGGCGGTGTCGACGGCACGCCGGTCGAGATCGGTCCACTCGAAGCTGTCGGGCGTCTGCGTGCTCATCTTCAAGAAGTCCTCGATAGGGGCCAGGTAGCTGCTCTGACGCGTTCAAACTTAAAAGTCTGACTTTTACGGTGGTAGGTCTCCGTGTGCCAGCCTTTGGTGAAAGTGGGACACCACCATCAGGTCTGAGACGGCACGAGAAGGACATGGCGGACGAAACCACCCAACCCGCGGACGGTGAAGGCGACACCAACGCGATCAGAACGTTCCCCTTCCCGGTCGGCCTCAGCGTCGGCGGCGTCGGCATGCAGATCGGCCCGATGGGCACCGACCGCACCTGGCACGCCGACGCCCCTCTTGAACGTGTCCACCGCATCGACTTCCATGTCGTGATGCTGTTCGACGACGGCCCGGTCCGGCACATGGTCGACTTCGCCGAGTACGAGGCCACGGCCGACGACGTGCTGTGGATCCGCCCGGGCCAGGTCCACCGCTTCACGCGCACGAGCGAGTACCGCGGAACCGTCCTCACCATGCAGCCCGGCTTCCTGCCGCGCGCCACGGTGGAGGCCACCGGCCTGTACCGCTACGACGTGTCGCCCCTGCTGCGCACCGACGAGCCCCGCCTCACCGCCCTGCGCGCGGCCCTCGCCCAGCTCAGACGCGAGTACGAGGACACCGAGACCCTGCCGCCCACCCTCCACACCGCCGTACTGCGCCACTCCCTCACGGCGTTCCTGCTGCGCCTCTCCCACCTCGCGGCCAGTTCCGCCGAGGCGGAACGCCGTCAGGCCGACACGACGTTCACCCTCTTCCGGGACGCCGTCGAGAACGGCTTCGCCATCAACCACAGCGTCAGCGCCTACGCCGACGCGCTCGGTTACTCCCGCCGCACCCTCGTCCGCGCGGTCCGCGCCGCCACCGGCGAGACACCCAAGGGCTTCATCGACAAACGGGTCGTCCTGGAGGCCAAACGCCTCCTCGCCCACACGGACCTGCCCATCGGCCGCGTCGGCGCGGCCGTCGGCTTCCCCGACGCGGCGAACTTCTCCAAGTTCTTCCACCAGCACACGGACCTCACGCCGGCGGCGTTCCGGGCGGAGCTGCGGTAGGGCGGGCGCCAACTGCCCTGTTAGCGTGGCCTCTTGAACCGAGGGGGATGAAGACAGCACATGACACCGACCACTTTCGACATCGGCGGAGACCTGACCGTGGGGCGGCTCGGATTCGGGGCCATGCGCCTGCCGACCGGGCCCGCCGACGCCCGCAAGGCCTCCGTCGAGGTCGCCCGGCGGGCCGTCGAACTGGGCGTCACACTGATCGACACCGCGCACATGTACGGCTGGGGAGCCAACGAGGAGCTGGTCGCAGAGGCCCTGCACCCCTATCCCGCCGGGCTGCTCGTCACCACCAAGGTCGGCGTCGTGCGTACGGACTTCGGCGACGGGTGGCGGCTGGACGGTCGCCCCGCCGTCCTGCGGGACCAGGTCGAGCGGGCGCTGCGCCGGCTGCGCGCCGAGCGGATCGAACTGCTCCAACTGCACCGCATCGACCCGCAGACACCTCTCGCCGACCAACTCGGCACCCTGCGCGATCTCCGGACGGAAGGCAAGATCGGCCGGATCGGACTCTCCGAGGTCACCGTCGCCGAGCTCGACGAGGCCCGGCAGATCGTCGACGTGGCGAGCGTCCAGAACCGTTACAACCTCCTCGACCGCGAGTACGAGCCCGTCCTCGCGGCCTGCGAGGCGGCGGGCATCGCGTTCCTGCCGTGGCGGCCCGTCGCGGCGGGCACGTCGGGCGCCCGGGCCGAGATCGCCGCCGTGGCCGCCGAGACCGGCGCCACCCCCACCCAGGTCGCCCTCGCCTGGCTCCTCGCCCACTCCCCGGTCGTCCTCCCGATCCCGGGCACCTCCCGCATCGACCACCTGGAGGAGAACCTCGCCGCGGCGCACCTCCAGCTGGCCCCGGCCCAGCGGGAGCGTCTCGACCGGCTGACCGAGCAGGACTGATCCGCGAGGTGCCCCTCGCGGATCAGCCGTGAACGGCCGTCTCAGTGACCGAAGTTGAACCAGTTGACGTTCACGAAGTCCGACGGCTGGCCGCTGGTGAAGGTCAGATACACGTCGTGGCTGCCGGTCACGGAGCTGATGTTGGCCGGGACCGTCCGCCACGACTGCCAACCGCCGGTGTTGGCGACCGAGAAGCTGCCGATCGGCGCGTTGCCGCGGCTGTCCAGGCGGACCTCGACCAGGCCGCTGACGCCGCCCGCGGCGCCGCTCGCGACCCGGGCGTAGAACTGCTTGGCCGCGGTGGAGCCGAAGTTGACGCCCTTGAAGAGGGCCCAGTCGCCGCCCGCGAGGGAGCCGATGTTCTGGCCGCCGCCGGTGTCGGAGGTCGACTCCGTGCTCACGCCGGACTGGCTGTCGTAGGACTCGGCCTGGATGGGGCCGTAGGCGTCGCGGTTGCCGGTCGGCGGGGGAGTGGTGCCGCCCCCACCACCGGTCGACTGGAGCACCTGCACGTAGTCCACGACCATCGGGACGCCGGAGCGGGTGTCGCCGTCCAGGCCGCCGCCGAACGCGTCCGGAAACGCGCCGCCCATCGCCACGTTCAGGATGATGAAGAACCCGTGGTCGGTGGCGTTGGACCACGTCGTCGCGTCGACCTGGCTGGCCGTGACGGTGTGGAAGTTGACGCCGTCGACGAAGAAGCGGATCGCCTCCGGGCTGACCGAGCGGTCCCACTCCATGGTGTAGGTGTGGAACCCGGACTGGCACGTGGTGTTGGGGCACGCGGTGTTGTTGCCGATACCGGTCGTCTCGTTGCACGGCCCGCCCGGGTTGGTGCCGCAGTGCATCGTGGCCCAGACGGTGTTGCGGCCCTGGACGTTCTCCATGATGTCCAACTCGCCGACGCCGGGCCAGTTCTGGTAGTTGCCGCGGTACGGCGCGCCCAGCATCCAGAACGCCGGCCAGTAGCCTTCGGCCGCGGTGCCGGTGACGTTGGGCATCTGCAGGCGGGCCTCGACGCGCAGCTTGCCGCCGGACGGGGGCTGGAAGTCGGTGCGGTTGGTCTCGATGCGGCCCGAGGTCCACTTGCCGGCCGCGTCGCGCAGCGGGGTGATGCGCAGGTTGCCGTTGCCGTCGAGCGACACGTTGCTGGTGCTGTTGGTCATCGTCTCGACCTCGCCGGTGCCCCAGTTGGCGGGGCCGCCCGGATACGAAGTGCCGGTCGCGTACTGCCAGTTGGAGGTGCTGACGCCGGTGCCGGCGGCGCCGTTGAAGTCGTCCAGGAAGACCTGGGACCAGCCCGACGGGGGCGTGGGCGCGGAGGCGTTCGCGGGGAGGACGGCGGCGGTGGCGGCGGCCGCCGCGAGGCCCAGGGTGCCGATGACGGCGACGAGCGTCCGCCTCAGGGGGCGCCGTCTGCGGAGTATGCCGGAGGTTTCACTCATGGGGGTGCCTCTCGGGTACGGAGTGGGGTGCGCGGGTGCCTGGGAGGTGCCTGGGACAGCGCTCGGAGAGTTTTGAGAGCGCTCTCAAAGTGCGCCCAATGTGCTCCCAGCAACTGCGGCCGTCAAGAGGTGAGGCAAGATGCCGGGGACCGGGCAGCCGGGCGGCACCACGCCCGACGCCTGGACCGCCCTGAGCCTCGGCGCGCCCCGCACGGCCACCGAGGTGACCGGCCGGGCCGGGGCCCGGGCCGACGGGCCGCTCGTGTGGGAGGACGGGTGCTACACGTTCCGCGCCCGCCTCGACACACGTGGGTCACCCGCCGGGGGACGGGGACGGGCCGCCTCGCACCGTGGGCAACAAGCCGCTGCCTTCGACTGTCGTCGTGACCCGGATGAGGGCGGGGTGGCGCGGTACCGAGCCGAAACCGAAGTGGACGGGTGGTTCGACGGGTGCCGCCGGGCCGAGGTCGCGTCCGTCGAGGGTCGCGGACAGCCGGCGGATCGGGCGCAGGTCGCGCGCGCCGTACCACTCACGGCGGCCCGCACCGGTACTCCCGCGGGTGCGCACGCCGGGCAGCAGGAAGCGGGCGGGCCGGTCGGTCAGCGCGCACCACGCCGGACGGCGGGCGAGCGTGCCGGGAACGGTACGCAGCAGGAGTCCCAGGGGGCCTCGGCGGCCCGGGGTGAAACGCAGGTCGAGCGGCCCCGCGGTGACGCTCCAGTCTCCGTCCGCGACGCGCACCTCGACCGGAACCACGTACATGGTGTCGAAGGCGTAGACGCCGCTGACGAAGTCCGCCGCCTCCCGGGTCGGGGCCAGCAGCAGCCGTTCTCCGTCGGCCCGCTCCAGCATCACGTCGCTGAACGGCCCGAACGGCGACCGCTGCCAGGTGCCCAGGACGAGGCGGGTCCCGGAGGCCGTGCCCGTGCCCGCGATCCAGCCGTCGAAACGGAGCCGTGACGACGGACGCCGGCCCGCCGCTGCCGCGGGCAGGGGCACCCGCCGTCGCACCCGGGAGGGTGGGGTCACGACGCGGTGCTCTCGCTGCTGACCAGGTCGGTCACCGCCCTGATCCCGCCGGTGGCGAGGGCGGCGCGCTGCCGGTCCGCACCGGTGCCGTCGCGCAGCAGCCGATGGACAAGAGACGCGACCTGCCGGGTGTCCTCGGTCGCGTCGAGTGCCGGAGCGATGTGCCGCTGGAGCTCGTACAGCACGTCGCCGGCTCGCCTGCGGCCACCCCTGGGGTCGATCAGGGCGTCGCTCAGTCCGTGGCGGGCCGCATGCCACATCGCGGCCTGCAGCAGTTCCTGGGCGCAGTCCGGGACGTGAGCCCCGGCCGCCGTGTTCGCGAGGGTGATCTCCACCAGGGCCCGGATGATCCCGGCGAACATGACGGCGTCGTCGGCGCGCAGCTGGACGTCCAGGCAGCGCACCTCGATGGTGGGGTACCGGTCGGAGAGGCGGGCCTGCCAGTACAGCTGACCGGTGTCCGAGATCAGACCGCTCTCCAGGAGCTGGTGCACGCGCCGGTCGTGGTCCGCGATGTCGACGAAGGACGGAGGCATGCCGCTCACCGGCCAGCGGCCGAAGATCACCGTGCGCCAGCTGGCGAAGCCGGTGTCGTGGCCGTCCCACAGTGGGGAGTTCGCGGACATCGCGGTCAGCGTCGGCAGCCAGGGCCGGATCCGGTTGAGGACCTGCACCCCGGCCTCACGGCTGGGCACGCCGACGTGCACATGCATGCCGTTGACCAACTGCTCCGCCACGAGCTGCGGCGCCTGCACGGCCATGGCACGGTAGCGGGCCCGGTGGGTGACGGCCACGGGACGGCCGTGGCGCAGCGGCGGCGTCGCACAGGTCGCGATCCGGCAGCCGTGCGCCTCGGCGGCGGCACCGACGGCGTGCCGCAGACGCAGCAGATGCCCCCCGACCTCCTCCAGGGTGCTGCACACCGGGGTGGCCACCTCGACCTGCGCCTGGAGCAGCTCGTACTGCACCTCCTGGTCGGCCGTGAGTGACGCCAGGCCCGCCGCGGCACGCACCTTGTCCGCCTGCGGCACCGGCAGGCCGGTGACCGAGTCGAGCAGCAGGTACTCCTCTTCCACACCGATCGTCGTCATCGGTCACCCCTTCGCTTCGCACCCCGGAGGGGCGCACACCCACGGGTGACACGAGTGTCGCACTTAATTCATGACAAAACCTACCCAAAAGGCACCCACGCGGAAGGGAGAAGCCTCAGAACCGTCCGTCAGCGGTTCACGGCGTGTCCGGCTGCCACCCCAGCGCCCGTGAGATCCCGCGCGCCGCCATCCGCACCGCGGGAATCAGGACCGGTACCTGCGCGTCGGCCTGGGGTACGACCACCGACACGGCGGCGACCACCGCGGCGCCCGGGCCGCGCACGGGGGCCGCGACAGAGAGGGCGTCCTCGGTGACCTGACGGCTGCTCACGGCCACGTCGGTCCGCCGGACTTCGGCGAGCACCCGGCGCAGCCGGTCGCCGTCGGTGATGGTGTAAGGGGTGAAGGAGGCCAGCGGGCGCGTGCAGTACTGGTCCTGGACGTCCGGCGAACAGTGCGCCAGCAGCGCCAGGCCGACGCCCGTGGCGTGCAGGGGCCAGCGCGCGCCGACGCGGATGTGGACGCCGACCGCCGAACGTCCCGAGAGCCACTCGGTGTACACGACCTCCGCCCCGTCCCGCACCGCCAGCTGCACGTTCTCGTGCGTGGCCTCGTACAGGTCCTCCAGATACGGCAGCGCGACCTGCCGGAGCGCGAGCCCGCGCGGTGCGAGCGCCGCGACCTCCCACAGCCGCAGTCCGACGTGGTACACGCCGGCGCCGTCCCGCTCCAGGGCGCCCCACGCGGTCAGGGCGCCCACCAGCCGGTGCGTGGTGGTCAGCGTCAGGCCGGCCCGGCGGCTGATGTCGGTCAGGGACAGCGCGGTGTGCTCGTGGTCGAACGCGGCGAGCACGGACAGCAGCCGGTCGGGCGCCGAGCGAGTGGTGGTCGTTGCGGTCATCCGGTCCTCGTCAGGTGAGTCCGTCCTCGGCGACGCGCAGCAGGAGCGCGTGCAGGGTCTGGCGTTCGGCGGGGTCGAGGGGGCCCAGCAGCTCGTTCGTCACGCGCAGGCCCGCCTCATCGGTGTTGCGCAGGAAGGCACGGCCGTCCCCGGTGAGGACGACGATCCGGCTGCGGCGGTCGTCGGGGGAGGGGCGGCGCTCCGCGAAGCCCAGCTTCTCCAGGTCGTCGACCAGGCCGACGATCGCGCTCGGGTCGTAGCCGAGGCGGGCGCTCAGCTCGCGCTGGAGCACGCCCTCGGAGGTGGCGAGGAAGCGCAGCACCGCGTAGTGGCGCAGCCTGAGGCCCGACTCCTGCAGGAACGTGTTGAACAGCTGCCCGGAGCGCAGGCCCAGGCGGTACAGGAGGTAGCCCGCGTCCGCGTGCAGCTCGCGCATCCACGGCTCGTCCGCGTCGATGGGGCTCGGGTTCATGGCGTGCTGGCGGGTGATGGCGGGCTCCCTGAGCTCGGTCTGCGTTCTCTGAGATTTCAGCATGCCGCACCCCGAGGTCACCAACAACTATTGACGTCAACAATTATTGCTCTTAGCTTCGATCTCGAAGCCGCAGCACCCCAAGCAGCACCCCCGCATCAGACCCGCATCAGACCTGCATCCGTTCGTGAAGGGACTCGCTCGTGTCCACCACTGATCTCACCGGCAAGGTCGCCGTCGTCACCGGCAGCGGCCGGGGCCTGGGACTCGCCTACGCGCACGCCCTGGCCGCCCACGGCGCCTCCGTGGTCGTCAACGACGTCGACGAGGCCGTGGCCGAGCAGGCCGTGAAGTCGATCGTCGAGGCGGGCGGCAAGGCCGTCGCCGAGGTCGTCGCCGTCGGCACCACCGAGGCCGCCGACCGGCTCGTGAACCGGGCGGTCGAGGAGTTCGGGCGGCTCGACATCCTGGTCACCAACGCGGGCATCCTGCGCGACAAGGTCCTGTGGAAGATGACCGACGACGACTTCGACGCGGTGATCGCCACCCACCTCAAGGGCACCTTCACCTGCGCCCGCGCCGCCGCCGTACGGATGCGCGAGCAGGGCGAGGGCGGCACCCTGATCCTGGTCGGCTCCCCGGCCGGCCAGCGCGGCAACTTCGGCCAGACGAACTACGCCGCGGCCAAGGCCGGCATCGCCGCCTTCGCCCGCACCTGGTCCATGGAGCTGGGCCGCGCGAACATCACCGTCAACGCGATCGTGCCGGTCGCGGCGACCGCGATGACCGAGACCATCCCCGCCTTCGCCCCGTACGTCGAGGCGATGAAGAACGGTGAGCCGCTGCCGGACTTCCTGCGCAAGGGCGAGGGCTTCGGCACCCCCGAGGACTGCGCGGCCCTCGTCCCGTTCCTCGCCTCCGAGGCCGCCCGGGGCATCACCGGCCAGGCCATCGGCATCGGCGGCGACAAGGTGGCACTCTGGTCGCATCCGCAGGAGATCAAGGCGGCGTACGCCGACGGCGGCTGGACGCCGGACACCCTGGCCGCCGCGTGGGCCACCTCGGTCGGCGCGGAACTCCAGACCGTCGGTATCCCCGCCCCGAAGTTCCCGGAGGCGTGATGGACCTGAACGACCTCGTCGCGATCGACGTCCACACCCACGCGGAGGTGTCCTCCAAGGGCCACTCCTCGCTGGACGACGACCTGCACGACGCGTCCTCCGCCTACTTCAAGGTGGAGGGCAAGCGGAAGCCGACCCTTGAGGAGACGGCCGCCTACTACCGCGAGCGGAAGATGGCCGCCGTGATCTTCACGGTGGACGCCGAGTCCGCGACCGGGACGGCCCCCGTCCCCAACGAGGAGGTCGCCGAGGCGGCCGCCGCCAACGCGGACGTCCTCATCCCCTTCGCCTCCATCGACCCCTTCCGGGGCAGGGCGGGCGTGAAGCAGGCCCGCCGCCTGGTCGAGGAGTACGGGGTGCGGGGCTTCAAGTTCCACCCCAGCATCCAGGGCTTCTTCCCCAACGACCGCTCGGTGGCGTACGACCTCTACGAGGTCATCGAGGAGACCGGCACGATCGCCCTGTTCCACACGGGACAGACGGGGATCGGCGCCGGAGTGCCCGGCGGCGGCGGGATCCGCCTCAAGTACTCCAACCCGCTGCACGTCGACGACGTGGCCGCCGACTTCCCGCATCTGAAGATCATCCTGGCGCATCCGTCCTTCCCCTGGCAGGACGAGGCCCTGGCCGTCGCCACACACAAGCCGGGCGTGCACATCGACCTGTCCGGCTGGTCGCCGAAGTACTTCCCGCCGCAGCTGGTGCAGTACGCGAACACGCTGCTGAAGGACAAGGTCCTCTTCGGCTCCGACTTCCCCGTCCTCACTCCCGACCGCTGGCTCGCCGACTTCGAGAAGCTGTCGATCAAGGACGAGGTGAAGCCGAAGATCCTCAAGGAGAACGCCGCCCGCCTGCTCGGGCTGACGAAGCCATAAGGGGTCGTAGATGCGCAACGAGGGACTGGGGTCGTGGCCCGCACGCCGGGCCCGCAAGACCCCACACCGCACGGCCCTGGTCCACGGCGAGCAGTCGACCGACTACGGCGCCCTGTACGCACGCACCACCCGCCTCGCGCACGCCCTGCGCGCCCGGGGCGTGCGCCGCGGCGACCGCATCGCCTACCTCGGCCCGAACCACCCCTCCTACCTGGAGACCCTGTTCGCGGCCGGCACCCTCGGCGCGGTCTTCGTCCCGCTCAACACCCGCCTCGCCGGACCCGAGATCGCCTACCAGCTCGCCGACTCCGGCGCCAAGGCCCTCGTCTACGGCCGCTCGCACGCGGGACTCGTGGCGGGCCTGCCGGGCAGCACCGACGTGCGGACGTACCTCGAGGTCGGCGCCGAGTACGAGGAGGCGGTGGCCGCCGCCTTCCAGGAGCCGATCGACGAACCGGTCGGCCCCGACGACACCTGCATCATCATGTACACCTCGGGGACGACCGGCCGCCCCAAGGGCGCCATGCTCACGCACGGCAACCTGACCTGGAACGCGATCAACGTCCTGGTCGACACCGACCTGATCGCCGACGAACGCGCCCTGGTCTCCGCCCCGCTGTTCCACACGGCGGGCCTGAACATGCTGACGCTGCCGGTCCTGCTCAAGGGCGGCACCTGCGTTCTGGTCGAGTCCTTCGACCCGGACGCCACCTTCGACCTGATCGAACGGCACCGGATCACCTTCATGTTCGGCGTGCCGACGATGTTCGACCAGGTGGCCCGGCATCCGCGCTGGCCGCGGGCGGACCTGTCCTCCCTGCGCATCCTGACCTGCGGCGGCTCGCCCGTGTCCTCGCCGCTGATCGCGGCGTACCAGGAGCGGGGCCTGACCTTCCTCCAGGGCTACGGCATGACGGAGGCGGCCCCCGGCACGCTCTTCCTGGACGCCGAGCACGCCATCAGCAAGGCCGGCTCGGCCGGGGTGCCGCACTTCTTCAGCGACGTCCGGGTGGTACGGCCGGACCTGGCACCCGTCGACATCGGCGAGACCGGCGAGGTCGTGGTGCGCGGACCGCACGTCATGCCCGGCTACTGGGGACTGCCCGAGGAGACGGCCGCCTCCTTCGCCGACGGCTGGTTCCGCAGCGGCGACGCGGCGCGGGTCGACGAGGACGGTTACGTGCACATCGTCGACCGCATCAAGGACATGATCATCTCCGGCGGAGAGAACGTGTACCCCGCCGAGATCGAGGACCTGCTCCTCGCCCACCCGGACATCGTCGAGTGCGCGGTCATCGGCGTGCCGGACGACAAGTGGGGCGAGGTGCCGCGCGCGGTCGTCGTCCCCCGCGAGGGCGCCTCGCTGGATCCCGACGAGGTGCTGGCCTCCCTGGCCGGCCGCCTCGCCAAGTACAAGATCCCGAAGTCGGTGGTGCTCGCGGACGAACTCCCGCGCACCGCCTCCGGAAAGCTCCTCAAGGCCCGGGTGCGCAAGCGCTTCGGCGCCGACTCCTGAACCCTCGACTCCCAGCTAAGGAAAGCCACATGGGTATCACCGTCAACGGCCTCGACGAACTCAAGAAGCTCGCCGGCAGCGACCTCGGCACGAGTGAGTGGATCGAGATCACGCAGGAGCGCATCAACACGTTCGCCGACGCCACGGGCGACCACCAGTGGATCCACGTGGACCCCGAGAAGGCCGCTGAGGGCCCCTTCGGCGCCCCCATCGCCCACGGCTACCTCACCCTTTCCCTCTTCATCCCCCTGTTCACCGAGCTGCTCGACGTCCAGGGTGTCACCACGAAGGTCAACTACGGCCTGAACAAGGTGCGTTTCCCCTCACCGGTCAAGGTCGGCTCACGCATCCGGCTGGTGGGGAAGCTGGCGGAGGTCGAGGAGGTGCCGGGCGGTGTTCAGATCACCGTCGACGGCACGATCGAGATCGACGGCGGGCAGAAGCCCGCCGCCGTCCTGCAGAGCCTGTCGCGGTTCTACGCCTGACGCTCAGTCACCCCTGGAGGGCCTGGGAGAAGATGACGTTCCATCAGGCACCCACCACATCTACGAAGATGGGGTTGGAGTAGAACCACGTGTCGGCCCACGGGTCGCCGTCCCCAGGCACGTGCGGAATCGGCCCGTGCGGGTCGACGGAGGCGCCGAGGTAGCCCGCACCGTTGCGCTTGCCGTCGCTGCCGCGCAGCCGGACGTAGAAGGACTCGTCGCCGGCGGTGAGGGGGATGCGCAGGGTGTACGTCCCCGTGCGGCCCGACACGTCCTGCGTCCGCACGACCCTGGTGTCGGGTGCCCGCCAGCTGTCCCGGTCGGGCACCGGGCCGCGCACTGCCCCGCGGATGACGTTCACGTGGGCCAACTCGGGCAGGATTCCCTGGGGGTTGGGGCGGGAGGCGGTCGTCACGGTCACGTTCAGCGTCAGCTTCTCGCCCTTGCGCACCCGCAGCCGCCCGCCCAGCGTGACACCGCGGCCCGCGTCGCAGTCGCGCTTCAGCCGCACGTCGAGCCCGTCCAGCAGATGCCCGTGGTCGAGCCAGACCCGGCCCGCGCGCAGCCCCGCCATCACCGCGCGGTAGCCGTAGCCGGTCACGCCCACGTGGGTGCGGCTGAACTGGCCGGGCCAGAAGTCGCCGCCGGGCTGCGGCGAGTCCGTGTTCACGGGGTCGGGGATCTTGCCGGTGTTGTCGAAGTTCTGCCCCGGCAGCCAGTCGCCGTTCTTCCACGTGTCGAAGACGACCCGGTGGACGTCGGAGTTGGTGGTGATCGTGAACAGCTTGCCCTCGGCGAGCATCGCGTCCCACATGCCGCCGACCGTCGCCGTCATCCAGTCGAAACCGCCGTACAGCACGTACGCGTTCTCCGGGTAGCCGGCCCAGGAGTTCACGGACGGCTTGTTGGTGTATTCGCCGCGCTGCGAGGTGGGGCCCTCCCAGCCGGGGATGCCGCCGCCCTGCGCGCCGGGCGCGCCCTCCATGCCGATCATGATCTCGGGGGCCGCGTCCCGCCAGTTGCGCATTTCGTGCGGGGAGTCGATGCCCAGCCGCATCGGATGGTTGGCGAGGACGAGGACGTCGTCGACGTATCCCGCACGGCGCTGTTCGGCGAGCCACTGGATGGCCTTGACCGCGTGCGCCTCGTTGCGCGCCGTGTTCGGATTGTCCGGGGCACCGTCCGTGTAGTTGAGCAGCTTGCCGTCGTAGGCCAGCTCGAACTGGGTGAGAAGGTCGACCTCGTGGGGACCGGGCGCGGCGAAGATCGTGCAGTGCTCGGCGGCCGGGATGTACCACTCCAGGCCCTGGAAGATCAGCTGGCGGGGGTTCTCGGCGCGGGCCTTGAGGATCTCCTCGTGCTCCATCTTGGCGCCGTACCAGGCGTGCCCGAAGTTGGAGTGCTCGTTGAACACCATCCAGTCGAGGCCGTACTTGGCGGCAGCGGTGGCCAGCTGGGAGAAGGTGTACTTCGCGTCGTGGCTGTACACGCTGTGTACGTGGTGGTCGCCGACGAGGTAGGCGAGTCTCGGATCGTTGCCGCCGTAGCCCTCGGCGGCGGCCGCCTCGGGTATCGCCGCCGAGCCGAGGGCGAACGCGGCGCCGAACAGACCCGCACGGCGCAGGAGCTGACGGCGGGAGACGCCCTGGGCGTCCAGGTCGGCGGGGGAGACGGTCGGGTCGGCCCAGCTGGGCAGCTGCTGCTCGGTCATGACGTTCCTCTGGGGTGTCACGTGCGTTCAGTGGTTCATGAAACTGGTGACGGGCAGCGCCCGTGCGACGATCCGGACGTCCCCGAGGCGTCCGTAGAGGATCTGGTCGATCTTGCCGCCGTACTCGTAACCGCCCAGCAGCCACGGCAGTCCGACCGAGGTGATTCCGACGGCGGTGGCATGCGGATTGCGGGCGACCGGGCAGCCCTGCACGAACATCGTGGTGTGGGAACCGTCGTTGACGACGGCGACGTGCCACCACACCTCCCGGGCCGTCTCGTCGCCCCAGTTCGTCGCGATGCCCTGCTGGTTGAGCGGGCGTACCGCCCACTGCGGGCCGGGCCCGTCGGACAGGGAGAGCGTGGCGAGCGGCTCGTCGGGGTCGTCGGCGGTCTTGCCGGCGGCGCCGCCCGTGCCGGTCCGGCTGACCAGCCCGGACCAGGCGTTGTGGGAGGGGTCCCAGTCGGCCGGGAGACGGTAGAACGCCTCGATGGTGTAACCGGCCTCGAAGGTCGCGGAGTTGAGGGGCGCCCCGTCGACCGTGCGCAGGTAGGCGCCCTTCAGCGGGGACTTGTAGCCCTGGAACTCCAGGCTGCCGTGGCCGGGTTGGTCGGGGTGGTGGTCCGCCGACCAGCCCAGCGTGCGGTTGCCGCCCACCGACACCAGGGTGAGGTCGTTGCCGCGGCCGGACAGGTCACGGACGGTGCCGGACACGGGGGACTCGAAGCGCCAGTAGGCGACCGTGCCCGGGACCAGCATCTGCGAGACGGGGCGGGCCGGACGCGGGGCCACCGGGGCGAAGCCGGAGAAGCGGTCGGCGAAGTCGATGTCGACGGAGAACCGGTCGGCGTCGCCGCTCAGCTCCATCTCCTGCCGCTCCAGCTCATTGAGCCCCTCCGAGGCCCGGCCGAGGATCCATGGGGAGACCGTCTCCACGTCGATGACGTTCCGGTCCAGGTCGAAGTGGTAGAGGCGGATCATCGCCGCGCCACCGAAGTACCGGTTCTGATAGTTCGTCAAATGCAGGTGGACGTCGTTGCCCGCCGCGTTCTTGCGCGTGGCCCGGCCGGCCGGCCAGTCATGCCCGTTGAGGGTGAGGAAGATCTGGTCGTGGTCCTCGATCAGCTGGTCCCACAGCTGCTGTCCGTACGCCGACAAGCTGTCGTCCTCGACGACCAGCTCGTGCGTGGTGAGGACGACCGGCGTCCTCGGGTGCTTGGCCAGGACGTCCTTGGCCCAGGCGTACCCCTTCGCCGACAGCCGCCAGTCCAGCGCCAGCACCATCCACTGGCGGCCGGCCGCCTTGAAGAGGTGGAAGGTGTTGTAGCCGTCCGGGGAGGCGCCGCCGAACGTCGGCTTGCCCTGGAACCGCTGCGGCCCGAAGGCCTCCAGGTACGGCGTCGAGCCCCGCTGGTCGTCGGTCGACGACTTCACGTCGTGGTTGCCGGCCAGGACGCTGTAGCCGACGCCGCGCTGGTCCAGCAGTTGGAACGCCTCGCTGATCGCGGTGACTTCGGCCGCCGCGCCGTTCTCCGTGAGGTCGCCGAGGTGCGACAGGAAGACGATGTTCTCGTCCTCGCCGTGCTCCAGGAGGTAGCGCAGGGATGCCTCGACCGGCGCCCTGTCGATGCTCGGCCCGTCGAAGAGGTACTGGGTGTCGGGCATGACGGCGAGCGTGAAGCGGCGGCTCTCCGGGTCGGGCCGCCAGCTGCCCGACGACGCGGCCTCGGCGGTGTCCGGGAGGGCGATCCCGGCCGTGGCGAGAGCGCCCAGCAGTGCGGTCGCCCGCAGGAAACCGCGTCTTCCGGCACCGGCCTGCGCGGCCTCGCCCTGGTCGTGCTCATGCGTAGTACACACGTGTTGCTCCGTGGGAGGGGAAGTGACAACGAAGCGTGGGGGGCTCAGAGCGGGGGGTTGGTTCAGAACGGGAGGTGGAGAGCGGGGTTCAGAGCACGCGCAGCGTCCAGCTCCAGCGATGGACACCTGGTGCGACCAGATACGAGGGGAAGGTGTCGGGGCCGCACGAGGCCGTGCCGAGGCCTCGGTGCGCCGCGTCGATGTGCACCACGCAGCCGGGCCGCGGCACCAGCTCGTCGTGGTGCGCGGTCGCCGTCAGGTCGGCGGCACGATAGCGGGTGACGGAGACCTGGCGGGGCTCGTCCAGTTCGACCGCGAGACCGGTGGCGTCCGGCGCGGACAGCGTGAAGCGCCGTACGCCGTGCCGGCCGCCGCTCTCCTGCGGGCGCAGATACGGGGTGAACAACTGGTCGACGGGTACGGAGTGGTGCCCCACGGGCGCGCCCGCGCTGCGGTCGGGGTACGACTCCCAAGGACCGTGACCGAACCACTCCAGCAGATCGAGGCCCGGCACCGTCTCGAACACGGAGCCGACCCGCGCCACGTCGTACAGGTCGTCCGGCAGTTCGGCCCACTCCTCGATACGGACCCCGCCCTCGACCGGCGTGCACACCTGCCGGTGACGCACGACCGCGACGGCCCCGGCGTACTCCGCCAGCACCGTCACGCCCGGCCCGTCCCGGTGCACCGAGACGACCTTGCGTACAAGCGAGTCGAGCCCCCAGGCGCGCCAGCGCAGCGCGATCCCGCCCAGCTCGTCGTTGTCGGTGGGCGCCCGCCACAGCGACAGCGCGGGCGCCGCCGTCAGCAGGGGATGGATCAGCAGACCCTCGTCGTCGACCTCGACCGGGCCCGCCCCGAGGGGCTCGGCGACCCGCACGGAAGCCGCCGTGCAGGACCGCTCGGCCGCGCGCAGCCGCACCTGCGGTGCGCACACCTGCGTACCGCGTGGCGCCCACGGCTGGTCCTCGGCCGTCGTCACCCGCAGGGTCAGCCAGGCCTCGCCGCCGCCCTCCGGCAGCTCGAACGGCAACGGCACCGCCGCCGTCTCGCCCGGCCTCAGATCGGGCAGCTCGGTCGGCGCGGTCAGCGTGCGGCCGTCCGCCAGGGACAGCTCCCACTCGGCGGACAGCCACTCCACGCCCCGGAAGTGCTGGTGGTTGGAGAGGACGACCCCCTCGTGCCGGAAACAGTCGATGCGCACCGGCGCGGCGATCTCCCGGTGCTCGTACATCACCGGCTTGGGCGTGCGGTCCGGGAAGACGATCCCGTCGGCGATGAACGCGCCGTCATGGATCGTCTCGCCGAAGTCGCCGCCGTACGCCCAGCGATGACCGGGCGCGGCGACACCGTTGTCGAAGAGCCCGGCGCCCCCACGCCCAGCAGGTCTTCCGTCGTTCACACGCTGGAGGATGCCGTGGTCCCAGAACTCCCAGATGAAGCCGCCCTGAAGACCCGGGGTTGCCTCGATGGCCGCCCAGTGGTCGGCGAGCGTGCCGTTGCTGTTGCCCATGGCGTGCGAGTACTCGCACTGGATGAGCGGCTTGGTCTGCTCCCCGGACAGCGCGTGCGCCACGCACTCCTCCAGCGGGGCGTACATGGGGCAGGCGATGTCGGAGGCGAGGTCCGGGTCGGCCCAGCCGCGCTTGGCGGCCCCCTCGTACTGCAGGGGCCGGGTCGGGTCGTGCCGGCGCACCCAGCCCGCTGCCGCGTCGTGGTTCGCGCCGTAGTCGGACTCGTTGCCCAGGGACCAGACGATGATCGACGGATGGTTCTTGTCGCGCAGGACCATCCGTGAGACCCGGTCCACGAACGCGCCCAGATACCTCGGGTCGTCGGCGATCTCATGGGCGTGGTCGTGGGACTCGATGTCCGCCTCGTCGACGACGTAGAAGCCGAGCTCGTCGGCGAGGTCGTACAGCGCCGGGTCGTTCGGATAGTGGGCGGTGCGGATCGCGTTGAAGCCGAAACGCTTCAGCAGGACGAGGTCCGCGCGCAGGTCGTCGTACGACACCGTCCGGCCGGTCAGCGGGTGGAAGTCGTGCCGGTTGACGCCCCGGATGAACACGCGCTCGCCGTTGACCAGCAGGTCCCGGCCGACGATCTCGACGTCGCGGAAGCCGACGCGGTGGCGGGAGGTGTCGGCGACGCTGCCGTCGGCGCGGTGCAGCCGGACCGTCAGGTCGTACAGCTCGGGCGTCTCGGCGGTCCAGGTGCGCACCTCGGGCACGGTGGTCCCGAGCCGCGCCTCACCGAGGAAGTCGGAGACCCGCTCCTCCTCGGCGTTGGCGCGGTCGAACTCCCGGTCCTGCGGGAGCGCGTGACCGTCCAGGTCCCCGCTGATGGACCACCCCTCGGGCAGCGCGCCGCGCGCGTCCCGCACCTGGCAGTCGACCCGCAGCCGCCCGTCCCGCCGGGCCCGTACGGTCACGTCGGCGAGGTGCAGCGGGTCCGTCGCGTACAGCAGCACGGACCGGGTGATGCCGCCGTGCCACCACTGGTCCTGGTCCTCGATGTGCGAGGCGTCCGACCACTTCACCACGGTGAGCCGTACGAGGGCCCGCCCACCGGGGCGTACGACTCCCGTCAGGTCGAACTCGGCGGCCAGATGGGAGTCCTTGGAGATGCCGACCGGCCGCCCGTCCACGTGCACGAGGAGCACGCTCTCGGCGGCCCCCACCTGGAGCACGATCCGTCGTCCGGCCCACTCGGCGGGCACGTCCACCGTCCGCTCGTAGACGCCCGTCGGGTTGGCGGCGGGCGACCGCGGAGGGAATTCCGCATACGGCATACGGACGTTCGTGTACTGCGGCAGATCGTCCGTGTCCTGCATGGTCCAGACACCGGGCACGTGGGCCGAGGACCACGCACCGCCGACCAGCGTGTCCGGAGCGGGCAGCAACTGGAAGCGCCAGTCGCCGTCCAGGGAGAGGCATCCGGAGCGCCGGTCGACGGCGTTCATGGGCAGGCGTCCCCAGGAGGTGATCTCGGGCGCCTCCCAGGGGCGCAGGGCGACCAGGGGATCGACGATCCCGCGCTCACTGATCGACGCATCGTTCATCCTCGGACCGCTCCCTTGCCGAGATCGCCGATGATCTGTCGGGCGCCGACCGCGAACACGATCAGCAGCGGGACGAGCGCGAGCAGCGCGCCGGTCATCACCATGCCGTAGTCCGTCGTGCCGTGGACGCCGTTGAGCTGGGACAACGCGACCTGGAGGGTGACGTTGTCCGGGTTGGTGAGGGCGATCAGCGGCCAGGCGTAGTCGTTCCACTGGCCCATGAAGGTGAAGATGCCGAGGAAGGCCAGGCCCGGGCGGACCACGGGGAGCGCCACATGCCAGTACTGGCGCAGGAAGCCCGCCCCGTCGAGCTTGGAGGCGTCGAGCAGTTCGTCGTGGATGGCGCTGCGCATGTACTGGCGCATCCAGAAGATGCCGAACGCGTTGGCCGCCGCCGGCACGATCAGCGCCGACATCGATCCGATCCAGCCGATTTTCGCCATGATCACGAACTGCGGGATGACCTGGAGCTGCGTCGGCACCATGAAGATCACCATCAGCAGCGCGAACAGCACCTTGCGGCCCGGGAACTCGAACTTCGCGAAGACGAACGCGGCGAGCGAGTCGAAGAACAGCACGAGGAACGTCACCGAACACGCGACCAGCAGCGAGTTGAACATCGAGCCGAAGAAGTCGATGTTGTCGAAGAGGCTGCGGACGTTCTCGAGGAAGTGCGTGCCCGGCAGCAGCTTCGGCGGGTAGGAGAAGATCTCGGTCGTCGTGTGCGTCGACATGATGACGGCCCAGTAGAACGGGAAGGCCGACAGCACCACACCGACGATCAGCGACAGATGCAGTCCGATGCCCCGGCGCCCGGAGCCCTTGAGGGATGCCATGGTGTGCGGCCTCACTGTTCTTCGCCCCGGCGCTGCACCAGGCGCCAGTTGATGATCGAGAAGAGGACGACGACGAGGAAGATGCCCCAGGCCACGGCGGCGCCGTAGCCGAAGTCGTTGTTGTCGAAGGTCTGCTGGAAGAAGTAGAGGACCATCGTCCGGCCCGCGTGGTCGGGACCGCCCGAGAACGTCGAGTCGTTGGAGGTGTTCTGCAGCAGCACCTGCGGTTCGGAGAAGCTCTGCAGACCCGTCACCGTGGAGACGACGAGCACGAACAGCAGCGTCGGCCGCAGCAGCGGCAGCGTGATCCGGAAGAACGTCTGCACGGGACCGGCGCCGTCGATGCGCGCCGCCTCGTACAAGTCGCTCGGGATGGTCTGGAGCCCCGCGAGGAAGATGATCGCGTTGTAGCCGGTCCACTGCCAGGTCATCAGCGTCGCGATGGCGATCTTGATGCCCCAGGGCGTGTTCAGCCACGCGATCTGGTCGAGCCCGACCGCCTGCAACAGGGCGTTGATCAAACCGAAGTTGGTGGAGAACACCGATCCGAAGATGATCGCGACCGCCACGACGGACGTCACGTTCGGCAGGAAGAACGCGAAGCGGTAGACGTTCTTGAACCGGACCGCCGAGTTGAGCATCACGGCCGTCACCATCGCCAGGAAGATCATGGGGAAGGTGGACAGCGCCCAGATGATGACCGTGTTGCCGATCGAGCTCCAGAAGTCGCTGTCGCTCAGCAGGTACGCGTACTGCGACAGACCCGCGGACTCCATCGAGCCGAGGCCGTCCCAGCGGTGGAAGGACAGGTACAGCGAGAAGCCGACCGGGATCAGGCCGAAGCACAGGAACAGCAGGTAGAACGGCGAGATGGCGGCATAGAGGTGCCAGTACCTGCGAAAGCCCGTCCTGGGTCGTGCGGCGGGTGCCTCCACGACGGGCGCCGGGGGCTGGGGCTTCTCCACGGCGGGGAGGGTGGCCATCAGTAGCTCACCCCCAGGTGCGCCGCGATCCGCCTGCACTTGCTCATGGCGTCCCTCCATGCCTTCGCGGGGTCCTTGCCGAGGACGCCGACGTTCTTGATCTCGTCCTTGATCGGCTGTCCGAGCGCCACGTCGAACGGGCTGTTGTAGGCGACCACGATCTTCTGTGCGGCGGGCCCGAAGACGTCCATCGTGACCTGGCCGCCGAAGAACGGATCCGGCTCGCGCAGCTGCTTCAGGCCGTACGAGGCGGGGGTGGAGGGGAAGAGACCCGCGTCGACGTAGCCCTGTGCCTGGTTGCCCGCGTCGAGCATCCAGCTGATGATCTGGAAGGCCCGCTCGGGCTCCCGGCACGCCTTGGTGATCGACAGAAACGATCCGCCGTTGTTGGAGGGCCGCACCGGCATGTCGGCGACCCGCCATCTCCCCTTGGTCTTCGGCACGCCGTTCTTGATGTCGTTGGTGGCCCAGGAGGCACCCAGCTGGCTCGGCAGCCTGCCCGCCTCGATCGCCGACAACTGGTCCGGGGTACCGCTGACGAGGTCGGAGACGATCCCGCGCCGCTTGGCCTCAACGGCGAGCGCCCAGGCGTCCCGCACATGCTGCTGGTCACCGATGAAGTGACGGTCCTTGTCGACGTACCGCTTGCCGCCCTGCTGCACCGCGTTCTCGAAGACGCTGTTGACGTCGGTGAGCAGGGAGGTCCCCGGGATCCGCTTGCGCAACTGCTCGCCGGCCGCGAAGAACGTGTCCCAGGTGTTCAACTCCCGGGACACGTCGGCCGGTTCGTACGGCAGTCCCGCCTTGCGGAAGACCTCGTACTGGTAGATGTGCGCGACCGGGCCGCAGTCGATCGGGAAGCCGATCATCGAGCCGTCGTCGGCGATGCCCTGGTCCCACTTCCACGGCAGGTACTGGCTTCTGAACTTGTCCGCGCCGAGCGTGCGCAGGTCCACGAACTGGTCGGCGTTGGGCAGGTAGGACGCCATGTCCTCGCCCTTGAGGCCCGCGATGTCGGGGACGTGGGCGCGGCCGGCCATCGTGGTGATCAGCTTGGAGCGGTAGTAGCCGCCGATCTTGATGGCCTTCAGGTCGACCGAGCTGTCGTAGCGGGCCCTGGCCTTCTTGATGACCGTGTCACCCAGGCCGCCGTCCCAGTACCACAGGACCATGTTCCGGCCGGTCGACCCGGTCGGGACGGCACAGCCGGACGCCAGGCCGCCGAGCGCGGTCGCGGCCGAACCGGCCAGTCCCGCGCGCAGCAGGCCTCTTCGTGAGAGCCGCACAGCTCCCACCGCCTTTCGGATCTTCTTGGTTCTTGCATGGGGGGGTGAGTGGTGCCGGGTCGTGCAGGGGGTCAGTGCTGTCGTGCGGGTGGGGTGACGGGCGCGTACCGGACGGGAGCGCCGGGATCCTTCGGCAGCCGGTCGGCGAGGAAGCCGTACGCGCTCTTCAGCTCGGGGTCGGTCAGCGACCGCCACCAGCGCTCCACGCCGTACCAGCCGGGCGCCGCCAGCGCCCCGCTGTGGTGCCGGACCGACAGGCTCGCGGCGAGCACCGCGAACCGCAGCCGCTCCGCCAGCGGCCAGCCGCCGAGCGAGGCCGCGACGAAGCTCGCGCCGAAGACGTCCCCGGCGCCCGTGGCGTCCAGGACGTCGACGTCGAGGGCCGGTACCTCGGCGTACTCGCCGGTCGTCTGGTCGACGGCGACCGCGCCGTCCCCACCGCGCGTGACCACGGCGACCGGCACCAGCTCAGAGAGCGTCCCGAGGGCCGCGACCGCGCTGTCGGTACGGGTGTACGCCATCGCCTCGGTCTCGTTCGGGAGGAAGGCGTGGCACAGGGCGAGCTGGTCGAGGAGGTCCCTGGACCACTCCTGGGTGGGGTCCCAGCCGACATCGGCATAGATGTGGGTGCCGTTCGCGGCGGCCTTGGCGAGCCACCGGCGCGGTTCCGCCTCCAGGTGCACCAGGGCCGTGCGCGCCTCGGGAGGGTCGCCCACCAGTTCGTCCTGCGAGTACGGCGGTTCCTGGCCGTGGGTGACGAGGGCCCGGTCGTGGCCGTACGCGAGGGAGACCGTGACCGGCGTGGGCCAGCCGCCGAAGACACGCGAGAGGGAGAGGTCGACGCCCTCCTGACCTGCGAGGACCTCCTGGCAGTGGGCGCCGTAGAAGTCGTCGCCGAAGACCGCCGCGAGACAGGTGCGCAGACCGAACCGGGACGCGGCCACCGCCAGGTTGGCGATGCCGCCGGGACCGCAGCCCATCCCGGCGGTCCAGATCTCCTCGCCCGGCGTGGGCGGCCTGCCGAGGCCGGTGAGGACGAGGTCGTAGAAGAGCAGCCCGGTCAGCAGCACATCGGGCCGGTCGTCGTCCACGCGCATGCATCCTCTCGTCGGCGGAGCAGGGGGGAGAGAGCTCGTCAAAACTCTTCATTTCGGTGACCGGAATCGTTGCGCTGCCTCAGAGATTGGTCAATACCTGAGCAGAAGCGAGCATGGAAATGATTGAAGATGACGAGTAGTGTTCACGCCGTGCTGGCAGAACGACGACACCAACTCATCCTGCGCGCCCTGCGCTCCGGGGGCCCCGCGGCAGTGACCGATCTCTCCGAGCAGCTGCGCGTGAGCCCTGCCACAATCCGGCGGGATCTGCTCAAACTGGAGGAAGAGGGACTTCTGACGCGCGTGCACGGCGGTGCCGTCGTCGAGGAGGGCGACCAGCCCTTCGCCGAGGTCGCCGAGGTGCGCGTGCCCGAGAAGGACGCCATAGCCGCGCACGCGGCGGCGATGATCGGGGACGGTGACTCGGTGCTGCTCGACATCGGCACCACCGCGTACCGCCTCGCCCGTCAACTCCACGGCCGCCGGCTCACCGTGATCACCAGCAACCTCGTGGTGTACGAGGAACTCGCCGACGACGAGGACATCGAGCTGGTGCTGCTCGGCGGCATGGTCCGCCGTGAGTACCGTTCCCTGGTCGGCTTCCTCACCGAGGACAACCTGCGCCAGCTGCACGCCGACTGGCTCTTCCTCGGCACCAGTGGAGTGCGTCCGGCCGGGCAGGTGATGGACACGACGGTGGTGGAGGTGCCGGTCAAACGGGCCATGATCAAGGCCAGTGACAAGGTCGTCCTGCTCGCCGACTCGGCGAAGTTCCCGGGCACGGGCATGGCGAGGGTCTGCGGTCCCGAGGAACTGGACGTGGTGGTGACGAACGCGCCGGTGAACGTGACGACGCGGTCCTCCCTGGAGGAGGCGGGCGTCGAGGTGGTCGTGGCAGGAAAGGTGCAAGGGTGAGACTGACGATTCTGGGCGGCGGCGGGTTCCGGGTGCCGCTGGTGTACGGGGCGCTCCTGACGGACCGCGCCGAGGGGCGGGTCACTCAGGTCGTGCTGCACGATCTGGACGGGCAACGGCTGTCCGCGGTGACCCGCGTGCTCGCCGAGCAGGCCGCCGGTGTCCCCGACGCCCCCACCGTGACCGCCACCACCGACCTCGACGAGGCACTGCGCGGCGCCGACTTCGTCTTCTCCGCGATCCGCGTCGGCGGCCTGGAGGGCCGTGCCGACGACGAGCGGGTGGCGCTGGCGGAGGGTGTCCTCGGCCAGGAGACGGTCGGCGCGGGCGGCATCGCCTACGGCCTGCGCACCGTCCCCGTCGCCACCGACATCGCCCGTCGGGTGGCCCGCCTGGCCCCGGACGCCTGGGTCATCAACTTCACCAACCCCGCCGGCCTGGTCACCGAGGCCATGTCCCGCCACCTCGGCGACCGTGTCATCGGCATCTGCGACTCGCCGGTCGGCCTCGGCCGCCGTATCGCCCGTGTCCTCGGCGCGAACCCGCGGGACGCCTGGATCGACTACGTCGGCCTCAACCACCTCGGGTGGGTGCGCGGCCTGCGCGTGGCCGGCCGGGACGAGCTGCCCCGGCTGCTCGCCGACCCCGACCTGCTCGGCTCCTTCGAGGAGGGCAAGCTCTTCGGCGTCGACTGGCTGCAGTCCCTCGGCGCGATCCCCAACGAGTACCTGCACTACTACTACTTCAACCGCGAGGCCGTCCGCGCCTACCAGCAGGCCGAGAAGACCCGCGGCGCCTTCCTCGCCGACCAGCAGGCCCGCTTCTACGAGCAGATGCGCGACCCGGACGCGGCCGCCCTCACCACCTGGGACCGCACCCGCGCCGAGCGCGAGGCGACCTACATGGCGGAGAACCGGGAGACCGCGGGCGCCGGCGAGCGCGACGCCGACGATCTCTCCGGAGGCTACGAGAAGGTGGCCCTCGCCCTGATGCGGGCCATCGCCCGCGACGAACGCGCCACCCTGATCCTCAACGTGCGCAACCAGGACACCCTCTCGGTGCTCGACGGGGACGCCGTCATCGAGGTCCCCTGTCTGGTCGACGCCAACGGCGCCCACCCGGTCGCCGTCGCCCCGCTGCCCGGCCACGCCACCGGCCTGGTCTGCGCGGTCAAGGCGGTCGAGCGCGAGGTGCTCGCCGCCGCCGAGTCCCACTCCCGTACGACGGCCGTGAAGGCGTTCGCGCTGCACCCGCTCGTCGACTCCGTCAACGTGGCCCGCAGGCTCGTCGAGGGCTACACCGCGGTCCACCCGGGTCTGGCGTACCTTAAGTAAGCGCTTGCCATCTGCTTCTCTGGAGACTTTCATGCACGACGAACGCCGCCGCATCGAGGAGCGCGTCGAGCGCGTCCACACCCAGCGCGTCAAGCCCGCGATCTACGCGGCCACCGTCCCCTTCGAGGTCGAGGCCTGGCAGGCACCGGGGGAGCCGGTCCCCTTCGAGGAGGCCGCGGCGGCGCGCTACCAGCCCTTCGCCATGGGCACCCCGTGGGGCCCGCCGTGGGGCACCACCTGGTTCCGCATGCGGGGCGAGGTGCCCGCCGAGTGGGCGGGCCGGCGCGTCGAGGCGGTCATCGACCTCGGCTTCGTGGGCGACTGGCCGGGCAACCAGGCCGAGGCGCTCGTGCACCTTCCGGACGGCCGGCCCCTGAAGGCGGTCAACCCGCTCAACCAGTACGTGCCGATCGCCAACCCGGCGACCGGCGGGGAGCAGATCGACTACCTGGTCGAGGCGGCCTCGAACCCCGACATCCTGGCGAACAACTTCGCGGAGCCGACCCTGCTCGGCGACGTCCTGACGGCAGGCGACCGTCCGCTGTACACGTTCCTGCGGGCCGACATCGCCGTCCTCGACGAGGAGGTCTGGCACCTCGACCTCGACCTCCAGGTGCTGCGCGAGCTCATGGTCCACCTCGGTGAGCACGAGCCGCGCCGGCACGAGATCATGCACGCCCTGGACCGCGCCATGGACGCCCTCGACCTGGACGACATCGCGGGCAGCGCCCCGGCCGTCCGCGAGGTGCTGGCCCCGGTCCTGGCCAGGCCCGCCCACGCCAGCGCCCACACGATCTCCGGCGTCGGCCACGCCCACATCGACTCCGCCTGGCTGTGGCCCATCCGCGAGACCAAGCGCAAGACGTCCCGGACCTTCTCCAACGTGACGTCCCTGGCCGACGAGTACGACGACTTCATCTTCGCCTGCTCCCAGGCCCAGCAGTACGAGTGGGTGCGCGACCACTACCCCCACGTGTGGGCCCGCATCCAGGAGTCCGTGAAGAAGGGCCAGTGGGCGCCGGTCGGCGGCATGTGGGTCGAGTCCGACGGCAACCTGCCCGGCGGCGAGGCGATCGCCCGCCAGCTCGTCCACGGCAAGCGGTTCTTCATCGAACACTTCGGCATCGAGACCAAGGGCGTCTGGCTGCCGGACTCCTTCGGCTACAACGCCGCCTACCCGCAGCTCGCCAAGCTCGCCGGCAACGAGTGGTTCCTCACCCAGAAGATCTCCTGGAACCAGACCAACAAGTTCCCCCACCACACCTTCTGGTGGGAGGGCATCGACGGCACCCGCATCTTCACCCACTTCCCACCGGTCGACACCTACAACGCCCGCTTCAGCGGCGAGGAGATGGACCGCGCCGTCCGCAACTACTCCGAGAAGGGCGGTGGTTCGCGCTCCCTCGCCCCCTTCGGCTGGGGTGACGGCGGTGGCGGCCCCACCCGCGAGATCATGGAACGGGCGCGTCGGCTGGCCGACCTGGAGGGCTCGCCCAAGGTCGTCGTGGAGCACCCGGACGAGTTCTTCGCCAAGGCCCGCGAGGAGTACCCGGACGCCCCGGTCTGGAACGGCGAGCTCTACCTGGAGCTGCACCGGGCCACGTACACCTCCCAGGCCCGCACCAAGCAGGGCAACCGGCGCAGCGAACACAAGCTCCGCGAGGCCGAGTTGTGGGCGACGACGGCGGCCCTGCACGCGCCGGGCTACGCGTACCCGTACGAGAAGCTGGACCGCCTGTGGAAGACGGTGCTGCTGCACCAGTTCCACGACATCCTGCCGGGCTCGTCCATCGCCTGGGTGCACCGGGAGGCGGAGGCCGAATACGCCCGTGTCGCCGAGGAGCTCGAGGCGCTGACGGCGGAGGCGGTGGCCGCGCTGGGTGGCGGCGGGACCACGGTGTTCAACACGAGCCCGTACGACCGCGCCGAGGTGATCCGCACCTCCGCGGGCGCACCGGCGTACGTGGAGGTGCCCGCGAGCGGCAGCGCGCCGCTCGCCGCGGCGGCCGGCGGATCCCCGCAGTCGGTGACGGTCTCCGGCCGGGTCCTCGACAACGGCCTGGTCCGCGTGGAGGTGGCCGAAGACGGCACACTGTCGTCTGTATACGATCTCCGTGCGAACCGTGAGGTCCTCGCCGGCCAGGGCAACCTGCTCCGCCTGCACACCGACCTCCCGAACTACTGGGACGCCTGGGACATCGACAAGCACTACAAGAACCGCTTCACCGACCTGCTGGAGCCGGACTCGGTGACCGTGGTCGAGGACGACCCGCTGCTCGGCGCCCTCCGCGTCACCCGCTCCTTCGGCAAGGGCTCGACGATCACCCAGACCATCACCCTGCGCGCCGGAAGCCCCCGCATCGACTTCGAGACCGACATCGACTGGCACGAGGCCGAGAAGATCCTCAAGGCGGGCTTCCCGGTGGACGTCCGCGCGCCGCACTCGTCCGCGGAGATCCAGTTCGGCCACGTCCAGCGCCCCACCCACACCAACACCAGCTGGGAGGCGGCCCGCTTCGAGGTCTCCGGCCACCGCTGGGTGCACATCGGGGAGCCCGGCTATGGCGTCGCGGTCATCAACGACTCGACGTACGGCCACGACGTCTCCCGCACGGTCCGCGAGGACGGCGGTACGACGACCAAGGTCAGCCTCAGCCTGGTCCGCGCCCCGCGCGTCCCGGACCCCGAGGCCGACCAGGGCAAGCACCGCTTCACCTACTCCCTCCTGCCGGGCGCGGGCATCGAGGACGCCGTCGCCGAGGGCTACGCCCTCAACCTGCCGCTGCGCGTGGCGGAGTCGGCGGGCACCCCGCAGCCGGTCGTCTCCGTCACCGGCGACGGCGTGACCGTCGAGGCGGTCAAGCTCGCCGACGACGCGTCCGGCGACGTCGTGGTCCGCCTGTACGAGTGCCGCGGCGGCCGCGCCACCGGCGCGCTGCGCACCGGCTTCCCGCTGGCCGCCGCCCGCATCACCGACCTGCTGGAACGACCGCTGGAGGACCGGGACGTCGAGGTCGACGCCGACGGCGCGGTCCCGGTCGAGCTGCGCCCCTTCCAGGTCCTGACGCTCCGTCTGAAGAGGGCCGGGGTGAGCTGACCGTGCCCATGCAACCGTGGTTCACCGACGCCAAGTTGGGGATCTTCGTCCACTGGGGCATCTACGCCGTCGACGGCGTCCAGGAGTCCTGGTCGTTCTACGACGACATCGTGCCGCACGACCGGTACATGTCCCAGCTCGACCGCTTCACGGGCGCCAAGTACGACCCGAGGGCCTGGGCGGACCTGTTCGCCCGCGCCGGTGCCCGGTACGCGGTGCTGACGAGCCGTCACCATGACGGTGTGGCCCTGTGGGACACCGCGTACGGCGATCTCAACCTGGGCCGCGACTACCTCTCCGGGTACGCCGAGGCCCTGCGCGAGAAGGGCCTCAAGGTCGGCCTGTACTACTCGCACTCCGACTGGAACCACCCCGACTACGCCTCCACCCGCAAGCCGGGCCGCCCGCCGGAGCTGGAGGACAACCGATATTCGGAGGTCGCGGCGGAGTTCGAGGACCTGGACGCCTGGGAGCGGTTCATCGCCTACCGCGACGGCCAGATCCGCGAACTGGCCTCCCGCTACCGGCCGGACCTGATGTGGTTCGACGGTGAGTGGGACCGCAGCGAGGAGCAGTGGCGCATCCCCGAACTCGCCGCGCTCATCCGGTCGTACGTCCCGGACGTCGTCTTCAACGCCCGCATGCTCAGCGAGGGCGACTACGCCACTCCCGAGCAGGGCGCCCCGGTGGTGCCGCCCGAGGGCCCGTGGGAGCTGTGCCTGACCATCAACGACTCCTGGGGCTACCAGCACCACGACCACCACCACAAGTCGGTCGACCAGCTGATCCGCTACTTCACCGAGACCATCGGCGGGGGCGGCAACCTGCTGCTCGACGTGGGCCCGATGGAGGACGGCACGATCCCGCAGCCGCAGGTGGAGCGGCTGGAGGCGCTGGGGGAGTGGGTCCGCAGGCACGCGGAGGCCGTGTACGGGACGGTACGCGGCCTCCCGGCCGGGCACCACTACGGCCCCAGCACCCTGTCCGCCGACCGTCGCACGCTCTACCTCACCCTGTTCGACGCCCCGCGCGCCGACATCGGGGTCCGGGGTCTGGCCACAGCGGTCCGCAGGGTCACCGTCCTCGGCACCGGCACGGAACTCGCACACCGGGTCGTGGGCGGCCTGCACGAGGCGGTCGGTGTGCTGTGGATCGAGCCGCCCGCCGCGGCGGATCTCGACCCGCACGCCACGGTGCTGGCCGTCGAACTCGACGGCGAACTGGAGCTCTACCGCGGTTCGGGCCGCTTCTGACCCCGGACAGCATCTCGGGCCGGTCGGTCGCTCCCCCGTTGCAGCGACCGACCGACCCGAGCCCCCGTTCCCCCCGGTTCCCCCGTTGTGCTCCCCCGCGATCCTTCACTCTTATGAGCGCGCCACCCGCCGCCTGATACACCCCCGGGAGAAGAAATCTCGCGATCGTGAATTGACCCACGATTTTGCCCACGAAATGCCCCCCGCCACCGGTCACCCGGCTGCATAGAGTCGTAGACATGACGACGACGAACAAGAACGAGACCACGGTGACCACGCACTTCGAGCCGGTCCTCACTCGTGCCGCCGACGCCGAGACGACGAGTGACCCCAGCAGCGTGATGACGCTCTTCGCGGACTCCGTCAACACCGGCGGCCGACTGACCAGTTACCGGTCGACCTTCGCCGAGGGTGCGGTGGGCGCGCCCGCCCACCTGCACACCAAGGCGTCCGAGCTGTTCTTCGTGATCGACGGATCGCTGCAGGTCCTGGTGGGCGAGGAGATCACTGTCCTGGAGGCGGGCGACTTCCTCCTCGTACCGCCGCACACCCCGCATGCCTTCGCCGCGGCGCCCGGTGCCACGGCCGACGTGTTGTTCGTCTTCACCCCGGGCGCGGACCGCTTCGACTACCTGCGACTTCTCGGCCGAGTGATGCGCGGCGAGGCCGATCCGCAGGAGATCAAGGACTCCTCGGAGCGGTTCGACAACCACTACGTCGACAGCCCGGTGTGGCGCGAGGCGCTCGCGGCGCGGGGCTGACGCCAGAGCAGTTGCTGATCACGCCGGATGAGGTGACGCAGGTCACGGGCGGGAGGAACGGCGCGACAAGCCACGCCCCCCGCACCCGACCGCCGGCCTACAGCGGCAGCGCCTGCGCCGCAGCCTCGACGGACTCGACCGGTGCCGGTACCGCCGGCAGCAGCGGCCCCGCCTCGATCTCCCGCTGCTGGGGGATCGACACCGCCCGCAACGGGCGCGGACCCGACACCACCGTGTAGTCCTGCCCCAGGAATGGCGGCACGACCTCCCCGGGATCCTCACCCAGCGCCAACTGCACAGCGGCCCAGGGAGCGTTGATCCCGCACAGCGACAGCTGGTGCAGTCCCCCCGCGGGGCGCGTGTTGACGTCCATCAGCACCGGCTGCTCGCCGTACATGCGGAACTGGATGTTGGACAGGTAGTGCAGCGCGAAACCCTCGGCGATCCGCCGGGCCGGCTCCAGCCACTGCTCGTGGAGCGTGAAGCCACGACGGCGGCCGTTCTTGGTGCGGCCCACGGCGAGACGGATCCGGTTGTCGGGGCCGGTCAGGCAGTCGACGGACACCTCCGGCTGCTCCAGACGCGGCATCACGAGCCAGTCCACCGGCTCGTCGGCCTGCCGCAGCGTCTCGAGGACCATGTCCAGCTGGACGTACGGGCTCGGGAACCCGTTGAGGTGCGCGAGCGAGAAGGGAGCGCGGGTGACGATACGGAAGCCCACCCCGCCCGCGCCGGACGCCGGCTTGAAGCACGCCTTGTGGCCGCCCGCCTCCAACTCCTCGACTGCGGCGAGGAGTTCGTCCGCCGTGCGCACCCGGTACCAGGGCGGCACCGGCACGCCGATCGCCTGGACCGCCTCGTAGGCGATCACCTTGTCCTCGAAGACGGCCACGGCCTCCGGCGGCGGCGCCAGCAGCGCCGTGCCGATCGCCGCGAAGTCGGCGCGGTGCGCCACGATCGCCGACTGGTGCAGCCGGGGCACGAACACGTCGATGCCGCGGCGCCGGCACTGGGCGAGCGCGAACTCGACGTACGCGGCGGGGGACAGGCCCTCCGGCTCCAGCTCGGCGGTGTCGGCGGCGGCCAGGACGGGGGAGTCGGCGTCGCCGTGCGTGGCATGGATCTCGACGGCCCGATCGCTCGGATTTCGCCGCAACTGATCCATGAAGAACACGTTCTCCGCGTACGTGCGGTTGAGCCAGACGCGTACGCGAGAGAGCATGCAGGCCGCCTTTCGGGGGTGTGCGGGCACGGCGAAGCAGGGCCGTGCCCGGCCAGGGGTATGGGAAGGGTCACCAAAGCGCCCCTGATGAAGGGGTGTCAGTGCTGTGGTGTTGGGGCGATCATACGGCTTCTCGGGGCCCTCTCGTGCAACGTGGGTGTTACGGATTTTGCGATCATGAATTGTCGTGGGCGCCGGCACCGGTGATCCGCCGGAACGAGCCGCACGATCCGAGGCCGAGCCGAGGGTGATCCGGCGTCGGCCGGAAACGGATCCATGGACGGCCGGGTGTCCTTGCCCGCCGACTTCGAATGTGTTCTCGTGGACCCATTCGTGTGCTCGTGAGGGGGCGAGAGGTGACGTCGACGGCCGGTGGTGCCGGACAGCTGCTGGCCATCAGTGACCTGCATGTCGGATATCCCGAGAACCGCGCCCTCGTCGAGGCGATGCGACCGGAGACGGACGACGACTGGCTCCTCGTGGCCGGCGACGTCTCGGAGAACGTGGCCGACATCACCTGGACGCTGAAGACGCTGGAGAGCAGATTCCGCCAGGTCGTGTGGGCGCCCGGCAACCACGAACTGTGGACCCACCCGAAGGACCCGGTCACGCTGCGCGGGGTCGCCCGTTACGAGCACCTGGTCGCCCTCTGCCGCGACCTGGGCGTGCTGACGCCCGAGGACCCCTACCCCGTCTGGGAGGGCCCCGGCGGCCCGGTCGTCGTCGCGCCGCTGTTCCTGCTGTACGACTACTCGTTCCTGCCGGAGGGCTGTGCGACGAAGGAGGAGGGGCTGGCGTACGCGCAGGGGACCGGGATCGTCTGCAACGACGAGTACCTGCTCCACCCCGACCCCTATCCCACCCGCGAGGCCTGGTGCCGGGCGCGGGTCGCCGAGACCGAACGCCGGCTCGCCGCGCTGCCGGACGACCTGCCCACGGTGCTCGTCAACCACTACCCGCTGGACCGGCACCCCACCGACATCCTGTGGCACCCCGAGTTCGCCATGTGGTGCGGCACCCGGCTGACCGCGGACTGGCACCGCCGGTTCCGCGTCGCCACCATGGTCTACGGCCATCTGCACATCCCGCGGACCACCTGGCACGAGGGCGTCCGCTTCGAGGAGGTGTCGGTGGGCTACCCGCGCGAGTGGCGGAAGCGCCCGCAGCCGCCGGGTCGCCTGCGCCGCATTCTGCCGAGGCCGGAGGAAGAAGGCGGAGGGGGCAGCGAAGGCAGAGTGGACAGCGAAGGCAATGGGGACAGGGCGGGCATAGGGGACGGGGCGGGCAGGGAGGGGGCGGGCCGGTGATCGAGGAGTTGCTGCCGCAGTCGGTGGTCGCCGTCGAGGCGTACGGCGACGAGGGGGCCGACGAGGCCGAGAGAGGGCTGCTTCCGCAGGAGGCGGCGCTCGTGGTGCGGGCCGTCGCCAAGCGGCGCCGTGAGTTCGCCGTCGTCCGCTCCTGCGCCCGCCGCGCCATGGAGAAGCTCGGCGTGCCGCCCCAGCCCGTGCTGCCGGGGGAGCGGGGTGCACCGCGCTGGCCGGACGGGCTGGTCGGCAGCATGACCCACTGCGAGGGCTACGGTGCCGCCACCCTGGTCCGCGCCGCCGACGTCGCCTCCCTCGGTATCGACGCGGAACCCCACCAGGCGCTGCCCGAGGGCGTCCTGCCCGCCGTGTCGCTGCCCACGGAGGCGCAGCGGCTGGGCCGGCTGTCCGCGGACCGTCCCGAGGTCCACTGGGACCGGCTGCTGTTCAGCGCCAAAGAGTCCGTCTACAAGGCGTGGTTCCCCCTCACCGGCCTGTGGCTGGAGTTCACGGAGGCCGAGCTCGACCTCTACGCCGACCCCGGCGAACGCCTCAACGGCGGCTTCCGGGCACGCCTCCTCGTCCCCGGCCCCGTGGTCGACGGGCACCGCGTCGACCACTTCGAGGGCCGCTGGACCGTCCAACGGGGCCTGGTGGCCACGGCGGTGACGGTGCCGCACGTCGGCGGCTAGGGCCTCTCGTCTGGATCATGCCGGGCTCGCGGGGTCCGGCATGATCCAACGAAAGACCCCAGCCCGCGCTCCCAGGCAGGCTCTCTTCGGTCGGGCCGGTCGGGCCGGTCGGGCCGGTCAGCCAAGTGGGCCCGTGCGGTGTGCGCACGACACGGGCCCCACCGGTCAGGGGGGGGGGGGGGGGGGGGGGGGGGGGGGGGGGGGGGGGGGGGGGGGGGGGGGGGGGGGGGGGGGGGCGGGGGGGGGGGGGGGGGGGAGAGCGGGGGGAGAGAGAGACG
>NZ_JBWKCC010000009.1:0-262158 GCF_056436655.1 Streptomyces sp. NPDC043427 | reverse complement strand
CAGATCTTCCGCAGAGCTCGCATCAGCCCCAATCGCATGACCGTCATCGCCAAGGCCGTCCTCACCCTGGAGAGGCAACGCTGAAAAGGCTCACTGCGTCCTCCTGCGGTTCGCGGTCAGCAGGACGGCGTAGGAGGCGATCACGATGACGAGGCCCAGCAGGAAGGACACCGTGGCCGCGTAGTTGAGCTGCTGGCCGGTGAAGGCGAGGGTGTAGGCGTACAGGTTGGCGGTGTAGGAGCTCGTGATGACGTCCGGGGCGATCTTCATCAGCAGGTTCGGCTCGTTGAACAGCTGGAAGCTGCCGATCACGGAGAACAGCAGAGTGAGCATCAGCGCCGGGCGCAGGGCCGGCAGCTTGACGGACCGGGCGATCCGCCAGGCGCCGGCACCGTCCACCGCGGCCGCCTCGTACAGCTCCTGCGGGATCGTGCGCAGGGCGGCGTACAGGATGATCATGTTGTAGCCGACGAACTCCCAGGTCACGATGTTGGCCAGGCTGCCCAGCATCCAGCCCTCGCTGAGGAAGTGCGGGGCCGGCAGGTCCAGACTCCGGCCGATCTGGGCGAACGGGCCGAAGTCCGGCCCGTACAGGTAGCCCCACATGAGCGCGGCGACCACGCTCGGTACGGCGTAGGGGACGAAGATGCCCAGCCGGATCACGCGCGCCAGGCGCAGCAGTCCGCTGTCGAGCGCGAGCGCGAACAGCAGCGCCAGCAGCAGCATCAGCGGGACCTGGATCACGAAGAACAGCACGACGCGCCCGACGCCGTGCAGGAGGAGCGGGTCCTTCAGGGCCTTGACGTAGTTGTCGAGGCCGACGAACACCGTGCCGCCGATGAGGCGTTGCTGGAACAGGCTCAGGCAGGCGGCGTGGGCGAGCGGGGCGAGGAAGAGCAGCAGGAACAGCACCATGAACGGTGCGACGAACAGGGGACCCGCGGCACGACGGGCCCGCACGGGGGAGGTCATCTCAGCTCCCCTTGACCGTGAAGCCCTGGTCCTTGGCGTACGTGGTGAGCCGTGACTGCCAGGTGCCCAGCGCGCGGACGGTGTCGGTGCGGTCGGCGAGGGACTTGCCGACGGTCTCCGTCCAGTCGGTCGCGGCCTGGTCGAGGAACGGTGGCCACTGGAAGGAGGAGTTGACGGTGGAGCTGATGTCGGCGAAGAGCTGGTTGACCTTCTGGCCGCCGTAGAAGGACGGCGCGTCGCCGACGAAGGAGGCGTCCGTGAGCAGTGCCTTCGTCGCGGGGAAGAAGAACTGTTCGGTCGCGAACATCTTCGCGCTCGCCGGGTCGCTGTTGAGGAACTTGGCGAACTCGGCCGCCGCGATGGGGTTCTTGGTGGACCGGATGACCGCGGTCGTGGAGCCGCCCCAGTTGCCGGAGCTCGGCTTGGCGGCGTCCCACTGCGGCAGCGGGGCCGCCCGCCACTTGCCCGCGGTCGCCTTGGCGGAACCGGACAGGAACACCGGCCCCCAGGCCGCGGTCAGCCAGGTGGCGTACTTGCCCTTGTTCAGCGCGGCGTACCAGGAGTCGGTGAAGTCCGCCTCGACCCCGATGACGCCCTCCTTCGCGAGACCACCCCAGAAGGCGCCCAGCTTCTGGGAGACCGCGTCGTCGACGCTGATGGTGATGTCGCTCTTGCCGCTGGTCGCATAGGGCTCGGCGCCCGCCTGCCAGAGCAAGCCGTGCCAGGCGGCGACCTGGTTGGCGGCGAGATTGGTGAGGTAGACGTCCGGGTCGGCCTTGTGCAGCTTGCGCGCGGTGGCGGCGAACTCGTCCCAGGTCCCCGGGACTTCGATCTCGTGCTTGTCGAAGATGTCCTTGCGGTACAGCATGCCCATCGGGCCGGTGTCCTGCGGTATCGCCCAGACCTCGCCGTCGCTGCCGCTGACCTGGCCCCAGGTCCAGTCGACGAAGGTGGACTTGAGCGCCGAGGCGCCGTACGGCCGCAGGTCGAGCAGGCTGCCCGTGATGGTGAAGGTGGGGATGGCCTGGTACTCGATCTGCACCATGTCAGGGGCGCCGCTGCCGGCCTTCAGGGCCGTACGCAGCTTCGTGTACTGGGGTGTTCCCTGGCCGGCGTTGACGACCTTGACCTTGATGGCCGGGTACTTCTTCTCGAAGAGCGCGATCTCCTGCTGGATGTTCGGGACCCAGGTCCAGAAGGTCAGCTCGGTCGGCGTCTTCATCGCCTTGTCGATGTCGGCCTGGCTGACCGGCTTCGCGGAGGCGGAGGAGCCGCCCGAGTCGCCGCCGCCGCACGCGGACAGGGCGGCACCGAGCGACAGGGCGCCCGTCGTGGTGAGGAAGAGCCGGCGGCTCAGGGAGGAGGAGCTGGGGAAGGATCCGGGTGTGGGCATGGTGAACTCCCGCCGATGCGAAGGTGGCGGCACGCCTGGCGAGGGCGTGCGGATACAGGGGTGGAGGGGAGGGGAACCGGGACGCGACGGACGGATGTCGCAGGGGCCGGGCCGCGTGCGGCGGCCGCCCCGCCTCAGGGGGCCGTCGGTGAGGGGGAGTGAGCGCGCGTCGCCGGTGTCACGGGATCGGCCGGAGCGGCGTGGGCGCGGTGGGGGAGAGGCGGTGGCCGGCAGGGACCGGTGGGGCGGCTCGCCCGCGGGCCGGGTGTCCGGCCGCGGGGTCCTGCTGGGGAGTACGGGTGGTGGCGTACGGGGTGCGGGTCAGGAGTGTGCGGCACGACCTCCCTTCGCGGGTGCGGGACCGGTCGACGCGCGGACGACGAGATCGACCGGTGGGCCGGTCGTCGGCAGCGGGTCCGCGCCAGGGTTCTCGATGGCGTGGACGAGCCGTTTCAGCCCCTCCTGCGCCACGGCGTCGAAGGGCTGACGCACCGTGGTCAGGGGAGGAGTCACATAGGCGGCGACCGGGACGTCGTCGAATCCGACGACGCTGACGTCCTCCGGCACCCGCCGACCGGCGTCGGCCAGCGCGCGGATCAGACCGATCGCCATGTCGTCGTTGGCGGCGAAGACCGCGGTCAGGTCGCCGTCGGAGGCCAGTTCGCGGCCCGCCGCGTAGCCGGAGGCGGCCGACCAGTCGCCCTCGACGACCGGCGGCACCGGTCTGCCGTGCGCGACGAGCGCCGCCCGCCAGCCCTCGAGGCGGTCCTTGGCGGCGTACCAGCGCTGGGGGCCCGCGAGGTGATGGACCGTCGCGTGACCGAGGTCCAGGAGGTGTTCCACGGCGGTCCGCGCCATCAGGTCGGCGCCACCGCCCGCGGCCAGCACCGTCGGAGCGGCGACAGGCGGCGGCGCGCCGAGGACCAGGACCGGCACGTCGACCCGGACGGAGCCCTCGCCGCCGCCCGACTCCTCGTCGATCGGCTCGGAGATGACGATGCCGTCCACACCCTGGTCGAGGAGTGAGTCGACGGCACCGGAGATGCCCGCCGGGTCGCCCTCCATCGTGTTGACCACCCGGAGCGCGTATCCCGTGTCCCGCACGACCCGCTCGACACCCATGAGGAGCGAGGCGGGCCCGTACAGGGCGGTCCCCAGCGTCACCACGCCGATGGAGCGGGTCCGTCCGGAGGCCAGCGCCCGGGCGGCGTTGTTCCTTCGGTAGCCGAGCTGCTCGGCCGCCTCGAGAACGCGTCGGCGCACGTCGGCGGAGACGTACGGCTCGTCGTTGAAGACCCTGGACACCGTCTTCTGGGAGACGCCCGCCAGCCGGGCCACGTCCACGCTGCGCGGCGCGGCGGAAGTCCCGCCCCGTCCTGTTCCTCGCGTCATGGTGTCTCCCGCGGCCCACTCGGATCGAGCCTTCATGCTGTCAGACGCGGGTCGTCTGACTGCGCTGTCATGTCTACGCAGTCATACGGCACCCGTCAAGACTCGGGGGGTAACGGCTGACATGAGGGAGCCCGGACGGTGTCTCCGTCCGGGCTCCCTTGTCGGCGCGTCTCGTAGGCGTCGTACGTATCGGGCGTGGCCGGGTCAGCGCGGCCGGCCGTAGTCGAGGACGATCCGCAGGACCGCGCGGAGTTCGACGTGGAGCGAGACCGGGGGAGTGCTGCGCTGGGCCCAGCGGTAGACCGCGCCCAGGTAGCAGTCGCGCAGGACGTGGCCGACCCGCTCGGAGTCGGTGTCAGGCGCCACCCTGCCCTGTTCCTTGCCCGGTTCGATGATCTCGGCGAAGATCCGGGCCGCGCGCGGCTCCTCGGTGAGAGGTCGCCCGGTCTTGACCCATGCCTCCAGCATGACCGGGGCGACCTCGCGCTCCGCCTGGAGTGTGCCGGCCACATCGCCGAGGCGGAGGTGGCCGGCGCCTTCCGCGCCCTGCGCGCCCTCGCACCGGGCGCGGTCGTCCTCGGCAGCTACCCGCGAGCAAGCCTGACGACGCCCCCGGTGCGCGAAGCCGTCGGCGCGGGGTGAGGACTTGTCCGGGCTGGTCAGTCGCTTGAGCGGGGCTGTCCCGGACAGACGGCGGTGCCCTCGGATGGCGTGATCCACCGTTGTCTCCCGTATCACCTCCGCCGCACGATGAGGAGCATGGGAGAGCCGGGGGAGCCGTCGCCGTACGAAGTCGTGGATGCCGCCGGTTTCGTGGAGGCGATGCAGAGACTCAAGGAGCGGTCGGGGCTCACGTACCGCGAGTTGGAGGTGAAGGCCGCCCGCAGCGGGGACGTGCTGGCCCGCAGCACGATCGCCGACGTCCTACGGCGGTCCGGTCTGCCCCGGCCCGAGCTCGTGGCCGCGTTCGTCCGCGCGTGCGGCGAGGAGCGGCACGTCGACGACTGGCTCGCGGTCAGAGAACGCATCGCCGCCGAGCAGGCCGCATCGCCGGACGGACCTGGGGAGGCGCCCGAGACCGGGGAGGCGGGCTCTGGACGTCCCCGTGCGAGGAAGTTCCGCCCGACCGTCCTCGCCGCCGCAGTCCTGATCCCGCTGCTCGCCCTGGTCGCCTGGAGCCTGCTCCCCGACAGCTCCGACGACGACCCCGGCAGCTCCGGCACCCCGGGCACACCGACCACGTCGGCCACGGGCTCCCCGGCCCCCGCCGACGGGTGGGTCACCATCCGCCCCTCCCGTACCCCCGACCTCTGCCTCACCGACGGACGCGACCGCGCCGGTGCCTACGACAGTGCCGTCGCGGTCCAGCTCCCCTGCGCGCAGGCGAGTGTGCCGCGCACCTACCTCGAACCGGCGGGCGAGGGCTTGTACCGCGTCCAGTGGCATCACCCCCAGCTGGGGAAGGGGTGCCTGACGGTCATGGCCTCCGGCCCGGTCAAGGGCATGCTCGAACCCCGGAACGACTGTGCCCACGCCACCCTGTTCCGTCTGCTCCCGGCCGGCGCGAAGGACACCGCGGGGTACTCGCTGCGTCCCGTCGGCGGCCGGTGCGTGGGGATCGCCGACGACGACACCGCCGTAGGGGCGGAGGCGGTCGAGGAACGCTGCACGGGCGGTGCGGACCAACGGTTCGTCGTCAGGGCGGACTGAGCGCGAGCCGCCCCAGGCCCGTCGCGGTCCGAAGCGGCAGGGACAGGTTTTCGGACAAGCCCGCCACCAGCCCGGACAGCGCTCCGCTGTCCGGGACAGCCGCCCCCTCTTGGCCGAGCCCCCGGCTCCCGGAACCATCGGTGGTGCCCGATCGGCGACGGGACCGACCCGCCGACGGCCGGCCCCGCGGGGGTGAGTCGGCCGAACGGCATCCGGGGGAAGGGGAAGCCGGCCGCGGCGCCATCTGCGCGCCGCGGCCGGCCACGACCACCCGTACGTTCCCCTACCGCCTGTTTGACGGCGATGGCCGGGTCGATCACGAGCTTTACGGACGAGAGCAACGCGATTGCCCTGGAGGCCTTCTGGGTAGCGTGGTTGCTGCTGGCCCGCGACGGAGGCGGTGCCGAGGTGAGTGCCCAGGTTCAACCGTCCGCGCTCTCCCGTCGGAGGTGCCCGTGACCGGCCCTGACATGCGCAACCTGATCGCGCAGGCCCGTGAACTGATGGCCGCTCTGCGGAACGATCCCGACGTCCGGCGCCGTGAGGAGCGACGGCTCGTCGCCTGGGACGAACCTGCCGACGAATTCCTCGAGACCGTCGGCGTCGTACTCGCCCTCGCCATGTGTCGAGTTCGGCGGAATCGTGGCGGACCGCCGCCCGATCCGGGGGCGAGTACGGAGTTCTGGCACGCCGTGCTCCGGGTCCTCGCGCCGGACGCGGTCGCGGAGGAGCTCTTCGCCGGCCTGCCCGTCGACCTCGACAGGGATACCCGGCGCCAGGTCCAGGCCCTGCGTCTCGCCTCGGTCGGTGTCACTTCCGCTTCGAGCCTTCGTTGGGCCCGTCTTGTCAGTGTGGCGCGCGATGTGGCCGCACGTCAGATCTAGGGCCTGACAGCTGTGCTATCGTTGATCTTGAGCAGGTCGCCGAACGGCGCAAGATCTGCCAGGCGTTGGTGGTCCAAGGAAAGACGCCCCGCTTCCTGCGGGGAGATGCAGGTGCAAGGCCTGCCCGGCGCTCCACGAAACCCCACCCCGGACACCCGGGGTGGGGTTTTTTCGGTTCGCGCCACGCCGTGAGGGTCGATGTCGATAAGGCGGCTTCGCCTGCGGCACCAGGAGTCACCGACCTCGTGCAGGACCGTCCGGTGCCGCTCGGGCCGCGCGGAGCGCGCATGCTCCCGCGTACCCTCCCGGCGCTGCCACATCCCCCAGCACCCAACCGCGCGGGTCGGTGCCGGGCCTTCGCCCGGCACCGACGTAGTCCCAGGCAGGGTCTCGTGAGAGTCCGGTTCCGATCCCCTTGAGGTACGCCTCCTTGCGCGCCCAAGTGCGGGTGAACGCCAGCGCCTTGGTGTGATCGGGTTCAGCGGCCAGTTCCGCTGCTTCCTTCCGGTGCAGGCAGGACGAGAGCTCCGCGACCACATCTGGCCGGGGAACCTGTTCGATGTCCACGCCCACGGGCCTGTCGGCGATTGCGATCAAGACGACGTCGCCGCTGTGGGAGATCGAGAAGTGGGCGTCTGCGTCGCGGACTGCGGGCTTCCCATGCAGGGCTCCGCAGGCAGGGCAAGGTTCTCGAACCAACTGCACCGCGTCGGCGGGGACGCCCAGGCGTGCCCCCAGCAGCACGCGTACCGCCACATGCGCCACGACGTAACGCAGGCGATCATCGGGCCGACCGAAGGCAGCCGCACGTCGTTGTTCCGCCGGCTCAAGGACGCCGGGAGCGAGGCGAGCTGCGTCGACCCCTTGATTCAGCGCGTCGACGAGCCACAACGACGGCCTGTCGTCGTAACGGGTGTCCCTGGGGGACGCTCGCCGGAACTCGGGCGCTTCGCTGAAGATCAACTCCGCCGGAGGCTGCTGAGCAGTGGGCAACTCGATCCCCGGCCGGGTCCGGGGACGCCGCTCGGCTCCCTTGTCGCTCAGCTCCAGAACCACGGTGTCAACGTACGACGTCACGGGAGAACGGTCCAGTTCTGCCTGGAATGCCTCTTCGGCGCGGCGAACTCTGGGGCGCGGTCGGGGCGGTGACGAATGCCCCGTCTCGCGATTCGAGACGGGGTCCGGGTCGCGAGAAATCTCCCCATGCGGAGATCCGTCCATGGCCCGGTGCCGAAACAAGAGCATGGGTGGTTTTGCCTCCGGCCCGCGGCGTTCGCACGCGGAGTCTGATGGGGAGCGGCGGTGTGCACCGCACACCGGCCCGTGCAGGCCGACGCTTCCCGGGAACCTTCCACGGAGCTGACATGGTGGACAAGCTGACGGAAACGCTGCCCTCCGCCCTGGAGGAGCCCACGGCAGTCCAGGACGGGGAGGGTGACCCGGCCGCAATCGAGAAGATCCTCACTGCTGTGCTGGCCGATGTCGTGCGCACCGAGCAGGTGCCGGTCGACGGTCACTTCTTCAATGAACTGGGCGCTGATTCGTTGGTGATGGCGCACTTCTGCGCCCGGGTCAGGAAGCGGGCGGACCTGCCGCCCGTGTCGATGAAGGACGTCTATCGGCACCCGACGATCAGGAGCCTGGCGACGGCGCTCGCGGACGCCCCACCCGCTCACCCGACCGAGCCGTCGGCCGGTGCGGCCCCGGCCCCGGAGCCGTTCCCGGCAGCGGCACAGCCTCCGCAGGGCACGCCGCATTACGTCCTGTGCGGCGCACTGCAGCTCCTGGCCTTCCTCGGCTACTCCTGCCTCGTCGCCCTGATCGCCGCATGGGGCTACGAGTGGATCTCCGCCGGATCCGGCCTGTTCGACGTGTACCTGCGGTCCGTCCTGTTCGGCGGTGCGGCCTTCCTGGGCCTGTGTGCCCTTCCCGTACTCGTGAAGTGGACGCTCATCGGCCGGTGGAAGCCCCGGCAGATCCGAGTCTGGAGCCTCGCGTACGTCCGCTTCTGGATCGTCAAGACGCTGGTCCGGTCGGATCCCCTGGTGCTGTTCAGCGGCTCGCCGCTCTACCTGCTCTACCTGAGAGCGCTGGGCGCGAAGGTCGGGCGCGGCGTCGTGGTCCTCTCCCGGAGCGCGCCCGTCTGCACCGACCTGCTGGTCATCGGCGACGGTACGGTCATCCGCAAGGACTCGTCCTTCTCCTGTTACCGGGCCCACGCCGGAGTGATCCAGACCGGCCCGGTCGCCCTCGGGAGGAACGTGCTGGTCAGCGAGGCCACGGTGCTCGACATCGACACCACGCTGGGCGACGGGGCCCAGCTCGGCCATGCGTCCTCGCTGCACCGCGGGCAGACGGTGGCCGACGGCGAGCACTGGCACGGATCTCCGGCACAGCGGACCGACGTGGACTTCCAAGCGGTGGGGGAGGTCCGCTGCGGTGCGGTGCGCAGGGCGGCCCACAGCGTTCTGCAGATGCTGGTCGCACTCGTCGTGTACGTACCGCTGGCGGTCGGCGGCGTGGCCGCGCTGCTCGCCGAGGTCCCGCAGCTCAGCCGGGCTGTGGAGCCTGGACCCGCGGCCTTCGCCGACGGGACGTTCTACCGCGACTCCCTGGTGTTCTCCTTCGTGCTCGTCTTCGGTGCCGTTCCCGTCGGTCTCCTCGTCCTGGCCGCGGTCCCCCGTCTGCTCAGCCTGACCATGACGCCGGGCAAGGTCTACCGTCTGTACGGCTTTCACTACGGGGTCCACCGGACGATCGCGCTCATGACCAACTGGAAGTTCCTGAAGCGCCTGTTCGGTGACAGCTCCGGCATCGTCCACTACCTGCGGTGCCTCGGGTACGACCTTTCCCAGGTCGAGCAGACCGGGTCGAACTTCGGTACGGAGATGAAGCACGAGACGCCGTTCCTGAGCTCCGTCGGGCGCGGGACGATGATCGCCGACGGGCTGTCGATCGTGAACGCCGAGTTCTCCAGTACCGCGTTCCGCGTCTCCAGGGCGTCGATCGGGCCGCGCAATTTCCTCGGGAACAGGATCGCGTACCCCACGCAGGGCAGGACGGGCGACAACTGCCTGCTCGCGACGAAGGTCATGGTGCCGATCGACGGGGAAGTCCGCGAAGGCGTCGGACTGCTGGGATCGCCGAGCTTCGAGATTCCCCGGTCGGTCCTGCGGGACAGCAGGTTCGACCGGTTCAAGGGCCCCGAGGAGCTCCGGCGCGGCCTTGCCGCCAAGAACAGGCACAACGCCGCCACCATGGGGTGGTACCTGCTGACGCGGTGGATCTACGTCTTCGGCCTCACCCTGCTCGCCGCGGGAGCCACGGAGCTCTACACCTCGTTCGGCGCGTCGGCGATCGTGCTGGCCGACGTCCTCGCCGTGGGGTTCACCGTCGCCTACTTCGTCGTCGTCGAACGTGTCGTCACCGCGTTCCACCCCCTGAGGCCACTGCTCTGCTCGATCTACGACCCGCGCTTCTGGCAGCGCGAGCGCTACTGGAAGGTGCCGTCGGAGACGTACCTGCGGGTCTTCAACGGCACCCCGTTCAAGAACGCGATCTGGCGGCTGCTGGGAGTCCGGGTCGGCAGCAGGGTCTTCGACGACGGCTGCCACTTGACCGAACGGACCATGGCCGCCATCGGGGACGACTGCACGCTCAACGCAGGGACCGTCATCCAGTGCCACTCGCAGGAGGACGGCACCTTCAAATCCGACCGCAGCACGATCGGCTCCGGCTGCACCCTCGGGGTCGGCGCCTTCGTCCACTACGGAGTGACGGTCGGCGACGGCGCGGTGCTCGCCCCCGACTCCTTCCTCATGAAGGGTGAGGCCGTCCCGCAGGACGCCCGGTGGGGCGGGAATCCGGCCAGGCAGCTCCGCCCGCCCAGCAGAGGTGAGGGGAGGTAGGGAGCATGGGAACGCCTGCGGAAACCGACCGGGAGTTCTGGCGGGACGTGCTCACCGCCGGCGGGGCCACCCTGGTCCCTCGATGGACCCTCGACCCGGTGAGCGGCATCGCCGAGCACGAGGCGATGCTTCCCGAGGACCTGATGGCCGCGGTGAGCCACCTGACGGACGATCCGGCGGTACCGCTCGGTTCGGTCCTGCTGGCCGCGCACGCCAAGGTGCTCGCCGCGCTGTCCGGCGAGCGTGAGGTCACCACCGGCTACGTCGCCGAGGAGGGCGGCCGGCCGCTGCCCTGCCGGCTGACCACCGAAGCAGACTCGTGGCGGACGCTGGTGCTGCACACCCACCGGGCCGAGTCGGAGATGCTGCTGCACAAGGACTTCCCGGTCGACGGTCTCCGACGTGAACTGGGCCTGCCCGGACCGTCGACCGAGGCCGTGTTCGATCCGACCGGCGGCGGGGGCGAGCTCGCCGAGGATGCCGTCATACGGCTGGAGTTCCCGCGCCGCGGCGGTCGGCGCTCTCTGCGGCTGCGGTACCGGACCGACGCGCTCGACGCGGACTGCGCCGCCAGGATCGCGGGCTACCACCTCACCGCGCTCAGGCTGATCGCCGCCGATCCGGACGCCGCGCACGGCCGGCAGAGCCTGCTCTCCCCCGAGGAGTACCGTTTCCAGCTCGAAGGACTGGCCGGACGCCGCCGGGAGCTGCCCGGCCACCGCTTCCACGAGCTGTTCGAACAGCGCGTCCGGGCGCACCCGGAGGCCGTCGCGGCCGCATGCGGCGACCGGCGGTGGACCTACCGGGAACTCAACGCACGGGCCAACCGGCTGGGGCGAGCCCTGCTGGCGCGGAAGCTGCGCCGCGAAGGCGTCGTCGCGGTGGTGACCGAGCGGAACCTGGACTGGGCGGCCGCCGTCCTCGCGGTCCTCAAGGCCGGTGGGGTGTACCTGCCCATCGAGCCGCACTTCCCGTCCGACCGCATCGCGACCATGCTCTCCCGTGCCGGGTGCGATCTCGTGCTGACCGAGCCGGGCAGCACCACGACACTCGACCGTGCCCTCGACTCACTGCCCGCGGTCCGGATGCTCTCCGTCGACGAGGCGTACGCGGAGGGCCACCCGGACTCCGACCTCGGCGTCGACGTCGCACCCGACCAGCTCGCGTACATCTACTTCACCTCCGGCTCCACCGGCGAGCCCAAGGGAGCCATGTGCGAGCACGCGGGCATGCTCAACCACCTCTACGCCAAGATCGACGACCTGGGGATCGACGAGGGGCAGGTGGTCGCCCAGACCGCGCCCCAGTGCTTCGACATCTCGCTCTGGCAGTTGGCCTCCGCGCTCCTGGTCGGCGGGCGGACCCTGCTCGTGGAGCAGGACGCCATCATGGATGTCCCGCGTTTCGTCGACACGATCGCCCGCGGCGACGTCGGCGTGCTCCAGGTCGTGCCGTCCTACCTCGACGCCGTCGTGTCCTACCTGGAGCGGCACCCACGCGAGCTGCCGGACCTGCGCTGTGTCTCGGTCACGGGTGAGGCGCTGAAGAAGGAGCTCACCGAGCGCTGGTTCGCGGTCGGAGCGAAGATCAGGCTCGTCAACGCGTACGGGTTGACGGAGACTTCGGACGACACCCACCACGAGGTCATGGACCGGGCGCCGGAGCGTGAACGGGTGCCGCTCGGGCCGCCCGTGAACAACGTGCACGTCTACGTCGTGGACGAGCGGCTGACGCCGGTTCCGCTGGGCGCTCCCGGCGAGATCGTGTTCTCAGGGGTGTGCGTCGGCCGGGGGTACGTCAACGACCCCGAGCGCACCCGGCTGGTCTTCACCGCCGATCCGCACCGCCCCGGCGAACGGCTCTACCGCAGCGGCGACCACGGCCGATGGCTGCCCGAGGGGAAGCTGGAGTTCCTCGGCCGCCGCGACACCCAGGTCAAGATCCGCGGCTTCCGGATCGAGATCGGCGAGGTCGAGAACGCCATGCTGCGTGTGCCCGGTGTCCGCGACGGTGCCGTGGTGGCAGCCCAGGGGAAAGGTCAGGGCGGACGCCTGGTGGCCTTCTACTCCGGTGAGCGCCCGCTGGAGGACGACATCCTCAGAGACCAGTTGGGCACATCGCTGCCCGCGTACATGATCCCGTCGGAGTTCCGCCGGCAGGAGAGCCTGCCGGTGACCGCCAACGGCAAGGTCGACAGGAAAGCACTGACCGCACTCGCCGCGCAGCTCGGCACCGTGGCGCCCGATGCCGGATCCGGCGGCACCGAGTCCGACCGGGCAGAGAAGCACCAGGAGGGCCGGGACGCGCCGCGCACGCCGACCGAGCGGCGGCTGGCCGCCGTGTGGGCCCGGGTGCTCGACATCCCGGAGCGTGACATCGGCCGGCACGACCACTTCTTCGACCGTGGCGGCACCTCGCTCGCGGCGGTGCGGCTCGCGATCGCCCTGGACCGCGCGGTGGACATCACCGACCTCACGCGCCACCCGATCCTGGCCGACCTGGCCCGCACGGTCGACGGGCACGCGACCGCCCGCGGGGGCACCGGGGGTGCTGAGCGCCGCCGGACCGTCGGCCTCCTCCCGAACCGCAACCGAAAGGAGACCGAGATGCCGTCCTCGATCCCCCTGTCGCTGCCCAGTGTCGACCTGCGGCCCGGCAGACCCCCGATCCTGCGTGCCGACGCCGCCGGCGATGCGGCGGGGTGGGCGGCCGAGCACCGGGAGGCGCTGCGCGCCGTCGTCACCGAGCACGGGTCGGTCCTGGTCCGAGGCCTCGGACTGGGCGACCAGGCCGAGACCGCTGCCGTCTTCCGGCAACTGGCCAACGGTCTGATGACCGAGAAGGAGGCCTTCGCGTCCCGGCGGACCTACTCCGACGGCGTGTACTCCTCGTCGAAGTGGCCGCCGAACCAGCCGATGTGCATGCACCATGAACTCAGCTACACGCTGGAGTTCCCCGGCCTGCTGCTGTTCGCCTGCCTCAGTGCTCCCGCCGCGGGCGGGGCGACCGCGCTGGCCGATGCGCCGACCGTGCTGAACGCGCTGCCCACCGAGCTCGTCGAGCGGTTCCTGCGGGAGGGCTGGCTGCTCACCCGCAACTACAACGACGAGATCGGAGCGTCCGTCGCCGATGCCTTCGGCACCGAGGACCGCAGCGCGGTCGAGAGCTACTGCCGCGCGGCCTCCATCGCGTTCGAGTGGCAGCCCGACGGTGGACTGCGGACCTGGCAGCGGCGCAGCGCCGTGGTGCGTCACCCGGTCACCGGCCAACGCTGTTGGTTCAACCAGATCGCGTTCCTCAACGAGTGGACGATGGCCCCCGAGGTGCGGGAGTACCTGACGGACGTCTACGGCGCCGACGGGCTGCCGTTCAACACCCGCTACGGAGACGGCGCACCGATCAGCGAGGACACCGTGCAGCTGCTCAACGACGCCTACCAGTCCAACACCGTGCGCGAGTCGTGGCAGACCGGCGACCTGATGCTCGTCGACAACGTCCGCACCGCGCACAGCAGAGAGCCCTACGAGGGGCCGCGCGAGGTGCTCGTCGCGATGACGGACGCGCTGCTTCTGGCCGACTGCTCACCGACCGTGGAGGTGACCGTCGCATGACCGCGACCAGGACCGCCGCGAGGGGGTCCACACCGGCCGGGCCGGTCACCGTGCCACCGTTCGCAGTGGTTTCCGGCGCCCAGGTCCAGCAAGCGCTGCAGGGGCGTGAGAACGAGATCGTGGAGTTGGTCGAGGCCACCTATCGGCTGCACAGCGCCGGTCGATCGGTGAATCCGCCCTCCATGTTCCTGCGCTTCCCCGACCGCCCGTCGTCCCGGATCATCGCGCTGCCCGCATCGATCGGCGGGGAAGAGCGGGTGGACGGCCTGAAGTGGATCTCCAGCTTCCCGCAGAACGTGTCGGCCGGCATCCCGCGGGCCTCGGCGGTGCTCATCCTCAACGACCCCGACACCGGCTACCCGTTCGCATGCATGGAAGCCTCGATCATCAGCGCCACGAGGACGGCCGCGTCCGCGGCGCTGGCGGCGGACCGGCTCAGCCGCGGCCGGCGGCGCCCGACGCGCATCGGGTTCGTCGGGACGGGCCTGATCGCCCGCTACATTCACACCTTCCTGACGGGTACCGGCTGGTCGTTCGACGCCATCGGCTTGCACGACGTGTCCGCCGGCAGCGCGGCCGGGTTCCGCTGCTACCTGGAGCAGTCGGGCGCCCCCGGCTGGATCGCCGTACACGACAGCCCCGAGCAGCTGATCCGCATGAGCGACCTGGTGGTCTTCGCCACTGTCGCCGGCCGGCCCCACATCCACGATCCGTCGTGGTTCGCGCACCGTCCGCTCGTGCTGCACGTGTCGCTGCGCGACCTGGCTCCGCAGATCGTGCTCGCCTCGGCCAACATCGTCGACGACGTCGAGCACTGCCTGAGGGCCGAAACCTCGCTTCACCTCGCCGAACGCCTCACAGGCAACCGCGACTTCCTGACCGGGACGCTGGACGACGTGCTGGCCGGACGCGTCACGCCGTCGGGGCACCAGACCGTGGTGTTCTCCCCCTTCGGCCTGGGAGTGCTGGACCTGGCAGTCGGCAAGTACGTCTACGACCAGGTGGCCGGCTCCGGAGAGCTCCACGTCGTCGACGGCTTCTTTCACGAGTTGCGCAGATACGGATGACCAGCATCCGCCCCTGGACCGCACTTCCGACACGCGGAGGACATCGTGTCAGTCATATCCGTTCCCTACACCTTCAACGAGGAGGATCTCTACGTCGACCTCGAGCCGGTACTCGAGCACCGGATCTTCCTGAAGTGCGAGGGGTTCAACTTCGCCGGCTCGATCAAGCTGAAGCCCGCGACCCAGATGGTCGAGGCCGCCGAGCAGGCCGGGGTCCTGACGCCGGAATCGGTCCTGCTCGAATCCTCGTCCGGCAACATGGGCGTGGCCCTCAGCATGATCGCGGCGAGCAAGGGCTATCGGTTCGTGTGCGCGACGGACTCCCGCTGCAATCTGTCGACCAGGTTGCTGATGGAGGCCCTTGGCGCTCGCGTGCACGTTGTCACCGAGCCGAGCGCCGAGGGCGGCTTCCTCGGCGCGCGGCTCGACTACGTCCGCAGGCTGTGCGCCTTGGACGACCGGTACGTATGGCTGAGCCAGTACACCAATCCGGGCAACTGGAAGGCGCACTACCACAGGACGGCACCGGCGATAGCCCGCTCTTTCCCAGGACTGGACGTGTTGTTCGTCGGGGCCGGCACCACCGGGACCCTGATGGGGTGCGCACGCTACTTCCGGGAGTGGCACCGGCCGGTCCGGATCGTCGCGGTGGACAGCGCCGGGTCGGTGACGTTCGGCGATACTCCGGGACGCCGGATGCTTCCCGGCCTGGGCATGAGCGTCCGCCCTCCCCTGCTCGACGAATCCTTCGTCGACGAGGCGGTGCACGTCGAGGAGGCGGACAGCATCCGCGTCTGTCGCCACCTGGCCAGACGCGGCTTTCTCTTCGGCGGCTCCACCGGCACCGTGGTCAGCGGCGCGATGCGCTGGCTGTCCCGGCATGACACGTCCGGCCTCACCGCGGTGGCCATCGCCCCGGACCTCGGCGAGCGCTACCTCGAAACCGTCTACCAGGCCAACTGGGTACAGGCCCTCTACGGCGAGGACGTGCTCGGGCCCGAAGGGACGGCCACCGCCGGCTCCCCGGCCACCCGCCCCGCACCACCGGCGACCAAGCCGGGCCCCCTGTACCGGCGCAAGGAGGACGAGACCCGGGCCGGTGACGGCACCGCCGCCAACACGAGCCGGCCGCCACCGGGGTCCTGGACAGCCCCTTCGCGCTCGCTGCCGGATGCGGCCGACGGCCGGGCCCCGGAGACTGTGGAGAGGGGCAGGTGAACCCGGTGAGGCAGGCCGGGGCAGGCACGCAGGCGGGAGAGGGTGTGGCGAAGCGACAGCCCCCCGGGGCCCGGCAGCTCGGTGCATCCGAGACGGACCGTCTCATGGTGGCCGTCGCCGCCGGCAGCCATGACGCCTTCGCCCGCCTGTACGACGCGGTCGCCGGCCCGATCTACGGAATCGCGTGCCAGGTCCTGCAGGACCCGGCACGCGCCGAAGAGGTCGCCCAGGAGGTCATGCTGGAGGTCTGGCAGACCGCCCCCCGCTATCGGCCCGAGAGCGGGCACGCAATGACCTGGATGATGACCATCGCCCACCACCGCGCCGTGGACAGCGTCCGCACCGCGCAGAGGTCCGCCGAACGCGAGCGCGCCGTCTCCCAGCACGAATCGACACCCGACTTCGACGACGTCGTGGAGACCGTGGAGGCGCTCGGAGAACGCGAGCAGGTCCTCTCCTGCCTGAAGGAGCTGACCACCGAGCTGCGGCAGCCGGTGCTGCTCGCCTACTACCGCGGACTGACCCATACCGAGATCGCTTCGGTACTGTCCCTGCCGCTGGGCACCGTCAAGAGCCGCCTGCGCAGGGCGCTGACCCGCCTGCGGAACTGCCTGGGAGCCCTGCGGTGATGACCGACGACCCGCACGACCTCACAGGCGCGTATGCCGCGGACGCCCTCGACCGGGAGGAGCGGGAGGCGTTCCGGCAGCACGTCGCCGGCTGCCCCGACTGCGCCCAGGAGACCGCCGGCCAGCAGGAGGCCGCAGCCTGGCTCGCCCTCGTGACAGCCCGCACCCCGCCGCCGCATTTGAAGGAACGCGTCCTTGCCGAGGCGGCCCGCGCTCCCCAGTTCCCCATGGAGCTCCCCGGTCGGGCGGACGAGCGGGGCGGCAGACGATCCCCGTCACGTCTGCTGCGTCTCGCGCTGGCCGCCAGTCTGGCCGGGGCCGCCGCGTTCGGCGGTCTGGCGGCCTGGCAGTACCAGGAGACGCTGCAGGCACGCCAGGAAGCCCAGAGCCACGCCGCCGACCTCGCCCAGCTCCTTTCGGCTCCCGACACCACCTTCGTCAAGAAGGACATCGCCTACGGCGGCTCCGGCACCCTGGCGGTCTCACACCGCCTGAATCAGGCCGCCTACTTCTGCCAGGACCTCGCTCCCCTCCCCTCCGGAAGGACCTACCAGTTCTGGTACGCCGGCCCCGGCGACACAGTCCGCTCCGCCGGGCTCCTCCCCGCCAGAGCCAGCATCCAGGCCGTGCCCCTCCCTCCGCCCGATGCCGCGGCCGCACTTGCCATCACCGTCGAACCGGGCACAGGCTCCCCCCGGCCCACCACTCATCCCCTCACCATCTGGCCCGTCCGCTCTTCCTGATCGTGTGGCGCCACCGGTTTCGCAGGCTCGCTCCGGGCGCAGCGGAGCGACCCGTGAACGGGCCGGTGCGGAGCACCCTCGGCGTCCTCGCGCTACAACCTCCGGGCGACTGAGGAGTCTTGCTTCACGGGGGGTGTCATGGGGGCTGATCACCAGATCGCTCACTTTCTGCGGGAACTGGGAGGACCGGCCCCGGAGCGGCGTGCGGCTGCGGCCAAGGGGCTGGGGAGGGTCGGCCGCCCCGATCACGCGGCCGTCCTCGTGAAGGCCACCGCTGACCGCGACCCCGTGGTGCGGGCGGCCGCGGCGCAGGGTCTGGGCCGGCTCGGGGCGCGGGAAGCCGGGCGCGAGGTGCTGCCGCTCCTGATGGGCGATGCGGACCCCCGCGTACGTCGCAGGGCCTCGCTTGCCGCGATCCGGCTGGGACTGGACGGCCAGGCGGGGACGGCGGCGTTCACGCGACTGCTCCGCGATCCGGACCGGCATGTGCGGATCAACGCCCTGATCGGGCTGGACGCGGTGGGAGTCCCCGGCGACGCTCCGGCCCTGGTGGCACTGCTCGGCGATCCCGACGGCGTCGTCTGGGGACGCGCCCGGAAGCTGGTGTACCGGTTCGAGGTGAACCCTGCCATCAGGGCGGAGGTGCTCCGCGCGGCCACGGAGGGGGTGGGCGCCACCCGGGCCCGGGCTTTGGACATGCTGCCGACCCGTTGCACCGAGGGGCTGCTGGAGTCGCTGCTCACCGGGCTGCGCGACCCGTCCCCGCTGGTACGGATCGCGGTGGCGAGGCGGCTGCTCGACGCCGACTCCGAGAACGCGGACGACGCCCTGGCCGCAGCGCTGGAGGGTGAGCGGGACCCGGACGCGGCGGCGCAGCTCTTGGTCTGGCTCGGGGAGCGCGGCGACCGGCGCGCGACCGGCCCGGCGGTGCGGTGGCTGCGCGATGTCGAGGCCGGACGGTGGGCCGCCCGGGCCCTGGGCCACCTCGGCACGCGAACCGCCGCCGAGCACCTGCGAACGGCACTCGACGACGAGAGGCTGCCCGGCCCCAGCCGGGCGGCCGCGGCCGCGGCCATCGGAGAGACAGGGGGATGGGACGCCGTGTGGCTGCTGCTCCCGCTCCTCGACGACCCCGATCCCCACCTGCGCGCGGGCGCGGTCGACGGTCTGGGCGCGCGGGTGTCCGGCGGACTCCGTTTCTGGGAACGCCATCTGGTGGCCTGGTCGCTGGGCGCGCACCTGGCCTCCGGGCGGGACGACGTCTGGCGGACACGCGACGCACTGCACGGACTCGCCCAGGCACTGCCCGCCGTACGGCGCTTGGCGGACGAGGCGCCCTCGGGGGAGGTCCGGGCCGCCGCTCTGTCGCTCCTCGACCTCGACGACACCACCGACGACAACGCCCGGAGCGATGTACGACGTTTCGTCAGAGCCCTCGACGATGCGCGCGACGCCGTCCGCTACCAGGCCGTGCGAGGGCTCGGGCGTTGGGTGGAGGGCGCAGGGGCCCTGCCGCCGGACAGCGCGGGCGTACGCCGACGACTGCTCTTCTTCGCCTCGAACGGCTCCGTTCGGCTGCGGTGGGCCGCCACCGACCTGCTCAAGGCCCTGGAGCGCGCCTCTGACGACTGACCCGGCCCGGAGCCGGGACTTTCGCAACAGGGATCTCCTCCATTCGTTTCTGAGCGGACGGCGATCGTGCATGCCCATTCCTAGACGCGGCAAGCGGTTTCGGAAATTAGCGGAAAATTACGTCCGGTATCACCTCGGCAGACGACAACAAGGCGACCCAAAAGACGCCAAAGAGTCGCGATTCGGACAGGGTGAAAAAACCTCGTTGAATATTTGAACGCCCTGTGGAGGTCGCCCGTATCGGATGGCGTGACCAGGAATCCCGTTACCGTCACCCTCGCGTACGCGGTGGTGCCGGGCCGCGAGGACCACTTCCACAACTGGGGGTGGGCCGTGCTGCGCTCAGGCGCGCAGCAGCCGGGCTTTCTCGGGGGTGGCGTGCTCGTCGACGGAGAGGCGGAGTGGCATGTGGTCTACCGCTTCAACGCAGAGGAGGCCGCTCGGACCTGGGAGAACTCCCTCGACTGGGTGCAGATGGCGGCCCGGCTCGAAGGGCTGGCCCGGGAGACGGGGCGCCGGACGGTGGTCGGCTCCCGCAGCTGGTTCGACGCCCAGGCCCCACAGCCCGCCACACCGGCCGCGCCCCGGCCGCCCCCGAAGTGGAAGCTGTGGTTCGTGAACATGAGCGCGGTATTCCCGCCCGTGCTTTTATTTAATCTATTAGTGCTCCCCTATCTCGGAACCCTCAATCCCCTCATCCGGACTCTGCTGTTGTGCCTGTGTGTGACAGCGCTTGTCACCTGGATTCTGATGCCGCGACTCCAGCGTTTCTTGAAGAAATGGCTGTATCCGCCGCTGCAGGCACTCCGTGGACGGCACAAACGGCGGACGGCGTAGGGCCGAGAACGACGCAAGGGAGGTGGGCGGGTGAAGACCCTGCTCATCGACAATTACGACTCGTACACGTACAACCTGTACCAGCTCCTCGCCGAGGTGAACGGCGAGGAACCGACGGTGGTCCTCAATGACACCCCGGCCGACGAGATTCCCGATCTTCGGGCGTTCGACAACGTGGTGATCTCGCCGGGGCCGGGGCACCCCGCCGATGCCCGCGACTTCGGCATCGCCGCCCGGCTCATCGCCGACGCCGAGGTCCCCGTCCTCGGGGTCTGCCTCGGCCACCAGGGGATCGCGGTGGGGGAGCGGGGCCGGGTGGGCCCCGCGCCGCGACCCCGCCACGGGCACCTGTCCACCGTCCGGCACGACGGCCGGGACCTGTTCCAGGGGCTGCCGCAGAACTTCGCCGTGGTGCGCTACCACTCGCTCTCCGTCGCCGAACCGCTGCCGGAGACCCTTCAGGCCACCGCCTGGGCCGAGGACGGCGTCGTCATGGGGTTGCGCCACCTCACCCGACCGCTGTGGGGCGTGCAGTTCCACCCCGAGTCGGTGCTCACCGACTACGGCCACCGGATGCTGGTGAACTTCCGCAACCTGACGGCGGAACGCGCCCGACGGCTCCGTACGAAGAACACCGCGGTGCCCGCCGGCGCGGTCTCCATCCCGCGCCAGCGCCGGGCCGTGACGCCCGTCCACCGGCTGCACTACCGCCGCATGGCCACCGCCGTGGACACCGAGGCCGCCTTCACGTCGATGTACGCCGACTCGCCCCGCGCGTTCTGGCTGGACAGCTCCCGCGTCGAGCAGGGACAGTCCCGCTTCTCGTTCCTCGGCGACGGAAGCGGCCCGCTCGCCGAGTTCGTGCGCTACGACGTGGAGGCGGGCGTGTGCGAGATCGAGCGGCCCGACCGCCCCACGCGCAAGGTCCGCTCCAACGTCTTCGACTACCTCAAGCGGCAGTTGGCCACCCGCCACGTCGACGCCACCGGCCTGCCCTTCGACTTCACCGGCGGCTACGTCGGCTACCTCGGCTACGAGACGAAGGCCGACTGCGGCTCACCGAACCGCCACCGGGCCCAAACCCCCGACGCCTGCTGGCTGTTCGCCGACCGCCTGATCGCCGTGGACCACGAGGAGGGCGCCACCTACGCCGTCTGCCTCGCCGAGGACACCCCGCAGGCCGCGCAGGAGGCCACCGACTGGCTCGACGCCACGACGGCCCGCCTCACCTTCGTGTCGGAACAGACCGCCCCGGCCGCACCCCCCGCCGCCGAGTCGGCCCCCGGCACCGCCGAGCCGTGGCTGGTCCGCGACCGCGCCCGCTACCTCGCCGACATCGACTCCTGCATGCGGGAACTCAACGCCGGGACCAGCTACGAGATCTGCCTGACCAACGCGGCCCGCCTCCCCGCACCGAGCGACACCTACGACTTCTACCGGGCGCTGCGCCGCGTCAACCCGGCCCCGTACGCCGCCTTCCTGCGCTTCGGCGACCTCGACATCGCCGGCTCGTCCCCCGAGCGGTTCCTGCGCATCACCCGGGACGGCGTCGCCGAGGCCAAGCCCATCAAGGGCACCGCGCCCCGGGGCAACAACCCGGCGCACGACGCGCGCCTGAGAGCCGAGCTGGCCGCGGACGACAAGACACGGGCCGAGAACCTGATGATCGTCGACCTGCTCCGCAACGACCTGGGCCGGGTCTGCCGGACCGGCACGGTACGCGTCTCCCGGCTCATGGCCACCGAGACCTACGCCACCGTCCACCAGCTCGTCTCCACCGTCGAGGGACGCCTGCGCGAGGGCACGGACGCCGTCGACTGCGTCCGGGCCTGCTTCCCCGGCGGATCCATGACCGGCGCGCCCAAGCTGCGCACCATGGAGATCATCGACGGACTGGAGACCGAGGCCCGCGGGGTGTACTCCGGCGCGCTCGGCTACTTCGGGTGCAGCGGCGGCGCGGACCTGAACATCGTCATCCGTACGGCCGTGATCGCCGACGGCCAACTGCACCTCGGTGCGGGCGGCGCGATCGTCCTCGACTCCGATCCGGTCGCCGAGTACGACGAGATGCTGCTCAAGACCGTCGCCCCGATGCGTGCCTACCGGGACCGCGCCGCCGCGCCCGCCGCCGAACAGGAGCCGGCCCGATGACCACACCCCAGACGACGCTGCCCCCCGCGCACACCGAGGCGCCCGGAAACCTGGCCGCCCAGCTCGCCACCCTCGCCGAGCGGCGCGGCTGGACGGACCGGCCGGCCTTCCACCAGGGCCACACCTCCTTCACCCACGGCGAGGTGCACGACCTCGCGGCCCGCGCCGCCACCGTCCTCGCCGACCACGGCGTACGCCCCGGCGACCGGGTGCTGCTCGCCCTGCCCGACTCCGTCACCTGGGTGACCACCTTCCTCGCCGTCGCCCGCCTCGGCGCCGTCGCGGTGCTCGTCAACCCCGAACTCCCCGCCCACGAGCACACGTTCATGGCCGAGGACACCGGGGCCGCCCTGTGCGTGACGGGCCCGGGCCTCGACGACCGCTTCCCGCACCGCACCCGCCTCGGCGCCGACCAGCTCGTCGCGCTCACCCGGACCGCCGAACCCACGACCACCGCCCACCAGGTCGACGCGCACACCCCGCTGTACGTCCAGTACACGTCCGGCACCACGGGCCGCCCCAAAGGCGTCGTACACGGCCACGGCGACCCGAAGACGTACCACGACCTCATCGGCCGACGGCTGCTGCGCATCACCCCGGACGACGTCACGCTGTCGGTGTCCAAGCTGTTCTTCGCCTACGGCTTCGGCAACGCCTTCGCCTTCCCGCTCTTCTCCGGCTCCTCCGCCGTCCTCATCGACCGCCGCCCCAACCCGGCCGCCGTGGACGAACTCGTCGTACGACACCGGGTCACCCTGCTCTACTCCGTACCGTCCGCCTACGCCGCCCTGGTGGCCGACCGGGCCGGCGGACACACCACCTGCTTCGCGAGCGTACGGGCCGCCGTCTCGGCCGGCGAGGGCATGCCCGACGGGCTCGGCGCACAACTCACGGAGCTGCTCGGCGCGCCGGTGCTGGAACAGATCGGCTCCACGGAGGCCGGACACGCCTTCTGCGCCAACAGCCTCCTGTACAACCGCCCCGGCACCGTCGGCCGTCCCGTACCCGGTTTCGAGGTGGAGCTGCGCGACCGCGCGGGCCACCCCGTGCCCGAGGGCGAGGAGGGTGAACTCTGGGTGCGGGGACCGACGCTGACGCCCGGCTACCTCAACCGCCCCGAGGAGACCGAGCGCGCCCTGGTCGGCGGCTGGCTGAACACCAAGGACCTGGCGCGCTGCGAACCCGACGGCACCTTCACCCACCTGGGCCGGGCGGACGACATGGAGATGGTCGGCGGCATCACCGTCTCCCCGCTGGAGGTGGAGTCCGTGCTGCGGACGCACCCGGCGGTCGCGGAGGTCGCCGTCGTGTCCGTCACCGACCGGCTGGGCGCGAGCCGCCTGCGCGCCTTCGTCGTCCCCGCCGGCCCACTGCCGCCGGGCCTGGAAGAGGACCTCATCCGGCTGGCCCGCGACCGGCTCGCCGCCTTCAAGGTGCCCCGCAGCGTCAGCTTCGTGCAGTCACTGCCGCGCACTCCCACCGGAAAGCTCCGCCGCCATCTCGTCCGCCAAGGCGCGTGGTGAGTCATGACCGCCACTGAAAGGACCCGGCTCATGCGACCGCACCAGCCCCTGCTCACCGACCGCGGCTTCTACCTCGGGCCGATGTTCCGGCAGGCGGCGGAACGCCACGGGCCGGTCTTCGTCACCCTCGACCGGCCGCTCGACGTCAGCCCCGGCCTGGGCGTCGACCTCACCTACACCGTCCTCGCCGACCTTGTCGACGAGCTGTCCGCACAGCTGTGGGAGGCCGGCGTCCGCCCCGCCGAAGAGGTGGCCGTCCACAAGACGGACAACGTCGACATCGTGCTGCTGACCTGTGCCCTCTCCCGGATCGGCGCCGTCCCCGCCCTGCTCTCGCCCGGCCTCGCCGGCCCGGTCGTCGGCCGGCTCCTCGAACGCCTCCACACCCCCTGGCTGATCACCGACCGGGCCAAGCTGGAGGGCCCGCTGAAGGACGTCGGCGTGGCCGGGCTCGTCCGCGGCACCCTCTCCGTGGACGACGCGCCGGGCGCCGTACCGCTGGAGAAGTACGCCGGGTCAGCGCCCCGCCGCCCGGTGCGGCTCCACTCCAGGGAACCCGCCCTGATCACCCACAGCTCGGGCACCACGGGCCTCCCCAAGCTGGCCGTGCACTGCGCGAACACCATGTGGAACCGGCTCGTACCGCAGAAGGCGATGGGCTGGCCCACCCGCGGCGAGACCGCGGCGCTGCACATGTCGTTCGTGCACTCGCGCTTCTACCACCTGCTCGGCGTCCTGCTGAGCTTCGGCAGCCCCCTGGTGCTGATCACCGACCCGGACCCCGCGAACGTCGCCCCGATTTTCACCCGGCACCGCCCCGGCATCGTGGAGACACACCCCAACACCTTCGTCCTGTGGGAGGAGTTGGCGGACGCGCCCGGAGCACCGCTGTCCCGCGTGCGTTCCTACGGCTCCACGTTCGACGCGATCCACCCGCGCACCGTGCAGCGGCTGCTCGACGCGTCCGACCGGCGCTCCCCGTGGCTGATCCAGCTCTACGGGCAGAGCGAGACCGGCCCCGTCGCCTTCCAGTGGTTCACCCGGCGCGGTGCGTCCCGCATGGACGGCCGCCGGGTCGGCATCGGCATCCCCGGCTTCACCCGCGTACGCGTCGCGGACGACTCCGGCCGCGGCGTCAAACCCGGTTCGCCCGGCCGGATCGAGGCCCGCACCAGGGGGCGCATCCTCACCTACCTCGGCGCCCGCGAGCAGTACCAGCGCCAACTCGACCGCGGCTGGTGGCAGATGGGCGACATGGGCTACCGCAGCCGCTGGGGCGCCCTGTACCTCATCGACCGCGAGATCGACCAGATCGACGCCGTGCACAGCAACCTCGAGATCGAGGACACGCTGATGTCCCGCCTGGAGGAACTGCGCGAGGTCGTCATCGTGCCGGGTGCGGACCGCGAACCGGTCCCCGTCGTCTGCGTACGCGGCGAACAGGCCCTCGACCCGGACCGCTGGCGGGAGGCGACCGCCGACCTCCCGACGATGGCGGAGCCCCGGCAGTGGCGGTTCGAGGACCTGCCGATGACGGCCACCTGGAAGGTGAAACGCGTGGAGATCACCCGCATGCTGGCCGAGGGTGCCCGCACATGAGCCAGGTCCTCGTGGTGGGCGCCGGCCCGGTCGGCCTGGCCGCCGCGCTCGCCCTGCGCTCGCACGGACTCCCCGTCCTCCTCCTGGAGGCCGACCCCGAGGACCGCGTACGGCCCGGCAGCCGCGCCCTGTTCGTCCACCGGGAGACCCTCCAACTTCTGGACGGCATGCGCCCGGGCCTGGCCGCCGAGATCACCTCGTACGGCCGGACCTGGCACACCAAACGCACCCTCTACCGCGGCCGTGAGGTGTACGCCCGCACCTTCCCGCCCCCGTCCGGAACCCCGCCCTTCACCAGCCTGCGCCAGGTCGACACCGAGCGCTTCCTGCTCGCCGCCTGCCGTGACGCCGGGGTGGAGTTCGTGTGGGGCGCCCGGGTGGCGGGCGTACGGTCCGGCCCGGACGCCGTCGCCCTCACCGGTGAGGACGGCCGCACCTGGACGGGCAGCCATGTCATCGCCGCCGACGGCGCCCGCTCGGCCGTACGCCGCGAACTGGGCATCACCCTGCAGGGCGGCCACTCGGCCGGCTTCCACGTCGTCGTCGACATCGCCGACCTGCCGGACGCGCAACTCCCGCTGGAGCGCGTCTTCCACTACGAGCATCCTGGCCTCGACGGCCGCAGCGTCATGCGGGTGCCCTTCACGGGCGGCTTCCAGCTCGACCTCCAGTGCCGCGACGACGACCGGCAGGAGGCGTACGGCACCGAGCAGGCCGTCCGCGCGTGGCTGCCCCGGGTCGTGGGGGAGGGGTACGAGGACCAGGTCCTGTGGGTGTCGACGTACCGCTTCCTGCGCAAGGTCGCCTCGGAGTTCACCGACTTGCACCACCGGGTGCTGCTCGCCGGGGAGGCGGCGCACCTCTTCCCGCCGTTCGGGGCGCGCGGCATGAACAGCGGGATCGCGGACGCCGCGGCCGCCGCCGACGCCGTCGCCACGGGCACGCCCGAGGCGGTCGCGGAGGCCGCCGCCCTGCGCCGGGCGGCGGCCCTGTTCAACAGCGACGCGGCCGGCACGGCGCTGGAACACCTGCGTCCCGCGCGCCGGATCGTCAAGGCCAAACAGCGCGCCGCCGCCGCGCTCTCCCCGCTCCTGCCGTGGTGCGGTGCCTGGCTGGAACACGCGCCCTACGGACCCCGCAACGGCTCACCGGCGAGCGCCGGCCGCAAGTACTGAACGGAGACTTCCATGACCGGACCGGCCGTCCTGGAAGGGCTGTTGGCCTGGAGTCCCGGCAGCGGGCTCATCCCCGCCGCGCAGGACGCCGGCGGACGGCTGCTGGCCGCCGACTCGTGGCTCGTGCGCGAGGGACGCATGCGCGGCCACGAGCGGCACCGTGAGCGTTTCCTGCGCGCCTGCGGCGAGTGCGACGGGCCGCCGCTGCGTCGGCTGATCGAGTTCTGGCAGGACGTGACCGCGACGCTGCCCCGCACCGGCGAGTGGTTCCCCCGGGTCGAACTGGTCGCGGGCTCCCACCAGTTGCGTCTCCTGCTCCGCCCGGCCCCACCCCTGGGCTCCGGCGTGCGCGTCTGGGCCGTGGGCCAGCCCGACCCCCGCAGCCTGCCCCGCCGCAAGGGGCCGGACCTCCCCGCCCTGGCCCGCGTCCGCAGCCGGGCCTCCACCCACGGCGCCGACGAGGCCGTACTGGTCGCCCCCTCCGGGCTGGTCCTGGAGGCCGCCCACTCCAGCATCGTGTGGTGGGAGGACGACACCCTGTGCCTGCCCTCCCCCCAACTGCCCGTCCTGCCCGGCGTCACCATCGGCCTCATCCAGGAACGCGCCGCCCGCTCCGGGACCCGCGTGGCCCACCGCGACCGCACCATCGAGGAACTCGACGGCCGCGAGGTGTGGCTGGTGAACGCCCTGCACGGGATCCGCCCGGTGACGGAGTGGACGGAAAGCACCTTGAAAGCAGCCCCGGCGCCACGGGCCGAGGAATGGCGGCCATGGCTGGAGGAGATGATGGTGCCGCTGCCGGAATCCTTTCTGTAATCACCGTTCTCACGCAGAAACCCCGGGTCGGAGAAAGCTCCGACCCGGGGCTGAAAGGCATTCCCTGAAGGGAAATCAATTCACCTCTGATTACTTCTGGGCGGGCTGATAGGCACCCGGAACCATGCGTGTGGCTATCGCGATCCGGTTGTACGCGTTGATGACGGTGGCCGCCCAGATGAGCGCCGCGATCTGCGCGTCGTCGAAGACCTCGGCGGCCTCCGCGTACACCTCGTCCGGGACCCGCCCGTCGTGCACCAGCGTCACGGCCTCGGTCAACGCCAGTGCGGCGCGCTCCCGTTCGGAGAAGAACGGCGTCTCCCGCCAGGCGTTCAGCACATGGAGCCGCTGCTCCTGCTCGCCCTTGGCCCGGGCGTCCTTGGTGTGCATGTCGAGGCAGAACGCGCAGCCGTTGATCTGCGAGGCGCGAATGCGGACGAGCTCCAGAATCTCGTCCTCGACCTTGGCGTCCTGGGCCGCGGAAACGGCGGCACGGTGCAGACCGCTCATCGCTGTGGACACATCGGGAGTAATGCTCTTCAGGGAAACGCGGGAGGGGGAATCGTTCTTGACCATGGGGAGACTCTATCCCGGCTGGAGGGAATTCCATGCCGGATTTCGGAATTATTTTCGCTCGCCCGGTGGTCGCAGCCGGTCCACTTCCTCAGCGGCGTCGCGGGCCTCCCGCTCGGCACGGGTGAGCGCGTCGGTGGCCGCCTGGTACTGCTCTTCGGCCTGCTGCTGCTCCCGAGCCGTGTGCTGGACCTCCTCCTGTGCCTTGCGCAGTCGTTCCCCGGCTCGGGCGTGATGGTCACGGGCCTGCCCGAGGGACGCCTCCGCCTTGGCCTGCCGGGTGCGCTGGTCCCGTAGGCGCCTCTCCGCCGCGGCGGCCGTCCTGCGGGCCCGGGTGAGTTGCTCCTGGCGTTGCCGGCGTCGCTCGGCGACTTCGTCCTTCTCCCGCGCGGGGGTCGTCTTCGCCGTCGTCCGCGTCTCGGCGCGGCTCGGCGCGGGCGTTTCGGACGGGAACGCCGAGGGCGGGGTGAGGGCGCCCTCCAGGCGGCCCGCGGCCCACTGTTCGGCCGCGTCCGGGTCGGTGAGGACGGCACGCAGGGTGGACTCCACATCCTGCTGCACGCTGTCCGAGAGCCGGTGCCCGGCCTCGCGGGCCAGCTGGGCGGCCTGTAGGGACAGCGCGGAGACGACACGGCGCCGCTGCGCCGACAGCTCCTTGAGCTGGGCCGAGTCCAGGGTCCGGTAGGCCTCGCGCAGCGCCTGCCCGAGCTCCAGGAACTGCCGGCTCTCCTCCGGCCGGGAGCGCAGCAACTGGTTCGCCGCCCACGCCGCCAGCGTGGGCCGGCGGGCGGCATGGATCCGGCGGGCGTCCTCGGCGCGTCCCGCCGTGCGAGCGGCGGCGGCCAGTACCTCGCGGCGCGAGACGAAGTCGGCGGGCGGCGTGGCGTAGAGCTCGTCGAGCACCGCTTCCACGTCAAAGCTGCCGTCGCCCTCACGACTCACACCCTTGCGCCGCATGCCCCTCAGCCTCCACCGGCCCGGGCGGTCCCGCACGTCGGGTCGGCCCCCCGGGGGAGGCGCGGGCCCGACCAGGCCGGCTGCTAGCTTCCCGACTCATGAACGACAGCGTGTACGTGGGCAACGCGGGCAAGGACGCGGCCCTGGACCGGGGCTGGCTGCTCGGCCACTTCAAGGACACCGGCGACCCCCGCCACAGCGAGGACGTCGAGATCAAGTGGGGCGTCCATCCGAAGGGCGACGAACGGGCCCACTGGGTGAGGGGCGAGGAGCGCACGGCCCTGCTGGTCCTCATCAGCGGCCGCTTCCATGTGAAGCTGCCCGCCCGCGATGTCGTCCTGGCCGAACAGGGCGACTACGTGGTGTGGGGCCGCGGCGTCGACCACTCGTGGTACGCGGAGGAGGAGTCCGTCGTCCTGACGGTCCGCTGGCCGTCCCTCCCCGGCTACAAGGTGGGGGACGGGTCGCCCGCCCCTTGCGAACGCCTAGGGTGAGTGTTCGACGAAAGGGGGCTGAAGCTCGTGGTGAGTGACCTGGTGCGCGCGGAACTGGGGCGGGTCGACTGGGCTTCGCTGGAGTGCGGCTGTGGTGACTCCGCCGAGCATCTGCCCCTGATGTTCGAGGCGCTTCTCACCGCCGGGACCCCGAGGGAGATGATCGGGTACACCCTCGAAGGCCACGTCGAGGCCGAGTCGAACATCTTCGCCTGCACCGCTCCCGCCGTCGGCGTGATCATGTCCGCGCTGGCGGGCGAGATCGCGCCGCTGGCCCGTGGCGTCCTTCTGCAGACGCTGGAGTTCGTGGCCGCGGGAGCGGACGACGAGTGCCGCGCCCGGGTGCGGGAGGGCCTGCGGACCCTCCTGCACCTCGGGCTCACCGGAGACGCGCAGGACGCCGAAACGGTGGCCGACATCTGCGAGTACCTCGACCTCGGAGACGAAGACGCCGAGTTCTACGCGACCTTGCTCCGCGAGCGCGCGGGCGCGAAGACCAAGCGTCGCCGCCGCACGGTCTGACGATCCCCGGGCCTTGTGACGGTTCGTCAGTCCAGGTCGTAGGCGAACGTGTACGGCACGGAGGGCTCGCCGTGCCTGGCCGTGAAGCTTCCGGTGCCGCGCAGGCCCGTCAGTTCCCCGGTGCCCGAGCCCGGGACGACCTCGAAGACGCAGTGCACGCTGCCGTCGGCCTCGAACGAGCCGCGTTCCTCGACGGCGAAGCTGCCCTTGCGTCCGTCGACGGTGCCGTGGAACAGCTCCATGCCGGTGTACGTGCCGGTCTTCTCCGTGACGTAGACGATGGTGTACTCGCACGCCGTGTCGGCGGCCTCGACACCGCCGGAGAAGGTGTTGGTGACAGAGGCGTGCGCCATTCTCGGGTGGCCGTCGCTCCGGCCGACCGCGCGCTCCTCCCAGTCGGCGAAGGTGAAGTGGCCGGTGGTCTGCGTGGGCATGGGGGTCCTCTCGAACGGGTCGCGCGGGCTGTTGCCCTCGGCGCTCGAGCAGTCTGTCGGCCGTACCTGACACCTTCTGTCAGGTACGGCGGGCATCAGCACGGCGAACGCGACGAACGGCACCTCCATCAGCAGCCGCCGCGGAGGTACGGGGATCAGCGACGGCGGACAATGTCACCATGCGCGCCGACCGGCTCCTCTCCCTGCTCCTGCTGCTCCAGAACCGTGGGCGGATGACCGCCCCCGAGCTCGCCGCGGAGTTGGAGGTGTCGGTCCGCACGGTCTATCGGGACATCGAGGCACTCGGCGCTGCCGGTGTCCCGGTCCTCACCGACCGCGGCCCCGCGGGCGGCTACCGCCTCATGGACGGCTACCGCACCCGGCTGACCGGACTCACCGACGCCGAGGCCGGCTCGCTCTTCCTCAGCGGAGCGCCGGGACCGGCCCGCGAACTGGGCCTGGGCGCGGTCCTGACGACCGCTCAACTCAAGGTGCAGGCCGCGCTTCCGGCCGAACTGGCGGAACAGGCCCGCCGCGTCCAGGACCGCTTCCATCTGGACGCCCAGGCCTGGTTCAGGGACGCCGACCCGGTGCCGCATCTGGAGACCATCGCGCGGGCGGTGTGGGAGCAACGGCCGCTGCGGGCGCACTACCGGCGCTGGCGCGGGGAGGTCCACCGGGAACTGCGTCCGCTCGGCATCGTCCTCAAGAGTGGCATCTGGTATCTGGTGGCAGGAATGGAGGAGGCGGTACGGACGTACCGGATCTCCCGGTTCCTGGCCGTGGACACCATCGGTACGCCCTTCGAACGCCCCGCCGGATTCGACCTGGCCGCCTACTGGGAGGCTAGCTCCCGGCGTCTGGAGGCGGCCCTGCACCAGGAAACCGCACACCTGCGCATCTCGCCCCGAGCCCAGCGACTGCTCCCCATACAGTTCGGCGCGGTGGGCGCACGAGCCCTGGAGAGTGCCGGCCCGCCGGACGACGACGGCTGGGTGCACGTGGAGATGGCCGTAGAAGCACAGTCCGTCGCGGTCAGCGACCTCCTGAGACTCGGCACGGACGCGGAGGTCCTCGGGCCTCCCGCACTGCGACGGGCCGTCGCCGAGGCCGTGACCGTGCTGGCGGACCGCTACGCGGTCGGCCCGGCGCCCACGGACGGGTAGGGCCTACGACGTTCGTGTGCACCTGAGTCGAGGAATACGGGGAGGCGAGGTCGATGACCGCGCTCAAGGCCACTGCCGTGCGCAGCGCCCGGATCATCCTCACGTCCCGGGCGACGGTCTGACCTCATCCGGATCACCCTCGCCGGGAGCGTGAGCCCGCGAGGTGACCTGTTGCCTGAAGTGACGCTGCTGGTCGAATGGCCCGAGGACGCCCAAGAACCCACCGGCTGCTGGCTCACCAGCCTGCCCGCCGACACCCCGCCGGCCGAACTGGTCCGCCTGGCCAAGATCCGCTGGCGCATCGAGCACGACTACCGGGAACTCAAGCACGGCCTCGGCCTGGACCACTTCGAGGGACGTTCCTGGGCCGGGTGGCATCACCACGTCACCCTGGTCACCGCCGCCCACGCGTTCCTCACCGAACAGCGACTGGCCCCAAAAGCCGATACAGCGGACTCACCCTCCACCAGACCCTCGACGCCATCCAAGACCTGCTGAACTGCTGGACCGGAACCTGCACCACCTGCCACCGCCCCCTGCCCAGAACATCCCCCACCAGCCCAAACTCAAGAGCCAGAGCAACCTAACGGAGTCCTACTAGGGCGTGATGCGGAAGTCCGGCCGTCCGGACTTCCACAACCCGCCCTGGCCGAACCCGCCGTGCGGGAGCATCCCGCTCCCGCACGGCCCCCGAGCCGCCGGCCCTAGTCGACGTCTACCGCCCGCTCGAAGAACGTCTCCAGCACCACCGTCGCCTGCGTCCCGCTCACGCCCTCGATCGCGTACAAGCGACGCAACACGTCCTGGAGTTGCTCCGTGGTCGCGGTGCGGACCTTCACCAGGACGGCGGCGCTGCCCGCGATGACGTGGGCCTCCTGGATCTCGGGTATCGCGGCGAAGGAGTCGGCGCGGTCGCCCATCCAAGCCGTCGCGTCGACCAGGACGAAGGAGAGGACACCGCGGTCGAGCGCCGCGGGGTCGACATCGACGACCGTGGCCCGGATGACCCCCTGTTCGCGCAGCTTGCGCACGCGCTCGTGCGCGGCGCCCGCCGACAGGCCGACCGCCCTGCCCAGCGCCGCGTAAGACCGGGTGGCGTCGCGCTGGAGCAGGGCGATCAACTGCCGGTCGATGTCATCCACTCGTCTCATGGGAAAACCATATAACGTTCGGTCATACGCGTGTTAAGTTGAAGGAAATCCTGCTCCATCTCGCCGAGGGGACCCCATGTCCGGCCACATCGTCGACGACCCGTACGAGATCCTGGACGACCGTTTCCGCACCGGACGCTGTACGAACGGCGACAGCAGGCTGGAGGTGCTGTACGACGGCTGCCGCTGGACCGAGGGTCCCCTGTACCTCCCCGCCTGGCGTCAGCTGATCTGGAGCGACATCCCCAACGACCGCATCCTGCGCTGGGACGAGGCCACCGGCGCGGTGTCCCTCTTCCGCAGCCCGGCCGGCCACAGCAACGGCAACACGCTCGACCGGCAAGGCCGGTTGGTCACCTGCGAGCAGGGCAACCGCCGCGTCACCCGCACCGAGCCCGACGGCTCGGTCACCGTCCTCGCCGACCGGTACGCGGGCAAGCGGCTCAACAGCCCGAACGACGCCGTCGTACGCTCCGACGGCACCATCTGGTTCTCCGACCCGGACTTCGGCATCACCAGCGACTACGAGGGCCACCGGGCCGAGTCCGAGATCGGCGCGTGCAACGTCTACCGCATCGACCCGGCGACCGGGGAGGTCCACCTCGCCGCCGACGGATTCGACGGACCCAACGGCGTCATCCTGTCCCCCGACGAGAAGCGGCTGTACGTCTCCGACTCGCGGGCCGCCCGCATCCATGTCCACGACGTCCGCGACGACGGCTCGCTCGCGAACGGCAGGATCTTCGCCCAGGCCCGGGAGGGCGTCCACTTCGACAACATCCGCTTCGACGACGAGGGCCGCCTGTGGGCCGCCGCCCTGCACGACGGCATCCACTGCTACGACCCCGACGGCACCCTCATCGGCCGGCTCCGCGTGCCCGAGCCCGTCTCCAACATCACCTTCGGCGGCCCGAAGAACAACCGCCTGTTCATCACGGCCACCACCTCCCTGTACTCGCTGATGATGTCGGTGACGGGCGCGCCCCGCGTCTGAACAGTGACCGACGCGCCGCCCGGGGGCCGTCTCGCCGGCCCTCACGCGGCGCACCGTGCTCACCGGCCGAGGAACCCGGTGACCGCCTCGCGGTACACGGCGGGCTGTTCCACGTCGATCAGCCGGCCCGCCCCGGTCACCGTCCGGACGGTGGCCTCCGGCATGACCTCCGCGTACCCCCGTGCGATCCCGGGGTTCTTGTAGTCGCACGCGCCCCGCAGGGCCGGCACCGGCACGTGGCTCCGGCCGGTCGGGGTGGTCGGCGAGGTGCGCGGCGGCGGGCGTCGCCCCCCCAGGGCGAACCGAAGCAGCACCACCCGCTCGGCGCCGATCCGCCGGCGTACGGCCTCCAGGTCGGCGACCTGACGGGCCACCGTGCAGCCGCGCGGATCGGCCGGTTCGAGCGCCGGGGAGACCGAGGCGCCTCAGCGCTCCGGCGCGTCAGGCGTCATGTCGTACTCGTCGACGTCCACGACCGCCCCGGTGGCCGCGAGGAAGGCGAGTACGTCACGGCCCAGGTGCCAACCGAACAGACCCGGAGACGCCGACAGGCCGCCCTCACCGGGCTCCTCCGAGTCGTCGGAGTCGTTGAAGTAGCGGACGATCTGCAGCACCGCGACCGCGCCCGGCCCGTCCTCCGCGCCCAGCCGGGCGGCGAGTTCCGCGATGCGGGGGGTGTGCGGGCGGAGCCGGTCGAGCAGCCTCGCCACCTGATCGTCGACGCCCAGACCGCCGTCCCGGCACGCGACCTTCCAGCGGTGCACGGCCGGCCGTACGACGGGCTCGGTGCCGTGAGCGCCGCGGACGGTCGTCTCGTCCGGCTCGATGCCAAGGAACGCCGTCATCTCGCGGGCGGTGGTGTTCTCACTGGAGAGGGCGAAGTAGACGTACTGACGCACAGGCACCGGGAGAGCGTACCGGCGCGGCCGGTCGGCGTGACACGCCGCCGGACGGCCCATCCTGTCGCAATACGGCTTATCAGGTCATAACGTACAGAATATGACGAAACCTCATTTCGCCTATCTCGCATGCACCGCGGCCCTCGTCGGCTCGGCACTCGGCGCGGCCCCGCCCGCCCCCGCCCCCATGGTCCACGTGGTGCTCCCGGGGGAATCGATTCAGCAGGCGGTGGACGCCGCGCGGCCCGGCGACACGGTCCTGCTGACCCCCGGCGTCTACCGGGAGAGCGTCCGGGTGACCACGTCCGGGGTGACCCTGCGCGGCGTGGGCCGCAGCACCGTCCTCCAGCCGGCCGCCACCACGAAGACCAGCACGAAGACCACGACGAAGACCACCACCAAGGCCTCCGGCACGAAGGCCGCCGACAGCTGTGCCCGGGCCGGCAACGGCATCTGTGTGGAAGGCATCGACGGCAGCCCCGTCGAGGGCGTCACCGTCGCCTCGCTGACCCTCTCCGGCTTCGCCAAGAACGGACTGTGGGCGTCGGAGACCGACCAGCTGACCGTGCGCAAGGTGACCGCCGAGAAGAACGGGCAGTGGGGCATCGCCCAGCAGCGCTCCACCGGCGGCGTCTTCGTGAACAACGCCGCTCGCGACAACGGCGACGCGGGCCTGTTCCTCGCCAACTCGGTCACGGAAGAGGGCGGAGCCACGGACTCCCGCGGAGCGCTGATCGCACGCAACCGTCTTGAGGGCAACCGGGTCGGCGTCACCGTACGGCGCCTGAGGAACCTCACCGTCGCGCGCAACGACATCACCGGGAACTGCGCGGGGGTGTTCGTCGTCGGTGACGAGACGCCCCCGCGGGCCGGCGCACTGACCGTGCGCGACAACCGCGTCGTGCAGAACAACAAGTACTGCGCGAAGACCCCCCGGCTGCCCTTCCTTCAGGGCTCCGGCATCGTCCTGACCGGCGCCGAGAAAACCCTGGTCACCCGGAACCTGATCACGGACAACGCCGGCGCCTCCCCGTTGTCCGGTGGCGTCGTGCTCTTCAAGAGCCTGGTCGGCACCACGAACGAGCGGAACCTCATCAGCGACAACACGCTGGAGCGCAACGCCCCGGCGGACCTCGTCGACACGGACACCGCCGCGACCGGCAACACCTTCGAGGGCAACGCCTGCGGCGCCTCTCGGCCCGCCGGCCTCTGCTGACCCGCCCGGCCCCACCCCACTGGACCCAGAAAGAGGAAAGGCGGCACATGACGACCGCAAGCACTGCCGACCCGACCGCGGGAACGGCACCCCCGCCGTCCATGCGGCTGAGGGAACTCGCGTTCGGGGCGGCTTGTGCCGCCGCCCTGCGCGCGGCCGCCCGGCTGGGGGTCGCCGACGCGCTGGGGGACAGCCCCATGAGCGTGCCGGACCTCGCGGCCGCGGTGAAGGCCGAGCCGAAGCCGCTGCGACGGCTCCTGCGCGCCCTGTCCTGCTACGGCGTCTTCACCGAGCGCGAGGACGGAACGTTCGCGCACTCCGACATGTCCCGGCTGCTGCGCGAGGACGACCCGGGCAGCCTGCGCTACATCACCCTGTGGTGCACCGAGCCCTGGACCTGGGACGCGTGGCCGCTCCTCGACGAGGCGGTGCGCACCGGCGGGAACGTGGTGGAGGAGCTCTACGGCAAGGAGTTCTTCCAGTACCTCAACGAGGACGCCCCCGCGTCGGCCGACATCTTCAACCGGGCCATGACGACGTCGAGCATGCAGTCCGCGCGGGACGTCGCCCAGCTCCTCGACCTGTCGGGCAGCAAGTCGGTCGCCGACATCGGCGGCGGCCAGGGGCATGTGGTGGCGAGCCTGCTGGAGAAGTACCCGAAGATGCAGGGCAGCCTTCTCGACCTGCCACGCGTGGTGCAGAACGCCGATCCGCGGCTGCGCGACGGGGGCGCCCTCGCGGACCGGGTGCGCATCGTCCCCGGCGACGTTCGCGAGGCCGTCCCGGTCCAGGCCGACGTGTACGTCATCAAGAACATCCTGGAGTGGGACGACGACAGCACCGCCCGGACCCTGCGCAACGTCATCGAGGCGGGCGGGCCCGGGACCCGGGTCGTGGTCATCGAGAACCTCGTCGACGACACCCCGTCGATGCGGTTCAGCACCGCGATGGACCTGCTGCTGCTCCTCAACGTCGGCGGGGCGAAGCACACCACCGAGAGCATGGTCTCCCGGCTGACCGAGGCGGGCCTGGTCATCGACGAGATCAGTCCCGTCAACCCCTACCTGCACGCGTTCGACTGCATCGTCCCCGCATGAGCGCCCCTTGAGACACCGCCGGTCGCCGGGCCCGCGACACAGCGGACCCGGCGACCGGCGGCCGTCGACACAGGCTCAGGCGGAGGAGTCCCGCTCCCAGCGGTAGAAGCAGTGCGCCATCGCGTCCTTGGGGGAGCGCCACGTCGCCGGGTCGTACGCGCTGACGTACGCCGACAGACGCTCGCTGACGTCCCTGAACTCGGGGTGGCCCGCCACCTTGGCGATGGCGGGGCCGGGGTCCTGCTCGGACTCGATGAGGTGCAGGTACACGTCACCGAACTGGAAGAGACCGCGTCGGGCCACCCCCACGAGGTGGGGGAGTTCTCCCCGGTCGGAGTCCTCGAAGATCTTGGCGATGTCCGGGGCCGAACCGGGTGCCATCCGGGCGACGATCAGGGCTTGGTGCATGGGGACTGTCCTCCGTACGGCTCAGTCGGTCAGGCCCGGGGCGGACCCGTGCTCGGCGGCGGCCTTCTCGATCCGGTCCCGGATCAGGGCCATCTGGATCTTGGAGTTGCGGTTGATGTTGTCCGTCATCCAGGCGTCGTCGACCGGCGCGTCGGGCTTCATGGCGAAGTCCTGGGTCCAGATCATCCGAGTGCCCTGGGGGACCTCCTCGTACTGCCACCGGATGTCCATGTGGGCGAACGGCCCGGTCTCGACCCGGCGGGCCTTCACGGTGAGCGTGTCGCGGTCGGGCTCCCGTTCGGAGACCCAGCTCCACACCGTGCCGTTCTCGTCGGGGTGCATGGTCAGCCGGAAGGTGGTCTTGTTCCCCTCCTTCGACAGGATCTCGACTGAGGCGTACTCGCTGAACAGCCGCGGCCAGTTGGCCAGGTCGTTGGTCATGTCCCAGACGAGGTCCAGCGGCGCGGCGATGGTGATCTCGTTCTGCGTGTGTCCGGCCATGTCACGCTCCTGCCATGAAGGCGCTGTTGACGAGCTCGAGGAACTGACGGGGCGTCTTGCTGCGCTCCGCGTCGGGCGGCATCGGCGTGCCGTAACGATTCTCCAGCTCGCCGACAATGCCCAGCAGACCGAGCGAGTCGATGCCGAGGGTGTCGAAACCGGCGTCGTACTGCTCCTGAAGCTGCTGCGGGGCGACGGTGACCCCGGCGGCCTTCTTCATGAGCTCGGACAGCTCTTCCACGGTGATGCGGTCACTCATGCGGATCCTCTCCTTGCGCTGCTTGCTGTGGGCTGTGCACTGCCTCGCTACGAGGCGTCGGCGGCGCCGTGCCTGAGCACGAGCGCCGAGTTCGAACCCATGAGTCCCCGACTCAGGACCAGCGCCGTGCGCACCTCGGCGGCGCGGGCGCGGACGGTCACCACGTCGAGGTCATGGCAGACGTCGAAGACGTTCGGGGTGGGTGGGATCAGGCCGTGCTCCATCGCGAGCACCGCCGTCGCGGCGTCCAGGACGGGTGCCGCGCAGTAGCCGCGCCCCGTACCCGTCTTCGGCGCGGTGACGGGCACGCGCCTGCCGTGCGCGCCGAGGGCGTCGGCGATCGCCAGCGCCTCGGCCCGGTCCGCCTCCGGCACACCGAGCGCGTCGGCGAAGACCACGTCGATCTCCTCGGGCGCGCAGCCGGCCTCGTCCAGGGCACCGCGGATGGCCTGCGCGAGCCCTTCCCGGGACCTGTCCCAGCGGGAGGCGCCGGTGAAGGTCGCCGCGTGCCCGGCGAGCGTGGCCCGCACCCGCACGTCCCGCTCCCGGGCCGAGGACGCCTCCTCCACGACCACCATGGCGCCGCCCTCGGCCGGTACGAACCCGCAGGCGCCGTCGGTGAACGGCCGGTAGGCGCGCGCCGGGTCCTCGACGGTGCTGAGCTCCTCGTAACCGAGCTGGCACACCATCGAGTACGGCGCGAGCGGCGCCTCGGTCGAGCCGGCCACGATCACATCGGTGCCGCGCCGCACCGCCCTCGCGGCGTGCGCGAGGGCGTCGAGACCGCCGGCCTCGTCGGCGGCGACCACCGAGCAGGGCCCCTTGAAGCCCCGGCGGATGGAGATCTGGCCGGTGCTGGCGGCGTAGAACCAGGCGATGGACTGGTACGGGCCGACGAACCGGCTGCCCTTGCCCCACAGTTGCTGGAGCTCCCGCTGGCCGAACTCACCGCCGCCGGACCCGGCCGCGGTGACCACGCCCACCGAGAACGGTGCCGCGTCGGTGTCGGCCTGGCCGAGGCCGGCATCCTCCAGCGCGAGGTCGGCCGCGGCCATCGCGAAGTGCGTGAAGCGGTCGGTCTGGACGAGGAAGCGCTCCTCGACCACCGCCGACGGCTCGAACTCACGCACCTCGCCGGCCACCCGCAGCGGCAGGTGCTCACAGCCCTCGCGGGTGACCCGGTCGAGGACGCTGACGCCCTCCTGGGTGGACTTCCAGAACGTCTCGGTGCTCGTTCCGTTGGGCGCGATCACACCGATACCGGTGACGGCCGCGCGCCGTGCACGGGGTTCGCTCATCGTGTCCTCTCCCTCGACCGGCTCAGGACCACTGCGGACTGGAAGCCGCCGAACCCGCTGCCCACGGAGAGCACGCTGTTCAGTCTCCGTTCGCGGGCGACGCGCGGCACGTAGTCCAGGTCGCACTCGGGGTCGGGCGTCTCGTAGTTCGCGGTGGGCGGTACCACCTGGTGGGCCAGGGCCAGCACACAGGCCACGACCTCGATCGCCCCGATCGCTCCAAGGGAGTGACCCACCATGGACTTGATGGAACTCATGGGCGTGTCGTAGGCGTGGTGGCCCAGCGCCCGCTTCACCGCGGCGGTCTCGTGGCGGTCGTTCTGCCGGGTACCCGAGCCGTGCGCGTTGACGTAGTCGATCGCCGAGCCGTCGAGGCGGGCGTGGTCGAGGGCGTCGTCGATGGCGCGGGCCATCTCGAGGCCCTCGCTGGTCAGACCGGTCATGTGATAGGCGTTGCCGAAGGTGGCGTAACCGGAGAGCTCGCAGTACACATGGGCGCCGCGGGCCCGCGCGTGCTCCAGCTCCTCCAGGACCAGCACCGCCCCGCCCTCGCCCATGACGAACCCGTCCCGGTTGTTGTCGAACGGCCGGGAGGCGTGCGCCGGGTCGTCGTTGTTCGGGGACGTGGCCTTGATCGCGTCGAAGCAGGCCATGGTGATCGGCGAGATCGGCGAGTCCGAGGCACCCGCGATGCAGACGTCGGCCCGGCCCTCCTGCACGGTGTGGAAGGCGTACCCGACCGCGTCGAGCCCGGAGGTGCAGCCCGTGGAGACGGTCTGCACCGGCCCGCACGCCCCGAACCGCTCCGCCACCGTCGAGGCCAGCGTGCTCGGCGAGAACGCGCGGTGCAGATGCGGCTCCGCCTCGCCGTGGTCCACGTCCCACCGCTGGCCCCGGTGACTGACCAACACGTAGTCGTGCTCGAGGCGGGTGGTGCCGCCGACCGCCGTGCCCAGGGAGACTCCGACCCGCCAGGGGTCCTCCCGGGCCAGGTCGAGACCGGAGTCGCGGACGGCCTCGGCCCCGGCGACCAGGGCGAACTGGATGTACCGGTCGCCCCGGGCGACGTCCTCGGCGTCCAGTCCGTGCGCCGCCGGGTCGAAGTCGCACTCGGCGGCGATCCGCGACCGCAGACCGGTCGGGTCGAAGAAGGTGATGCCCCGTGTCGCGGTGCGCCCCTGGGACAGCAGGTCCCAGAAGGCCGGTACGCCGATACCGCCCGGGGCGACGACACCTATGCCGGTGACGGCCACGCGCCTGGTCATGAACGCACCTCACGTCGCTCGGCGGTGCGCTCCTCGCCCGCGTCGGCGTCGGCTCCCTCGGTGTCGACATGGCCCAGCCGGGGCTCGGGGGCCAGCGGGCCGAGGTGGAAGACGATCCGCGCCTCCACGTTGCCGACGTTGCGGAACCGGTGCCGCAGGTAGGCGGGGATCATGAGCCCCTGCTCCGGCAGCAGCGGGTGGGGCTCACCGTCCAGGTCCACCTCCAGCTGCCCGCAGACCACGTACACGAACTCCTCGGAATACGGGTGGTAGTGCTCGCCGATGCGGTCGCCGGGCTGGACGACGGCCACGCCCATGAAGCCGCTGGTGGAGCCGACCGTGGTGGGGGTGAGCATGGCGCGCAGGTCGCCCCCGCGCCGGGTGTTGGGCTCGACCTCGCTGAAGTCCACGATTCTGGGACGGGTTTTGATCACGACGTTCCTCCGATGGTGTGCTGCGTCGACATGAGGGGCGTGGCCGCCGCGGCCCGCGTCCTGGTGGATCAGGCGTCCGGCGACCGGCGGTCGGTGACGAGTTCCATCCGGGTGTGGGCGAGGAAGTGCGAGACGTCGCCGCCCCTGAGCGCGGAGGTGTCCGCGTCGAGGAGCTCCGCCAGCTCCGCCGCCCGCCCGGCCTCGGGAAGACCGAGGGCGAGGACGGGGTCGGCGGCGTCGAGGCCGCCGCGCACGTCGATCAGCCGGACCACGACGTCGTCGCGCTGGAAGATCGTGCTGCGCAGCACCGGGCTGCGCGGGTCGTCCGCCGCCGCCTCGTCCCGCTGGGCGAGCAACTCGGCCAGCCGCATGCCGCACCCCGGCCGGGCCGGGTAGTACAGCGCGTGCCGCTCGGCCTCCGGGTCCTGCTGGTTCGCCGTGACGTGGTGGACGGCGGGCAGCGCCGCCCGTGTGAAGAAGAGCCGGGCGGACTCGGGGTCGTTGAGGTCCCGGTCCTGCTCGAGATAGGGGTTGATGGCCTCCTCGACCGCCCGCACCTCGGGCTGCCGGGAGACGTGGCGCAGCGCCGCGAGCAGGTCGCCCCGCACCTCGATGGCCCGGACGACCCGGTTGCCGTGCATGAACAGCGAGGTGCGGCACAGCCGGGTGGTGTCGTCGACCCGCGGCTCGGGCGAGGCGTAGTCGGCGAGGATCTTGGCGACGGCCTCCTCGCTGCCCGGCTTGACCGTGAAGGTCAGCGCGTGCCGGATCACGCCGTCACCGATCCGGGGAGACGTCTGGAGCCGGCGCTTCCCGGCCTCGCGAGCGTCCGCCGCCGGGCCGCCGGTCTCGCGGACGACGTGGAAGCGCAGCGACCGGGTGTCCCGGACGCAGCTGTGCAACGGCTCCACCATCCGCACGTGCTCCTCGCTGTTCACCCAGGCGAGGAACGGCGGGGCGCTCTCCCACTCGCTGGTGATGAGCCACTGGGAGGGGTTCTCGATCGACTGGCAGAGCTGGTCGCTGACGTGCCCGGGAACCGACGCGACCTGGTTGCAGAGCTGCTCGTAGGCCTCCAGGAACTGCTGCTGGGCTCCGTCGTAGACGTCGACCAGCAGGACGACCCGGAGTCTGGAGCCGTCGAACACGGACTGGGAGACGCGTTGCGACGCCTGGCGGGTGGGGGGTGAAACAGGGGCGGACGTGGTGGTCATCCTGCGCACAACTCCTTCGCGGGGCAGAGGTGAACGCCGACCGCGTGAGGCGACGTCAGCGTTCCTCGATCTTGTGTCCGTCCCCGGAAGCGCGCGACTCGTATGAACTACGTGGGTGATCGCGGGGGCGGAACTGAGGGTTCCTCAGAGGTCTCGGTGGTGGCGTGAACATGGCAATCTCGGAACGCCGACCGAAGTGATTCCGGGCATGGCTGGGCCGCCACGCCGTGCCGGTGGGTCACGGGTGGCGGCCGCAGCGGGGTATCGCGTCGGGCACGGGTCAGGCCAGGCCGGCCGCGGTCTTCCTGCGGCGCAGGGTGTAGGCGCCGGCGCCGCCGAGGGCGAGGACGGCGAGGCCGCCGGCGGTCACGCCGGTGGTGCCGGCGAGGGCGCCGCCACCGGTGTGCATGCCGCCGTGGGGCTTGTCGTGGTCACCGCCGCCGCTCCAGGAGCCCTTGTCCTTCTCGCCGCTGCCGCTCCAGTCGTCCTTGTCCTTGGCGTAGTCGTCCTTCTCCTTGGCGTAGGAGTCCTTGGAGTGGTCGTCCTTGGAGTAGTCGTCCTTGGAGTAGGAGTCCTTGGAGGTGTCCTTCTCCTTGTAGGTCTCGGGGTCGTACTTGGGGTCGTGGGCGGTGGCCCAGTCGTCGCCGCCGGTGAGGGCGGTGAGGGCGCCGCCGCCGGTGTGGACCCCGCCGTGCGGCTTGCCGTGCTCGGCGTCCTTGTCCTTGTGGTGTTCCTTGCTGTGCGAGGAGGAGGTGTCGTCGTGGCCCCAGTCGTCGGCGGCGTGGGCGCCGGTGGCGGCCAGGGCGAGGACGGCGGAGGCCGCCGCGGTGGTCAGGAGCAGGCGGGCAGAACGCATGGGTAGTCCTTCCGTCATGGCCGGGCAGCCGACATGGCGTCAGCTGAACGGACCCGGTCTTGACGTGATCCACCGTCAAACAGCCACACTGATCCCACCACTCCAGACGCTCACTCGGGCGAACCCGACTGCGCCTTTTGGGGCTCGCGCAACGCGAACGCGCCCGATGTCTTGACGTGTTCTCGGCAAAGTGGCTTTCATGGGAGCGCTCCCATGCTCTCTTTCATGCCCACGTTTCTTGGCGCTCACTTTCTGGAGTCGCAGTGAGAAGAGCAAGAAGCACGACCCGAAAGACGCCCCTCGCCCGTCTGCTGACGGCACTGGCCGTCCTGCTCGGCCTCGTCGTCCTCGGCGCGGTCGTCCCGACCGCCGCACAGGCGGCCCAGTCGCCGCCCGGCGTCAAGGCCGCCGGTCTGCACATCAGCAACGGCCGACTGCTGGAGGGCAACGGTAATGACTTCGTCATGCGCGGCGTCAACCACGCCCACACCTGGTATCCGAACGAGCTCCAGTCGCTCGCCGATGTGAAGGCGCTGGGCGCCAACACCGTCCGCGTCGTCCTCTCCGACGGGCACCGCTGGACCAAGAACAGTGCCCAGGACGTGGCCAACGTGGTCGCCCAGTGCAAGGCCAACCGGCTCATCTGCGTCCTGGAGGTGCACGACACCACCGGCTACGGTGAGGAGGCCGCGGCCGGCACCCTCGATCACGCGGCCGACTACTGGATCAGCCTGAAGAGCGTCCTCGCCGGCGAAGAGAACTACGTCATCGTCAACATCGGCAACGAGCCCTGGGGCAACACCGACCCCGCAGGCTGGACCGACCCCACGGCCGCCGCCGTCAAGAAGCTTCGGAGCGCCGGGTTCGAGCACACCATCATGGTGGACGCGCCCAACTGGGGACAGGACTGGCAGGGCGTCATGCGTGCCAACGCCAAGACGGTCTACGACGCCGACCCCACCGGCAACCTGATCTTCTCGATCCACATGTACAGCGTCTTCGACACCGCGGCGGAGATCACGGATTACCTCAACGCCTTCGTCACCGCCAAGCTGCCCCTCCTCATCGGTGAGTTCGGCGGACCCGCCGACCAGTGGGGCGACCCCGACGAGGACACCATGATGGCCACCGCCCAGCAGCTCAAGCTCGGCTACCTCGCCTGGTCCTGGAGCGGCAACACCGACCCGATCCTGGACCTGTCGATCGGCTTCGACCCGAATCAGCTCAGCTCCTGGGGCCAGCGCATCTTCAACGGGGCCAACGGCATCGCCCAGACCTCCAAGGAGGCCACGGTCTTCGGCGGCGGCAGCCCGGGCGACACCCAGGCGCCGACCGCCCCCGGCACGCCGACCGCGTCCGCGGTGACGGCCACGTCCGCCACGCTCGGCTGGAGCGCAGCCACCGACAACGTCGGCGTCAGCGGCTACGACGTCGTCCGCGTCAGCGGCGGCTCCGAGACGAAGGTGGCCTCCTCCGCGACCAACAGCGTCTCCTTGACCGGCCTGGCCGCCGCCACCTCGTACACCTTCGCGGTGTACGCCCGTGACGCAGCCGGCAACCGCTCGGCACGCTCGGCCACGGTGAACGTCACCACCACGAGTGCGCCTGCCGGGAACTGCTCCGTCGGTTACCGCGTCGTGGGCGAGTGGCAGGGCGGCTTCCAGGGCGAGATCACCATCCGGAACACCGGAAACAGCGCCATCGACGGGTGGACCCTGGGCTTCGCCTTCGCAGGAGGCCAGACCGTCAGCAACATGTGGGGCGGGGCGCCCACCCAGAACGGTGGCGCGGTGAGTGTCGCCCCCGCCTCCTACACCTCGACCATCTCCGCGGGCGGCTCGGTGAGCGTCGGCTTCATCGCCGCGAAGGGCAGCACCAACACCGCGCCGACCTCGTTCACGCTGAACGGCAGCACCTGCGCGACCGCCTGACCCGGAACACCCCGTCGACCGGCGGGGGGCGCTCGGCCCCGGCCGGCCGCCATGCCGCCTGTGGTCAGGCCGGCCGCACCAGGCCGGACTCGTAGGCGAAGACCACGGCCTGGACGCGGGCGCGGGCACCGATCTTCGCGAGGATGTGGCTGACGTGGGACTTGACGGTGGTCGGAGCGATGGAGAGGCGGGCGGCGATCTCGGCGTTGGACCAGCCGGAGGCGACGGCCGTGAGCACGTCGCGCTCACGGTCGGTGAGGGCGTTCAGCCGGAGTTCGCCGCCGACGGGGTGGGTGGGGTGCTGTTGGCGGACGGCGTCGATGAGTTTGCGGGTGAGGCTTCGGGTGATGACGGCGTTGCCCGCGGCCACGCTGCGGATGGCGGAGGTGAGGTCGTCGGGCGTGGCGTCGTGGAGGACGAAGCCGGCGGCTCCGGCGCGCAGGGCGGCGTAGGAGTGTGCCTCGTCGTTCGTGGGGGTCAGGAGCAGCACGCGCGGGGCTCGGGTGCCGGCGCGGGGGAGGGGGTCGGGCCTGGTGATGCGGCGGATGGTGTCGATGCCGTCCCTCTGCGGGACACGGCTGTCCATCAGCACGACGTCCGGGCGGAGTTCGGCGCTCATACGAACCCCCTCGGCGCCGTCGGCCGCTTCGCCGACGGCGGTCAGTCCGGGATGGGCCGCGAGGAGCATGCGGAGGCCGAGGCGTTGCAGCGACTGGTCGTGGACGATGAGAACGGCAGTCATGATGGTTCCACTCTGAACGAAACCGTTTCGTTCACCCTGGGGCTCAGCGTAGCCCCGCACCCATCGAAACTGCACCGTTTCTTTGGTGGCTTCGATCACATCCGCCCTTGGTCGCTCCCCCCGATCACCCGGCTCAGCGCGTCCCTCGTGTACTCCTCGTCGTACTCCCCGCCCGTCAGCAGCACCTGCAGGCAGATCCCGTCGAGCAGGGCGAGCAGGGCTCGCGCGGTGGGTGGGTCGGTGCGCTCGGTGAGCAGGGCGGCGGCCTCCTCGCACCACTCGGCGGCGACGGTGCGCAGTGCGGGCCGGCGCAGGGCGGCGAGGTAGAGCTCGTACTCCAGCTCCACGCCGGTGCGGTCGCCGTCCAGCCACTCGCCGGTGAGGCGGGCCAGCTCGGCGGCGAGGTCGCGGTCGGGGTCGGCGAGGGCACCGCCGTGTTCGCGTACCACCTTGGCGAAGCCCTCGTTGGCCTGGCGCAGGGCGGCCACGAGGAGGTCGTCGAGGGTCTTGAAGTGGTACGTGGTGGAGCCGAGCGGCACATCCGCCTCGGTGGCGACGGTGCGGTGGCTGAGTCCGGCGATGCCGGAGCGGCCCACCACCCGGATCGCGGCGTCGATGATCCGCTGGCGCCGCTCGGGGTCGTACCGCCGTGCCGGCGCCATCAGTGCGCCCCGCCCAGATTGAGCAGCACGACACCGAAGATCACGAAGACGATCCCGGCGAGCTTGACGAACCCGGCCGACTCTCCCAGGAAGAGGATCCCGATCGACGCCACCGCCGCGGTGCCCGCCCCGGCCCAGATCGCGTACGCGGTGCCGACCTGCATCGACTTCAGCGTCTGGGCGAGCAGTGCGAAGGCGAGCAGATAGCCGGCGACCGTGCCGACCGAGGGCCAGACTTTGCTGAACCCCTCGCTGTACTTCATGGCCGTCGTCCCGGCCACCTCCGCCGCTATGGCCGCAGCCAGCAGTCCGTATCCCATGTGTACGAGTGTACACATCGTTGTGTACGTGCGTACACAGCGTGCGCCCGGTCCATCGCGGGCTGAGCGCAGCAGGAGCACGGTGATGTCGTCCGTGTACTGGGCCGTGGGCCAGTTGTGGTCGACGAGACTGCCGTCCAGGCCGTCCAGGCCGTGGTCGTCGGTCTACGCCCAGCAAAGGGCCGGGTTCGACGTCCAGACGCGGGCGCGTCCGTCCGGCCTCGGGCGTTCGCTCACCGCGTGCCGCCGGCTCCGATCGCCGAGCGTGCCCGAAGCGTGCCCGTCCGCGCCTCCTGGGTTGCCGTGTGGCGTGGTGACAAGGCCCCGCCGGGAAGCTGCGTTCCTGTGAGTACTGCCTGATCCCGCGCCCGTCACGGCCCTACCGTCCGGCCATGGACATGATGAATCGCACCAGACTGTTCGACGGGAGAAAAGGACGAGGAGTGGCCGCCGTGCTGGCGGCCCTGCTGACGGCGGGCGCGCTCACCGCCGCCGCCCCCGTGGCCCAGGGGCAGAACGCACGGACCGAGACCCCCGTGGTGTCGACGTCGCCCGTCACCGAGGTGACCGAGTCGGTGGTGCGGGTCAAGGTGCCGCTGCCGACGTCGTTCGGGGCCCGTCCGGCGGCCTGCGACTGGCTGTCGTACCTGCGCTACCGCTCCGTCGACGGCCCCGCCTCGTCGGCCGACGCCGACCGGATCCTCGTCGCCCAGCCCGGCATCCTGGAGGGGGCCGGGGCCTTCGACAGCGTCGCCCGCAACACCGTGGCGCGCGCCGCCGAGCAGGGACGGCACATCGAGTTCTGGGCCCTGGACCGGCGCTCCAACTGCCTGGAGGACCGCACCGGGATCGCCTCCGGCGACCAGCACACGGCCGTGGACTACTACTACCGGGGCAAGAAGGTCGAGGGCCGTACCTTCGCCGGGTACGCCGGCAACGGGGAACTCGGCTGGATGGCGAAGCTCGGCATCGAGCAGACCGTCCGCGACGAGTACGACCTCCTCACCGCCGAACTGCCCGACCAGGGCCTGCGCAAGCGGAAGGTGCTGTGCGGCGGGCACTCCCTCGGCGGCGTGATCACCGGCTACTTCGCGGCCGCCGACTTCGACGGCAACCGCGCCACCACGACGGACGCCGGATACCAGCAGTGCGCCGGCTACTTCGCCCTCGACACCACCGTCTCCACCTCCCTGGCCGACCTCAGCGGCAGCATCCCGGACGACACCAACCTGCCCGACATCGGCCTCGGGTACGGCGTGGTGCAGGCCGGGCTCGACACCGGGGTGCTGTCGCGCACGCTGTCCGCGCCGGTGCTGCTCAACCCCGAGACCATGACCCTGCTGGGCATCGCGGGCCTGGGTGCCGTACGGAATCCGGGCGGCGAGGCCGACCTGCCCAGCTACCTGCCCTCCAACGTCAACATCGAGGCCACCAACCGCTTTCTGTTCTCCAAGAACGCCGCCGCGTTCCTCACCGGCTCGCCCGCGGTGAAGGACTTCCGGCTCACCAACGCGGCCGTGCTCGGGGCGCTGCTCGACGACAACTCCGTACCCCTGGCGTTCCTGCAGAGCAGTGTGGGCTTCTTCGACGGCGGCCCCATCGCCGACAAGAGCTTCCCCGTCGCCAACGGCGGCTCCCAGCAGCCCGGGCTGTACGGCACCGCGTACAAGGCCATCCCGGACCAGCCGGGCGGGCCGCTGTACACCTGGCGCAACTACGACCGGGTCGGCGACCCTGACGACCCCCGCTACCGCTCGGCCGACGGCACGCCGTTCACGGGCGCCGACAAGGAGGTCACCGACGTCCAGGAACTGGCGCGCAGCTTCGCGGAGCAGCCGCTGGACTTCACCGAGCAGTACTTCCCGACCAAGCTGGTCACCGACATCCAGCTGGCCACCTCACCGCAGGTCAAGCGGCTCGTCGTCCACCCCGACGGGCTCAAGGCCAACCCGACGCTCACGGTCCTCGCGGGTGACGGGCTCCTCGCGGGCCGCGTCCCGGCCGACCTGCACCCCGTGGTCGCCGACGGTTACCAGCACCTCGACGTGCTGACCGCGGCAGCCGCGCAGAACAACGGGCGCCCCGAGCCGGTCTCCACCAACCTGGCCGCGTTCGCCCGGTAGCCGCACATGAGAAGGGCCCGGGAGGTGAATCCTCCCGGGCCCCATGCGTGTGCCGGATCAGACCTTGCCGACGGCGAAGACGGCCGCCGCGTCGGCGTCGTCGCGATAGCTCAGATGCGCCCCCACGTCACCCCCGCCGCTCTCGCAGATGGGGTCACCCTTCGCGCAGGTGTCGAAGGTACGGCTCTGGTAGGTGCCGGTGACGCTCTTGCCGAGGGCCCGGATCGGGTTGCCGAACAGCAGCACCGCGGCGACCTTCGGCTCCAGCGCGGCGGGGATGGTGGCCACGATGGGACTGCCGACCACCGCGCCGGCGCTGCTGATGCCGATCGAGTTGTCGACGACGTTCGCGCCCTGCGAATAGCCGACGAGAACGAAACGCTGATTCGGGCACGCCGCGGCCTGGCTCTTGACGTGGTTCACAAGATCCGAGTTTCCCTGTGCGGCGGAAGTGAGGGAGAGGTCCGCGGGGTAGTTCACCTTGTAGCTGGACAGACTCCGGCCCGTCAGTTTCTTCTGCAGCGCGGAGTACACCGGGTCGCCGACGATGAAACCGAGCGTGCCCGGTTCGAATGTGCCACGAGCTGCGACGACGTCGATGTCCGAACAGGCGGCGGCCGACGCGGCGGGCGCCGAGAGGCCGGCCAGTCCGGCCCCGCCGAGCAGCGAGAGCACGGCGAGACACAAGCGGATACGCATGGGGATCCTTTGTGGGGTGGGGCGCGATGCGCCTGGGGAAAAGGACGGTCCCGAAGGTATTCGCGTTGTCTGACGGGGTGTTATGAACAGGAATTCAGAATTCCCGCGTCTTTTTGTTCTGCCGTGAGTGGGTGGCTCGGGAAAGAATCTTTCACGTGTCCTGCCCCCGAAGCGCCTCCGCGCGCAACGCGAGGACGAGATCCAGGCGCGCGTCGGGGTCGTGCAGGGCGTCGCCGAAGAGCTTGTCCAGCTGGCGCAGGCGGTAGCGGACGGTCTGCGGATGGATGTGCAGACGGGCCGCCACGTCCGGCACGTTGCTGCCGCTGAGCAGCCAGGCCAGCAACGTCTCGGCCAACCGGGGCCGCTGCCCCGCCGAGACCGCGTCGAGGGGAGCGAGGACCCTCGCCTGCAACTGGCCGAGAAGCGGTTCGTCGCCGTGCAGCAGCAGCGTCGACAGATGGTCGGCGCAGCGCACCACACCCTGCCGGGGCAGGATGCCCCGGCCCATCAGCCCCAGCGCCCGGGTGGCCCAGTGCAGCGACTGCGCGGCCTCCGCCAGGGGCACCGTCGGCCCGATCGCCGCCGGCCGTCCCCGCAGCGCCAGCGCGAACGCCCGGCCGCCGAAGCGGCCGGAACCGTCCGGGTCCGGCACCAGCATGCGCGGCGGCCGCGACTCCATGTCCACCAGCGCGCCCGCCGCGGCCAGCGGCCGGTCGTCCGCACGCTGGTCCGCTGTGGCCGCCAGCGCGACGACGGCGACCTGCCGGGGCACCGACCAGCGGGCGCCGTGCGCCATGTCCTGCACGGCCTCCAGGGAGACGGGGCCCTCTTCGAGCAGCAGGTCCAGCAGGCGCCTGCGGCGGCGCTCCAGCTCGTCCGTACTGCGCAGCCGGGCCTCCGCGTACCCGGCCGCGGCCGCCTCCGCGACCTCGTGGACCGTCCGCATGCTCAGTTCGCCCAGCGCGGCCACGACCGTGGAGTCCAGCCCGAGCTCCTCAGCCGTACGTCCCAGCCGCCGCCAGGCATGCAGCCCGCCGATCCGCAGCGCGGACTGCAGCGCGTCCAGGCTGCGGCCCTCCAGCGCCTCTCCGCGCCCGAGCTCGTAGTACGTGGCGGCGATCGCGTCGGCCTGGCGGCGCGGGTCGGCGATGTGGTCGACGAACAGCGTCAGCGCCTGCACCACTCCGGACCTGAGGTTCTTGCCGTAGGCGCCGTCGGCGGGCCGCGCGTACTCGGGGACCTGTCTGCGGACCTCCTCCTCCACCTCGTCGGCGACGGCCTCGAGTTCGGCGCGCAGCAGCTCGGCCAGACCCGGCGGCACCGGAACTCCGAGCTCGTCCGGTACCTCGTGCGGGGTGGGGACAGCCACGGCGGACACTCCTTTCACCCGGAAGCGGCTCACCCGCGGAACGTTGCCCGTGAGGTGAGGGGGAAGTCCAGGCTTTGACGGACGTCCCCTGCGCTCCGTTCCGTGCCCCGACGGCACCGACATCACTCCGGCACCCCCAGTGCACGGGCGAGCATCGGCCATGACGCGGTGAACTCCCGTTTCCAGTAGGTCCAGCTGTGTCCTCCTCCCGTGTAGTAGTGGACGGTGGCGGGGATGCGCATCAGCGCCAGCGTGTCGGTGAAGAAGTGGGCCGAGGGCCACAGCGCGCTCTCCAGCGCCTCGGGAAACCAGTCGCCGCTGCCGCCCGCCACCCCGCTGCCGCTGGACACGTACAGGGGCGTGCCGCGCAGCCCCTCGGCGCGGGCGCGCGGGTTGAAGTCGCGCCAGGTGAGCAGGTTCAGGACCGGATTGCCCCACAGGGACAGCGGCAGCAGTTTCTCCCGGGCCACGATGGCGTCCAGGATGCTCGGCACACCGGGTGCGGTGGTGTCCAGGATGCCGCTGTAGGAGGCCGCCGCGGTGAACATGCCCGGGTGGCGGGCCGCGTGCGCCATCGCACCGTAGCCACCGGTGGAGACCCCGGCGACGGCCCGCACCCCGGACGCCCGGTAGTCGCGGGCCAGCAGCGCCGGGACCTCCTTCAGCTGGAACGTCTCGTAGTCGGGGCCGCTGCGCCACGCGGTGGGTATGCCGGTGGGGCCCGCGTCCGGCATCGCCACGATCAGGTCGCGGCCCGCGGTGAAGGCCTCGATGTCGGTCTCCCGCGTCCAGGACGTGTAGTCGTCGTGGGCGCCGTGCAACAGGTACAGGACGGGGAAGGTCCGCCCGGGCTGCGAGTCGAAGCCGGTCGGGAGGATCAGCCTGACCGGCGCGCTGCGGCCCAGCGCGGTGGAGGGGACGGACACGTCCACGGTGCGTGGACCGAGGCGGGTGGTGGCGGCTCGGGCGCGGGCGGTGGCGGACGCGGCGCCGAACAGGACGGCCAGACCGGCGGCCGTAGCGGCTCTGGTGACGGCGCGTCGGGACACGCCGGTGGTGCGGTCGGACATGGCGGCTCCTCGGGGGGCGGGTCGGCGAGGTGGGGGTGTGCGGCGCGCGGGTCGTGGGTCCATCGGCGCTCAGCGGAGCTCAGCGGCTGTCGTCGGCTGTTGTCGGTTCAGAGCGGCTCTGCCCGGCGAGGATCCGCCGCAGATGGGCGGCGATCGCGTCGACGTGCGGCGGGTCCAGCAGGGAGAGGTGGTGCCCGGCCACCGGTACGACCTCCAGACGCGGGCACACCTCGTCCCAGCCGAGCGCTTCGTCGTCCCGCTCGTACGCAGGGTCGCGCACCGTGTGCGGAGCGGGCTCGGTGGCCCGGTACAGCACCACCGGGCCCGCGTAGCGGCCCGGGCGGTGGGCCTCCCCGATCCTCAGGTCCAGGTAGGAGGCGCGCTGGTGCGCCAGCGCCGCGGGCGGCACGTCGGCGGCCTCGCGCAGGGCCCGCAGCACGGTGTCGATACGGTCGCCGTCGTCCGGCATCGCCACCAGCTCGTCGTACGGCAACTCGAGCCGGACACCGTAGTTTTCGGCGACATGCCGGGCGAAGCCCGTGAAGTGGGCGCGGATCCGGTCGGCCGGGGTGCGGCCGGGCTGGGGGAGGGGCCGAACGGAGTCGATGAGCGCCACCGACGGCACCTCCCGCCCGGCCGCGGTCAGTTGCCGCGCGACTTCCTGGGCGACGAAGCCGCCGAAGGACCAACCGCCCAGCAGACAGGGCCCCTCGGGGTGGACGGCGGTGATCGCCTCGGCGTAGCGGCGGGCCTTCTCCGGCACGGTGCGGGCGTCCTCGATCCGCTCGAGCCCGTGCACCGGCCGCTCGTCGCCGAGCCGCTCGACGAGGGGCCGGTAGACGTCGGTGGGTCCGCCCGCCGCGTGCACAAGGAAGAGCGGGGCGCCGGAACCGGTGGCGCACAGCGTGCGCAGGGGGGTCGCCGCGGGGAGCGCCCGCTGGATCCGGGCGGCGGCCTCCTCGACGGTGGTGGCGCCGAGCAGGTCGCGCAGGGGTACGTCGATCCCGAACTCGCGCTCCACCGCGGCGCGGATGCGAACGGCCATGAGCGAGTCCAGCCCGAGGTCGGCGAGTGCGGTGCCGGCGGTGATGCGAGTCGGCGGGTGGCCGGTGACGGCGGCCATGTGGTGGGTGAGGCGGGCGAGGACGGAGGCGGATCCACCGTCGACGCTGTCACCCGCGGACGGAGCCTGCGTGGGAGGGCCGACCTTGGGAGCGGGTGTGGGAGCGGGTGTGGGCGTAGGTGTGGGTGCGGGTGTGGCGCGCCCGTCCGTCCACCAGTACCGCACATGCCGCCACCGGGGCACGGGCAGGTCGATCACCCGCCCGGAGGGCCGAGGCAGCTCCTGCCCCGCCGCGTACAGGGTGCCCAACTGCCCGGCGAACGCGGCGGAATCGTCGGCGTCGCGCCGCAGGGTGCCGACGAAGAGCGCGTCGGGCACGGTGTCCGCCACGGCCCCCGCCAGCACCGGGTGGGGCGAGACCTCGACGAACGCGGTGTGGCCGTCGGCGGCGGCCGCCGCGAGGGCCCGGTCCAGGCGCACGGGACGCCGTAGGTTGGCGGCCCAGTGGGCGGCGTCGAACTCGCAGTCGCCGCGCGGATCGTCGAGGACGGTGGAGTAGACGGGGACGCGCGGTCGCCGCCCTCGGATGTCGGACAACGCCCCGGTCAGCTCCGGCAGCAGCGCGTCGACCTGGGGCGAGTGCCCGGCCCCGACGACCCGCATGGCCCGCGCGACCCGCCCCCGCTCCTCCAGACGCCGCACGAGCCGGGCCACCGCCTCCTCCTCGCCGGTGACGACCTTCTGCCGGGGTGAGGAGTGAACGGCGACATGGACGTCGGGGAACTCCCGTTCCAAGACGCCCAGTTCGGAGTCCGCCACATCGACGACCGCCATCGCCCCGCCACGCAGCCCGCTCAGCAGACGGGCTCGTACGGCGATGACGCGCGCCGCGTCCGGGACCTCCAGCGCGCCCGCGCACACGGCGGCGGCCACCTCGCCCATGGAGTGGCCGATCACGGCGGCAGGCTCGACACCGTGGGAGCGCCACAGCTCGGCGAGCGCCACCTGGACACCGAACAGGACCGGCTGGGAGACCTCAAGGCGATCGAGCTCGCCCCCGGTCGCCAGGTGGTCGTGGAGCGACAGCCCGCACTCCGGGCCCAGTTGCGCGTCGAGCTTCGCGACGGCCGCCGCGAATGCGGGTTCCTCGGCCAGCAGCCGCCGTCCCATGCCGGCCCACTGGCTGCCGTACCCGGAGAAGACCCACACCGGCCCGCGCCCGAGACGATCGCGCCGGCCGGTCACGACCCGGGGGTCGGATCGGCCCGCCGCCAATGTGTCCAGGGCGTCGGCGAGTTCGTCTCCGTCCCGGGCGACGACGGCGGCCCGTAGGGATCCTCGGCCGGTGCGCCCGGCGAGTGTGCGCACCACGTCGGCGGGGTGCGCGGCGGTCCCCTCGGTTGTGCGGAGCCAGTCGGCGAGCCGGGACGCGGTGTCACGCAGGCGGTCGGCGTCGGTGTCGGAGAGGAGGTGGAGGCGGGCGCCGGGTTCGTCGGACGGGTGCGGCGGGAGGGCGGCGGGCCGCCATTCCTCCAGTACGGCATGGGCGTTGGTGCCGCCGAAGCCGAAACCGGAGACCCCGGCGGTGGCCGTGCCGCCGTAGCGCGGCCACGGCTCGGGTTCGGTCACCACCCGCAGGGGGGTGTCGCCGAGGGAGCTGCCGTCCGCGCAGTGCAGGGACGGTGGAATCAGGTCGTGGTGGAGGGCGAGCACCGTCTTCACCAGGCCGGCGATGCCCGCGGCGGACTCCAGGTGGCCCAGATTGCCCTTGACGGAGCCGAGCAGCAGCGGTTGGTCCGGGTCGCGGCCCTGCCCGAGGACGGCGGCGAGGGCGCCCGCCTCGATCGGGTCGCCGAGCGGGGTGCCGGTGCCGTGCGCCTCGACGTGGTCCACGTGGGCCGGGGTGAGCCCGGCCCGGGCGTAGGCGGTCTCCAACAGGGCCCGCTGGGCGGCCGGGTTGGGGGCCAGGAGGCCGTTGGAGCGGCCGTCGGAGTTGACGGTGGTGGCGCGGATGACGGCGAGGACGCGGTCGCCGTCCCGCTCGGCGTCGGACAGCCGCTTCAGCAGCACGGCCGCGCATCCCTCGCCGCGGCCGATCCCGTCGGCCGCCGCCGAGAACGGCTTGCACCGCCCGTCCGGCGCGAGCGCGCCCGCACGCCGGAACGCGACCGTGACGGTGGGGGAGAGCAGCAGGTTGACCCCGGCGGCGATCGCCGTGTCGCTCTCGCCCGAGCGCAGGCTGAGACAGGCCTGGTGCACGGCCACCAGCGACGAGGAGCACGCGGTGTCGACGGCCATGCTCGGGCCCCGTGTGTCCAGGACGTACGCCAGCCGGCCCGCGGCGACGCTCAGCGCCCCGCCGGCCGGTGCCCAGGGATCGACGGCGGCCGGGTCGGCGCCGGTGAGTTGCCCGTACTCGGGGGCGGAGACGCCCACGAAGACGCCGGTGGCGGTCCCGGCGAGGGACGCCGCGGGCACGGCGGCGTGGTCGAGGGTCTCCTGGACGACCTCCAGGAGCATGCGCTGCTGCGGGTCCATCACCATGGCCTCGCGCGGACTGACGCGGAAGAAGTCCGCGTCGAACCCGGCGACGTCGTCGAGGTAGCCGCCGTACGGCAGGGCGTCGGCGGGCGGGAACGCGGTGAAGTCCCGCCACCGCTCCTCGGGGACCGGCCGGATCGCGTCGACGCCCTCGGTCAGCAGCCGCCAGTAGTCGGCGGGACCGTGCACCCCGCCGGGCAGCCGGCAGCCGATCCCGATGACGGCGACGGGCTCACCGGACTGCGGCGCCGGACGCGTCCTCACCGCTACGGGCTCGGCCTCTTCCGGCGCATCGGCCAGGCGCGTCACCAGCGCCTCGACCGTGGGCGTCTCCCACAGCAGCGTCGACGGCAGCTCACGGCCCAGGGCGAGGGAGAGCTCCCCGGCCAGGGCGACCGCGTCGCGCGAGGCCATGCCGAGGTCCGCGAGCGGGCGGTCCGTCGGAACGTCCCCGGGATCCGTGCCGTTCCACGCGGCCACCCGCCCGGTGATCAGGCGGCGCAGGGCACCCTCGTCGGCGGCCGTCATGCCACGGCCCCGGGAACGCGCGCCGTACGGCCCTCGTACGCGCCCTCCAGGTATCGCTCACGGGTGAGCGCCCGCGACACCTTGCCGCTGGAGGTACGGGGCACGGTGCCCGGCGGCACCACCACCACGTCGGCCAGCCGCAGCCCGTGCCGGGCGGAGACGGCCGCCCGCACGCTACGCACCAGGGCCGGTCCGTCGATATCGGCGAGGCTCGTGGTCCGCGCGTGCTCGGCCACCACGACCACCCGCTCACCCTGCTCCCCCGCCCCGGCGGGCACGGCGAACGCGGCGAGCCGGTCGCGGCGCACGGCCGGATGCGCCTCCTGTGCGGTGGCCTCGACGTCCTGCGGGTAGTGGTTGCGCCCGTCGACGATGATCAGGTCCTTGAGGCGGCCCGTCACGAGCAGCTGCCCGTCCAGCACGGTCCCCAGGTCGCCGGTGCGCAGCCAGCGGCCGCCCTCGGCCGTCTCGGCGACGAAGGCTCGCCGCGTGTGCTCGTCCCGGTTCCAGTAGCCGCGTCCGACGTTGGGGCCCTGCACCTCGATCTCACCGACCTCCCCCTCGGACAGGAGGACGGCGGTCACGGGGTCGGCGATGCGGACCCGCTGCCCCGCCGGGGTGCCGCAGCCCGCCAGGAGGACGGCCGTGGGGTCGTCCGGCCGGGCGGGCAGTGCCTTGCCGGCGGCGAGGGCGTCCCGGTCCAGAGCGAAGCGTCGCAACGGCTCCCCGGGGCGGGCGGCGCTGACGAAGACGGTGGCCTCGGCGAGGCCGTACGAGGGACAGTGGCTCTCCGCCGGGAGGCCCTGGGCGGCGAAGGCGGCGTGGAAGCGGTCGGCCGTGGCGGGGCGGACCGGCTCGCTGCCGTTGATCAGCGCGGTGACCCCGCCCAGCCGCAGGCCGGCCTTCTGGCCCTCGGCGACGGCCGCGACGCAGTAGTCGTACGCGAAGTTGGGCGCGGCGCTCACCGCGCGCGGGTGCGCGGCCAGCAGCCGGAGCCAGCGCACGGGCTGCCGCAGGAACGCGGCCGGGTCCATGAGCACCGACAGCAGCCCGCGCGCGACGGGCGCGGCGACGCTCAGGACGAGCCCCATGTCGTGGTAGAGCGGCAGCCAGCCCACGCAGGTCACCGGGTCCTCGTCGGCGCCGTAGGCGGTCAGCGCCTGCCGGGCGTTGGCGACGACGTTGGCGTGGGTGATCTCCACGCCGGCCGGGGCCCGGGTCGAGCCGGAGGTGTACTGGAGGTAGGCGGTCGCGCTCGCGTCGGGTTCGACCGGCCGCCAGTCCCCGGCGGCCTCGTCGGGCACCTGGTCCGCCGCGACGATCCGCACCCGCCGTTCGGCGCAGAAGCCGCGGACCTCCTCCAGGGCTGCGCTCGTCGTCACAACGACCGAGGGAGCCGCGTCGGCCAGCACGCCCGCGAGCCGGTCGGCATGTCCCGGCAGGCCCGGCGTATACAGCGGTACGGCCACGAGGCCGGCGGACAGGGACGCCAGGAACGCGGTCACGTACTCCGTGCCCTGTGGACACAGCAGCGCCACCCGGTCCCCGGGTTCCGCCTCCGCGGCGAGCCGGGCGGCCACCGCCCGCACGCGCAGCTCCAGGCGGCGCCAGGTCAGGGTGCGGTGGACGCCGCGCGAATCCGGGTCGGGGTGGTCGACGAAGGTGAACGCCCTCCGGTCGGGAGTGGTCTCGGCCCAGTGCCGCACATACTCCGGCAGGGTCCGGCACGGGGGCGCGAGCGGGGGGCGGCGGCTGTCCATGGGGGCGTGGCTCCTCACATCGCGGGGTTTACGAACAGGCCAGGTCAGTGGGTCAGAGCGGGATGTTGCCGTGCCTGCGCTGCGGCATCGGCGCGCGTTTGCCGCGCAGCGCGCGCAGGGCGCGGCAGACGTGGGCCCGGGTGTCGCGGGGGGTGATGACGTCGTCGACGTAGCCGCGTTCGGCGGCGATGTAGGGGGTGCCGTAGGTGCTCTCGTACGATGCGACGAGCCGGGCGCGCAGCGCCTCGGGGTCGGCGGCGGCGGCGAGCTCACGCCGGTGCAGGACTCCCACGGCGCCCTCGGCGCCCATGACCGCGATACGGGCGGTGGGCCAGGCCAGGTTGATGTCGGCGCCCAGGTGCTTGGAGCCCATCACCGCGTATCCGCCGCCGTACGCCTTGCGCACCACCACGGTCACCTTGGGGACGGTCGCCTCGGCGTAGGCGTACAGCAGCTTCGCCCCGCGCCGGATGATGCCGGCCTGCTCCTGGCGGACGCCCGAGAGGTAGCCGGGGACGTCGGCGAAGGTCAGCAGGGGGATGCCGAACGCGTCGCAGAACCGTACGAAGCGCGCGGCCTTCTCGGAGGCGTCGATGTCGAGGACGCCCGCGCAGTGCAGCGGCTGGTTGGCGACGACACCGACGGAGCGGCCCTCGACGCGGGCCAGGGCGCAGATGATGTTCGGCGCGAACAGTTCCTGCACCTGGAGCAGTTCGCCGTCGTCGACGACCGCGCTCAGGATGTCCCGCATGTCGTAGGCCTGCCCGAGCCGGTCCGGGACGATCGCGTCGAGCCGGTCCCCGGCGGGCGCCGGCCCGGGCGCGTACTCCGGAGGCGGTTCGAGGTTGTTGCCCGGCAGGTAGGCGAGCAGGTCGCGGACGGTGTCGAGGGCGTCCTCCTCGTCGGCGGCGAGGAAGTGGGCGTTGCCGTTGACGGCGTTGCTGGTGCGGGCGCCGCCCAGCTCCTCGGCGGTGGTGCGCTCCCCGGTGACGGCCTCGATGACGTCGGGACCGGTGACGAACATGTGCGAGGCGCCGTCCACCATGACCGTGAAGTCGGTGATGGCGGGCGAGTACGCGGCCCCACCGGCGCACGGCCCCAGGACGACGGAGATCTGCGGGATCACCCCGGACGCCTGCACGTTGCGGCGCACCAGCTCGGCGTACAGGGCGAGCGAGGCGACGCCCTCCTGGATGCGGGCGCCGCCGCCGTCGTTCAGCCCGATGACCGGACAGCCGGTCTTGAGGGCGAGGTCCATCAGGGCGGTCGTCTTCTCCCCGAAGGCCTCGCCCATGCTGCCGCCGAAGACGGTGGAGTCCTGCGCGAACACGCACACCTCACGCCCGTCGACCGTGCCGTGCCCGGTGACGACCCCGTCCCCGTACGGACGACGGGCACCGTCCCCGAGGGACCGGGCCCGCACGAACAGTCCGGTCTCGGCGAAGGAGCCCGCGTCCAGCAGCCGCTCGATCCGCTCCCGCGCGCCGAACTCCCCCCGTCTTCTCGTCCCGCCCGGGGCCTTCGCCCCCGACCTGCGGCGTTCCAGGTCGGCGATGCGTTCGGCGGTGCGGTCGGGCTCGTGCGTCGCCGTGTCCCTCGCCTGGGATGTTGTCGCCTCTCGCGTCACAGCCACCTCCGAAGTGGCTTTCGAATATGGCAGCGAGCGGGCGGGAACCGGGCGGATCGCGGCTCTGTTTGCGCGAGGTGAGTCCTCCGGGACGGAGCTTCGTCCCCGGGTGACAACGGACATGACAGGACAGCGGGGAGACGGGCCGCCGCCGCTCACGGGACGCCCGCCGGTCGCGCACGGAGTGTGACGGCCCTCTCGGGCCGAGTGGGAGCGCGCTGACTTTATGCGTGGTTTACCCCCAGGGCCGGGGTACTCGGGGGCGCACGTACGACCAGCAACAACTTCCGGAGGTGAGGGGAGTGGCAACGTCTCCCAGGTCGGACATGGAGACCCACCCCGACATAGTCGCCATGCGCAACCGCCACGAGATGGCGGAGCGAGCCATGACCACGCCGATGGCCCAGGGAGTCGAGACCCTCGCCTTCCTCACGGGTCTGTATCTGGCGGCCTCGCCGTGGATCGCGGGGTTCAACAACCTGTCCACGCTGGCGGTCAACAACCTGATCGTCGGCATCGCCTACGCACTGGTGATGAGCGGCGGCTTCGGCCGTGCTTACGAGCGGACCCACAGCATGGCGTGGGCCGCCTGCGCGCTCGGCGTGTGGACCATCATCGCGCCTTGGGTCATCGCGGGCGATGTCAGCACCACCAGGAGCGTCGTCAACAACGTCATCGTCGGTGCCGTGGCCGTGCTGCTGGGCATGGCCGCCAGCGCCGGCGCCCGGGCGGAGCGCTCGTCCGCGGCCGAGTACGGCAGGACGGGACGGTACGGAATGGGCCGGAGGTGAGCCCTTCACCTGACACCACATCAGGCGGCGCGCCGGTCGGCGCGCCGCCTCTTGTGTGACCGCACCGCACGTCGTCCCCAGTTTCGGGCGTTTTGTCTGATTAGCATGCGGGGTCCGCCGCCCCCGTATGAGAGGACGTCAGCCAGTGCGAACGGGCCGTCACCGCCTGTCGGGCCAGCACCCCTTCTCCCCGCACGACGCCGTCCTGCGTGCCGCCGCCCGCCACGTCGACCGCCGCCGTTTCCTCACCGTCGCCGCGGCGGCCGCGGCCCTCGCCTTCACCACCAACCGGCCGGCCCGGGGCGCGTCGGCCGCCCCCGCACTCGACGCGGCCCGCATCTCCGACGACCCGTTCACCCTCTCGGTCGCCTCCGGAGACCCCCTCCCGGACTCGGTGGTGCTGTGGACACGGCTGGCCCCCGCCCCGTTCGAACCGGACGGCGGACTCGGCGAGCAGAGCGTGTCCGTCCAGTGGGAGGTGGCCCTGGACGAGTACTTCGCCATCGTGGTGAAGCAGGGCACGGCCCTGGCCCACGCCGAGTACGGCCACAGCGTGCACGTCGACGTCAAGGGCCTGCTGCCCGGCACCGTCTACTACTACCGCTTCAGAACCGGTGCCTGGATCAGCCCGACGGGCCGCACCCGCACCGCCCCCGGACAGGGCCTCGACGCCTCGACGCTCCGTTTCGCGGCCGTGTCCTGCCAGGCCTACCACGACGGCTACTACACCGCCTACCGCCACCTCGCGCAGGACGACGTCGACCTCGTCCTCCACCTCGGCGACTACCTGTACGAGTACCCCGTGAACGCGGCCGGAGGAGAGCGCCGTTACACCGCAGCCGCCCAACTCCCCGACACTTTCGACCGCGTGACCCTGACCCTCGCCGACTACCGGCTGCGCTACGCCCTCTACAAGAGCGACCCCGACCTGCGCGCCGCCCACGCCGCGCACCCCTTCGTCGTCACCTGGGACGACCACGAGACGGAGAACAACTACGCCGGGAGCATCTCCGAGAGCGACGTCCCGCCGGAGCAGTTCCTGTCACGCCGCGCGGCCGCCTACCGCGCGTACTGGGAGAACCAGCCGCTGCGTGCCGCGCACCTGCCGCAGGGCCCCGACATGCGTCTGTACCGCCGCCTGCAGTGGGGCACGCTCGCCCAGTTCGATGTCCTCGACACCCGCCAGTACCGCTCCGACCAGGCCTACGCCGACAAGCCCCACGCGCCGGGCCCCGAGTCAGACGACCCGGCGCGCACCCTCACCGGCGCCGAGCAGGAACGCTGGCTGATCGACGGATGGCGGGCCTCGACCGCCCTGTGGAACGTGACACCGCAACAGGTGTGCTTCTCGCAGCGCAAGTTCGACCTGGCCGAGCCGTCAAGGGTCTCCATGGACGCCTGGGACGGCTACCGCGCCTCACGCGACCGCATCGTCGCCGGCGCGAAGGCTGCCGGAGTCGCCAACTGGCTCGTCCTGACCGGCGACGTCCACGTGGGCTACGCCTTCGACATCAAGGACGACTTCGACGACCCCGCGTCCAGGACCCTCGGGACGGAACTCACCTCCACCTCGATCGCCAGCGGCAAGGACGGCGCCGACAAGCCCGCCAACTGGGACCGGTACATGACGGCCAACCCTCACCTGAAGTTCTACAACGGCCGACGCGGATACGTGCGGGTCGAACTGGGACGCCAGGCGGCCCGGGCCGACTTCAAGACCGTCTCCGCCGTGACCACGCCCGGCGCGGCCCTCACCACGGCCGGCTCCTTCGTCACCGAGGTGGGCGCACCGGGCCTGAAACCGGCCTGAAACCGGCTGGGCCGCGAGCGGCGGCCCGGGGATCCGGGCGTGTACTGCACATGGCACCCAGGGCGTCCCCCAAAGCGCGAAAACCTGACCTTTCGGCATCTCGGGGGGCGGCTCGGGCAAGGCCTCGCCATGTCTCATCCATCCTCGAAGGAAGGACACCGTATGGTCGGCAGACCTGCCGCCGGTGGGCGCCGTGCCGCCCTGACCCTCCTAGGCGCCCTCGCCCTCACCGCCGTCCACCCGGCCGACGCGGCCGAGCCGCCGCCCGCCCACGGACCCCAGCCCTCCGCCGCCCAGACCCTCGGCGCCGACCGGCCGTCCCAGGAGGTGCTGCGCGCCCTGCAGCGCGACCTGCGGCTGACGCCGGAACAGGCGGCCGCACGGCTGGTCAACGAGGCGGAGGCGGGCGCCCGCGCGGGCCGACTCCACAACGCGCTGGGCAAGCGCTTCGCCGGGGCCTGGGTCAGCGGCGCGACCGCCGCCGACCTCACCGTCGCGACCACCGACGCCGCCGACGCCACCGCCATCCGGGCCCAGGGTGCCAAGGCCAAGGTCGTCAAGACGGCACTGGGCGACCTCCGGTCCCTCAAGGAGAAGCTGGACCTCGCCGCCCAGCGCGGCCACACCCCCGACACGCCCGTGTGGTACGTCGACGTCCGCAGGAACCGGGTCGTTGTCCAGACGACGAACCGGTCGGCCGCGTCGGCCCTCATCAAGGCGGCCGGAGTCGAGGGCCGGGGCGTGGCCGTACGGGTCTCGGCCGACCGCCCGCGCGTGCTGGCGGACATCGTCGGCGGCGACGCCTACTACATCGACGGCACCGCCCGCTGTTCCGTGGGCTTCTCCGTCACCAAGGACCTGCAGCAGGGCTTCGCCGGCGCCGGCCACTGCGGCGGGGCCGGCGCCAGGACCACGGGCTACGACATGGCCGACCAAGGGACCTTCCAGGCGTCCGTCTTCCCCGGCAAGGACATGTCCTGGGTGGCCGTCAACAGCGGCTGGACGGCCACCCCCGACGTCCGGGGTGAAGGCATGCGGAGGGTGCAGGTCGCCGGCTCGGTGCAGGCGCTTGTCGGGGCGTCGGTGTGCCGCTCCGGCTCGACCACCGGATGGCACTGCGGAACGATCCAGCAGCACGACACCAGCGTCAGGTACGCCGAGGGCACCGTCGGCGGCCTGACCCGGACCACGGTGTGCGCCGAACCCGGGGACTCCGGAGGCCCCTACCTGGCGGGCGCGCAGGCTCAGGGCGTCACGTCGGGCGGCTCGGGGAACTGCACGAGCGGCGGCACCACGTTCTACCAGCCGATCAACCCGCTGCTCGGCGAGTTCGCCCTCACCCTCAAGACGGCTTCGGGCCAGTTGGCCACTCCCACACCCGGACAGAAGGACCCGAAGAACTCGTGGGCCGCGGGCCGCGTCTACGGCGTCGGGGACACCGTGACCCGCGCCGGCGTCCGCTACCGGTGCCTGCAGTCCCACCAGGCGCAGGACGTCTGGTCGCCCGAGGGCACTCCGGCGCTCTGGCAGCGCGTGTGACGGTCGTGCGCACGGCCTGCTCCTCGGCCTACTCCTCCTCCAGGACCTCCGCGAGGAGTGAGTAGGCCGTGGCCACGAACGGGTCGCCGGCACGGAACCGGCGGGTGCACAGGGCAGCCAGAGCCGTGCCGGTGTCCGGCCGGAAGCCCACGAACGTCTGCTGACCCATGGTCGCCCCGCCGTGGAAGTACATGGGCCCGCGATCGGTGGGGTGGCGGAACCAGGCGACCGTGTGCACGTGCCGGTGCCCCGGACCCCGTCGCAGCACCGGAGTGCGTACGGACAGCAACGCGTCGGCGAGGGGGCCGCGGGGCGGATCGAGGTGCGCTTCGAGGAAGGTGAGCAGGTCGCGAGGCGTGGCGCGCAAGGCACACGCGGCCGGGAAGCCACCGGCGTCGAAGGCGCGAACGGCTGTGCGGCCGTCCTTGCCATGTCCCACGGCGTCCACGCCGGGGCCCAGGGGCCGGGTGCCGGTCTCGCTCAGGGCGAGGGGGCGCAGGACCTGCGCGGCCAGCAGTTCGTCCCAGTCCGTTCCGGCGGCCGCTGCGACGGCGTGCCCGAGCACCGCGACACCGAAGTCGGAGTAGTGCCAGCGCGTACCGGGCCGGTGTCGCGGACGGTGGCGCAGGAAGGCGTCGATCACGTACGGGGCGGGATAGCGGGCGTAGGGATTGGTGCGCCAGGCGGGCAGCGCCCGGACGAAGAAGTCGCGCGGCAGCGAGGGCAGCCCGGAGGTGTGGGTGACGAGATGCGCCGACGTCACCGGGGGCCGGCTCGGCCGCCCGGGGCGAGGCAGGCGACGGCCGGCTCACCCCCGACAGCGGGCCGTGCTGGATCAGCCGGGCCGGCAGCAGCCCGGTGAACGTCTTCGAGGCGGACCCGAGCTCGTAGCGCAGCCCGGGCCGGGGCACCGGCGGCGGCGCGGTGCCGCCGGAGCGGATGGTGCGTCGGCCGCGGAGGGAGACGGCGAAGACGACGTCGGGCGCGTCGCAGGCGTCGACGGCCTGCTCCAGTGGCGGTCCCAGGGTCGCGTCCTCCGGGGCCGCACCCGTCGCCGGCCCGCCGGACGCGCGCAGGTCGTCCTCGACGGTGCCCGGCCAGGGCATCAGCCGGCCCGTCATGACGGCGCGGCGTGCACCAGCTCGGTCAGGGCGTGGGAGGAGGCCAGTACGGAGGCGAACGCGGCGACCAGCGTCGGGTGGTAGACGACGTCGAAGACCTCGCCGGGATCGCCCTCGGGCATCGTGTGCACCGCGGGCATCGCGCCGTCAGGCTGTTGCGCGGCCGCGAACCCCGCCCAGGCCCGCTCGTCGAGCGTGGGCCGGGGCAGACAGGCGTCCACGACGAGCAGTTCACCGAGCAGGTCCCAGCGCTGGAGGTCCAGCCAGTCGTCGATCCAGGCCGGTAGCCACAGGGTGAGGTAGTCGGCGATGTCGGGCGGCAGGCCTTCCGGGTTCTCTCCCCAGTCGGTGAGGTGGAAGACGGTGTGCGTGATGGCGTAGCCGATGTGCCCCTCCACCGTCCAGGGCTCGGGGGTGCGCGCCAGCCAGGTCGTGGCGAGGGCCTCGGCCTCGGGTGGGCTGGGGGTCAGGCCGAAGCGGCGCTGGAACGCGGACAGGCCGAGCCGCCGGTTGGGTGTCACCTCCAGGGCCGACCAACTGCCGATCCGGTGGTTCAGGAGCGCGGCCCGTTCCAGCTCGGGCCGGCTGTACCCCAGTTCCCGGAACGGCAGGTACACCTCGAACGGGACGGGGGAGATCGGCTCGGTGCGCTGCCCTCGCACCAGCATGCGGCCGCCGTCCAGCGTCTCCCGCCACACGTGGTCCACCAGTTGCCGCGCCAGCTGGGCCTGCCGGGCCCCCGCGGCCCCCTCGCGGAACAGCACCTTGCAGATCAGGGCCAGTTCGCCGATCGGTTTGAAGCGCTCCAGGAAACCCACTTCGGGGTCGACGTCCGGCTCCAGACGGAATCCGTCGCGTTGGGACCACAGCCACTCCAGGGCGTGGACACCGACGGTGTGGATGAGTCGGGTGTCGGTCATCCGAGCGCTCCTTGTCCGTCGTACGGCATCCGGGTGACCTGTGTGCCGTACCGCATCCGTGTGTCCCGTGCATGCGGCCGTTCTGCGTCCCCCGCGCCCTCCCCGTCGACGCCCAGGGCGAAGTCGTCGCGGTGGGCAGCGATCCACGAGAGGGCCGTTTCCTCCACCTGCCGGACCTCCTGGACGTACGCCGCCGTCACACGAGCGCTCCTGCCCGCATCAGGCGTGCCGCCTCCACTTGGAGCGCGACGCGGGGGTCGTCGCCGCCCATCAACTGCACGAAGTCGAGGCCTGCCGCCAGCCCCAGGGTTTCCGGCACGCCGGGCAGCAGGGTGAGCCAGCGTCCGGCTCCGGCCGCCTGCTGCCAGTCCCTGCGGCGTACCGCCCGGACGAAGCCGCGGGCCACGTCGACCGGCCGTTGCCTCGCCATACGGGCGACGGGGCTGTCCTCTTCGGGCAGGGCCAGCATGGCCAGCACCGCGAGTTGGTGCGTCAGGAACCGCCAGTCCGACTCGAACAGCCAGGAGCCGTCCGGTTCCTCGGCGGGCCGGCCGGGAAAGGGCGCGTCAACCCCTCCCAGGCGCCGAAGGGTCCGGCGCATGGCCCAGTGGCTCCAGGCGATGGCAGGTGCGGCGTCGGCGCGGGGCGGGTAGGCCTCCACAGCCCGGGCGAACAGGGTGAGGTCCGTGTCGTCGGGCGGGGTGCCGCACAGGACGTTCGGCAGGAGCAGGTCGGCTCCCAGTACGCGTACGGCCGCGGTGAGGAGGCTCTGCGCACCACCGTCCACCGCCGTAAGGGTCGCCACTCGAGCGTGGTCTCCGCCACGAAGGGCGCACACCACGCCGGAAGCGAGGTCCTGCACCGTGCCCAGCAAGAGGGGCGAAGTGCCTGACTGCTCCATTTCGAGGTGCCTCAGCCCTTCTTCGGGCGCGGGGTCGGTGGAGAGAGCAGCACAGCTCCGCCCCCCGCGACGACCGCCAGCGCGGGGCATTCCCTGCTGTCGCGGAAGACACCGTCGGGTTCGGCGGGGTCGAGTGCTGCCTCGATGTCGACCTGGGCGAGCTCTTCGGCCACGTTCTCGGCGGAAGACATACCACCAACTCCTTCTGGGGTGTCGGTCAGTAACCCTCCTCCATGCAGTTCACCGAATCGGGCAAAGATATGCAAATCGACCAAGTTGCCCGAAAGTTGCATGGTTAAGAGGTCCGGTGATCAATCGACATGCAAGGGGGCGGTTCCGGGATGCGGGAACGTGATCCTGGGGCGACGATGGAGTCGGAGGCACTGTGATGGCCGTGCTCTTCTTCGACATCGGAGCGACCCTGGCCGATGCCCGCCCGGAGGCCGACGGTTCGCTGACGTTCCTGCCCAGACCGCGCGTCGTCGCCGTGCTCGACGCGTTCGGTGACGTACGCAAGGGCATCATCTCCAACCCCGGTCCGGAGGAAGGGGCCGTCCCACGGGCCGCGTCGGCCCTGCACGCGGCCTTCCCCGGCCGGTTCACGGACGACCGGCTCGTGCACTGGGGGCCCAAGGACAGCCGCCGGATCTTCGCGGACGCGGTGGCCGGCACGGCGGTCGAGGGGGCACCGGCGTCGGCCGCCGACGCCTGCGTCTTCGTCGGCGAGGACGCCCAGGAGCGCGCGTTCGCCAGGGAAGCGGGAATGCGCGTCGCGCCACATCCGGTCTTCACCCTCGCCGCCGTGGAGGACAGGCCTGTCTTCCACGCGCGGATCGAACTACCGCAGGGGAAGGGGCTGCCCGAGCTGACGGCGGTCGTGAACGCGACCGAGGCCGTTCCCCTGCGTGTCGCCTCCGCGCGGCTCGTTCTGGCGATGGTGAGCATGCGCGGCGCCGACGCGCTCGAACAGGCCGCATTCACGGTGGACTTGCGGGCACCGGTGGACGGTTCGCGGCCACGATCGCCCGCACCGTCACGGCCACCGCCCTGACACTCGCGGGCCTGTAACCCCCCAAGACCGCCGACAACGGGCCCGGCCCGCGGCAGGAGCATCCGTCATGACACATTCGATCGACCAACGGGACATGGAGTACGACCGGCTGACCGAGGCCGAGGGCGCCGGTGCGTTCCTCGAGGCGACCGACCGCGTGGCGGAGTCGGTGAACCACACCCTGATCGCCGAGAGCAGCAAGCTGAACCGCTTCACGGGGCATCTGACCGAGCTGCGCGTGGAGGGCGCGCCCGCCGCCCTGGCCGACAGGGCGGGCCGGGACGTCACGGATGGTGACTACATCGCCCGGGCCAAGGAGTACCTCTCCTCGGTGGCGGAGGCGATCGGCTTCGCCGCCAGGGAACCCGCGGAGTTCGTTGCCGATCCGAAGGTGACGGTCACCAGCGGCGGCATGCGCGTGGTCAGCCTGCAGCAGACGCTCAACGGCATCGAGGTGTGGGGCATGGCCCCGAAGGTGTGGCTGCGCGAGGACGGCACGGTGGACCGGGTCGTCGGCGACACGGCGAGCGTGTCGGCCGACGTCCCCACGATGCCGCGGGTGCCGGCCGAGACGGCCCTGGCGGTCGCCGCCGCGAAGGCAGCCGAACCTGTCACGGTCGAAGGTCCGTTCGGTACCGACGAGCTGCCCGCCCTGGACGCCCCGGCCGCCTTCACACGGCTGACGTACCAGACGCGCAACGACCAGCCGATGACGTTCGAGGCGGGCCCCTTCGACGAGGCGATCCCCGCCCGGCTGTTGTACGTCAACATGGGGCCGGTCGTCCGTCTCGCCTGGGCGTTCAAGTTCTCCCGGGCCCACCTGGCCGTGCAGTACCAGGCGCTGGTGGCGGCCGACGAGCCCCCGCGGGACGGAGCGGCGCCCCAGATCCTGTACTTCCAGAACCTGACCAGCCATGTCTCGGGACGAGTGTTCCGGCGCAACCCGGCCGAGAGCAGTTTCGACGAGGTCGCCTTCCCCCTGCCGCTGAGCGACTACCCCACCCTGCCACCGCCGGACCTGGCGCCCGGGTTCCCCGGCGCTTGGACCAGTCAGGAGAACGGGCATGTGTCGACGGTCGGCAACAACGTGCTGGCCGTCGACGGGACCACCGAGCGGGCCGTCGAGGTCGAGCTTCCCATGGCGGGCAACGCGGTGTTCGCCCCGCAGCCCGACACGCCCGAGCAGTTCGTCACCAACATCTTCTTCTTCTGCAACTACATGCACGACTTCTTCGTGACCCTCGGATTCACGGAGGAGCACGGCAACTTCCAGACCGTCAACGTCTCGGGCGTGGGCCAGGGCGCCGACCCGGTCATGGCCTTCGCCCACCCCGGGCCGGTCGAGGGCACGGCCAACATGACCACCCGGGCCGACGGCGTGGCGGCGGTGATGAACATGGGCATGGTCGCCGGCACCGGCAGACACACGGCCAACGACGCGGACGTCGTCTTCCACGAGTTCGTGCACGGGGTGACCAACCGGCTCGTGGGCGGTCTGCACGACGCCAACGGCCTGCGCGAGCGCCAGTCACTTGCCATGGGCGAGGGCTGGTCGGACTTCTTCGCCCTCACCACCCGCAACATCTCCCAGGACGAGGAACGCACCGTCCTCGGCAACTGGGTGATCCGCGACGAGAAGGGCATCCGCCAGCGGCCGTACGACACGCAGTACCCGGGCGGGTTCGGGGACATCGGCAAGGGACGGGGGCAACTCGCGGGCGAACTGGACTACACGAAGATCCACAACGTCGGCGAGATCTGGAGCGCCGCCCTCATCGAGATGACCCGCCGGGTTGTCGCGGCCCTCGGCAGCAAGGAGGCGGGCTACCGCATCACCTGGCAGGCCGTCGTCGACGGACTGAAACTCACCCCCAAGAACCCGACGTTCCTCACCGCCCGCGACGCGATCCTGCGCGCCCTCAAGGACTTCGAGGGCAGCCGGCTCACCGAGGACGAGTACACCGCCGTACGCGACGCCGCGTGGCAGGGCTTCGCCCACTTCGGCATGGGCTTCGACGCCTCCTGCCCCAACGCGTCCTTCACCGGCTGCCAGGCCGGCACCCAGCCGCCTCCGGAAGGGCACGACGACTAGGGCCTCTCGTTTGACCCTAGGCCTGTCCGGCGACTGTGCCGCAGACGCGGGGCTCGGCACGTCCAGCTGCCGCGTCGTCGTCGGCGGTTGCGCGTCTCTCCGCGGCCTCTGGTGGTCGCTTCGCATCACCCTGACCCGCGTCGACCGACGCACGGCCGGCACCCGTTGAGCCTCGCTCCGGGGGCCGGCTCCTTTGTCGTGGCCGTCGCCTCGGCGAGACGTCCACCACAGTCCATACAGGGTTATGGCTGCTCGGGGTAGTCGGGTTCTGAAACAGTCGCTCACAAGACAGACAGTTGCCGTTTGACAACTATGGTCACGAGGCAACAAAGTAACCGTGACGGACGTGCACGGGGAAGGAGCAGGTATGTTCCGGTGGACGGACGCCACTCCGTGCTCTGGCCGCCGACGCCGACAGGCGTCCGCGAGCCCGGCGTCGCGACGACAGACCTCCGCGAACTCGGTGCCGCGACGACGGCCTCAGGCCGTCCTGCTGCCGGAATCGTGGTCCTCGTCGTGTATCCGCGCCGCCGCCGCGTCACAGAACGCCTCCAGCCCCTGCAGCAGCGCCGTCCGCTTGGCGGCGGGCATCTGCTCCAGCACCGACCGCACCGCCGACTCCCGGCGCACCCGCAGATCGGCGAGGAAGGTACGGCCCCGGCCACTCAGGTGCAGGCGCACCTCGCGTCGGTCGCTCGGGCCCACCACGCGCTCCACGAACCCGGCCGCCTGCAACCGGTCGCACAGCCGACTGGTCGAGGGCGGCGTGGAGGCCAGGGAGTCGGCGAGGGTGCGCAGGTTGATGCCCTCGTGGTGCTCGAGGATCAGCAGCACGCGCAGCTGGGAGGCGGACGCGGGCGCGGTCGAGGCCCGGCCCCACAGGACTTCCAGCAGCTCCGCGGCGGTGGAGGTCACGCGTGCGACCTCGTCTGGCTCCGGGCGGGGGCGGAAGGTAGTCACTGTCACATTCTCGCAGGCACTGGGACGCTCGCCAGCGTACTAGGCGCGCGAGCCGACCGAGATGGCCGAGTGGGCCGGTCTTGTGAGCGAGCCCGTAGGTGTCCGGCGAAGGATTGGTGTTTTCCTCATCGTGAAGAGATTCGTTGCCGCTGAGCGTGCCCTGCGTACGGCGGCCCCCCACGAGTTGCTCGACGCCGTCCGTCGTGTACTGGCCGAGCAGTACACGGCGGACTCCGTCGAGCTTTACATGGCCGACTACGGTCTGACCGTGCTGCAACCGGTGTCGATGCTGCCGCACACGCTGGAGTCGGTGTCCGTGCACAACAGCCCGCCCGGCCGGGCCTTCGGCGCGCAGCAGCCGTACGTGGAGCCCCGGCGTGACGGCAAGGTGCGCGCCCACCTGCCCGTGTCCGTGCGCGGCGACCGGCTCGGCGTGCTGTCGGTGACCCTGCCCGGGCAGAGCGAACCGCGCGACTGCCTGGACGAACTGGCGCAGATCGCACAGGTACTGGGCCACGAGGTGTTCGTGGCCGAGCGCGACACCGACGTCTACCTGCAGGCGCGGCGCAAGGACCGGCTCACGCTGGCCGCAGAGATGCAGTGGCAACTGCTGCCGGGCCGCGCCAGCACTCGCGCCGAGTACGAACTCGGCGCCCAACTGGAGCCCGCGTACGCGATCTTCGGCGACAACTTCGACTGGTCCGCCACGGCCGACCGGCTCACCCTCTACGTCACCAACGGCATGGGTGAGGGCATAGAGGCCTCCCTGCTGACGAACCTGGCCATCAACGCCCTGCGCAACGCCCGCCGCGCGGGCATCCCCCTCGCCGACCAGGCCGCCCTGGCCGACCAGGCGATCTACGCCCACTACCGGGGCCGGTGCTACCTCTCCGTCCTCATGCTCGACTTCGAGCTCGCGACGGGACGGGCCCGGGTCGTGGACGCCGGGTCCCCGCGACTTCTGCGGCTGCGGCATGGCACGGTGGAGCGCGTCACCTTCGAGGCCCAACTCCCGTTGGGCATGTTCGAGGAGACCGACTATGTGGCACAGGAGTTCCAGGCCGAGCCGGGCGACCGACTCGTGTTCGTCAGCGACGGGGTCTACTCGGTCGCCTCCCCGGGCGGCGAGACCTACGGCGACACCGCCCTGGCCCGGGCGATCACGTCCACCCGTCTGCTGCCCGCCGCCGAGGTTCCACGGGCCATCCTGCGGGAACTCACCGGCCACCGGGGCAGATCCGCCCCGGACGACGATGCCCTGGTGGTGTGTCTCGACTGGCGCGGACGATGACCCGGACGGCGATCGCGCAAGCCCGCCCGGGGGTTCGCAAAGTCCGACCAGGACCGACGACCACGTGTTGTTCGCCCAGGAGCCCGGGCGTTAATGTTTGTCATACGGCAACAATCACCTGAGGACTGCCAAGCGGCGGGCCCCACCAGCCGACAGTACGAAGCAAGTGCGGAGGGAGACGGAACAGGTGCCGGAACAGGACACGGCCCACGAGCCGACGGAACAGCAGGTGGCCGCCTTCCTTGAGAGGCGCCGGGAGCAGATCGCCCAGCGCTGGGCGGACGCGGCGTTGTTCCGCACGGTCTTCACCGTCGCCCGCGACGAGGCGGTGGAGGCCTGCAAGGCCGTGGTGGACGCCCTGACCGACGTGGCCGTCGCGGGGCGCCTGGAGGACATCACGGCGCCCGGATTCGACAGGGCGCGCGACCAGTTGGGACGGATGGCCGCCTCGCGGACCCGTACGGGATCGAGCCCCTCCCAGATCGCGGACGAGGTCGCCGGCCTGCGTGTGTCGATCACGGAGCTGCTGCGCGGCGAGTTCACCGACCCGTCACAGGAGCAGGCCCAGGAGTGCGTGCTGGCCCTGAACCTGCTGATGGGCACCCTGCGCCTGGTGGTGATGGAGACGACACTCAGCGCCGGTCAGGAGCTCATCGAGCGACAGGAGCAGCAACTCCTCGAAGCCGCCACGCCTGTCATCAAGTTGTGGGAGGGCACTGTCGCCGTACCGCTGATCGGCACCCTGGACAGCGCGCGCAGCCAGGTGGTGATGGAGAGTCTGCTGGACGCCATCGTCGCCGAGCGGGCCCGGTACGCCATCCTCGACATCACCGGAGTGCCCACGGTCGACTCGCTCGTCGCCCAGCACCTGATGAAGACGGTGGCCGCGGCCCGGCTCATGGGCGCCGAGTGCATCGTCTCCGGCATCCGTCCCGCGATCGCGCAGACCATCGTCCAACTCGGCATCGACCTGGGATCCGTGCTGACCCGCGCCTCGCTGTCCGACGCCTTGGCCTACGCGCTCGGTCAGCAGGGCATCGAGGTGTCGCCCCGCCCGACGACGGGTGCGGGCCTGCGGTGAGCACTTCCTTCGGTCGAAGCACCCCCGTCCCGGTCCTGACGCTGGGGGACGTCCTGCTGGTGACCCTGCAGGGCGAGTTGCACGACGGGATGGCCGAGCAGCTGCAACAGGACATCACCGAGCGCATCTCGCAGAGCGGTGTCACCGGTCTGGTGATCGACATCTCCGGTGTGGAGATCGTCGACTCCTTCCTGGGCCGCGTCCTCGCGGAGATCGCCTCCGTCACCAGTCTGCTGGCGGCGCGCACCGTGCTGGCCGGCATGCGTCCCGCCGTGGCGATCACCCTGGTCGAGCTGGGGCTCACCCTGCCCGGACTGGTCACCGCCCTGGACGTCGAACGCGCCCTGGAGCTCCTCAAGGAGACGACGCCGACCATCCCACCCGCCTTCGAGGGGGGTCCCTGATGACGGCCTCCCGCCCCACCGCCACGACCAGCCTGCCGATCTGCTCCGACACCGATCTGGCGTGGGTGCGGCAGGAGGTGCGACAGACCGCAGGCGACCTCGGTTTCAGCCTCGTGCAGCAGACCAAACTGGTCACCGCGGCCAGCGAACTGGCCCGCAACACCCTCGTTCACGGCGGCGGCGGGCAGGTGGACATCACCCCCCTGAACAACGGGCCACGGCGCGGACTGCGGCTGACGTTCACCGACAACGGCCCCGGCATCCGCGACCTCGACCTGGCGATGACCGAGGGCTACACCTCCGGTGGCGGCCTCGGCCTGGGGCTCGGCGGAGCCAAGCGGCTCGTCCAGGAGTTCGCCGTCCACACCGAGCCCGGGCGGGGCACCACCGTGACCGTCGTCGCCTGGGCCGGCGTGGTCCCCGCCTCCCGTCCGGAGCCGCGATGAGCCGTGTGTGGGACATCCCGGTCCACGACTCCACGCGGGTGCGCGACGTGCGCGTGGCGGTCGAGGCGGCCTGTGCCCAGGCCCGCCTCGACCCGCGCCGCGCCGACGTCGCCGCCCTGGTGGGCACCGAGTTGGCGACCAACCTCGTCAAACACGCCGACGGCGGCCGTGTCGTGATCGAGCTCGTCGAGAGCCCGACCCCCGCCGCCGAACCTCGCAGGTCATCGGTGCAGGTCCTCTCGCTCGACCACGGCCCGGGCATCGCCGACGTCACCGCGGCCATGAGTGACGGCTACAGCACCGTCGACGCCTCCCTCGGCGCGGGCCTGGGCACCTGCCGGCGCATATCGAACGACTTCGACCTGCACAGCGTCCGAGGCCGGGGGACCGTCGCGGTGGCCCGCATCGACCACGAGCCCGCCCCCCGGCCCTCGGCGCGGCACCAGCCCCCGGACGCCCCCCGGGCGGGCGGGGTCAACCTCCCCCTCGCCCGGGACGCCCACTCCGGGGACGCCTGGGGCTGGGTACGCACCGACAGCCTCGTCACCCTCATGCTCGCCGACGGCCTCGGCCACGGCGCCAAGGCCGCCCACGCCTCCGACACCGCCGTGGAGGAGCTGCGCCGCGTCGCACACCTGTCGCCCACCGACATCCTGCGCCGCCTGCACACCGCCCTGCGGCCCACCCGGGGCGCGGCCGTCGCCGTGGCACAGGTGGACGTGCCGGCCGAACAGCTCCGCTTCGCCGGCGTCGGCAACATCGGGGCGCGCCTGCACACCGCGGGTCGTTGGCGTTCGCTCGTCTCGCGCCCCGGGATCGTCGGCGCGCACTTCCCGGCCACAGTCCCCGTGACCCAGCTGCCGTGGTCGGCCGAGGCACTGCTCGTGCTGCACAGCGACGGCCTGCCCAGCCGCTGGACACCCCCCGACGAACCGGAGCTCCTCACCCACACTCCCGCCGTGGTGGCCGCGGCCATCCTGCGGGACGCCAGCAGCGCCGCCCGCCCCCTGCGCGACGACACCAGCGTGGCCGTACTCGTCCCCGACCGCCGGATCCGTGCCCATGACCGCCGCCCCTGACACCTGGAAGATCAGCTCGGCCGCCGACGCGGCCCTCGCCCGGACGACCGTCGCCCTCCTCACGGCCGACGCCGACGTACCGGTGCTCGAACGCGCACGCTTCCTGACCGCCCTCACCGCGGGAATGCGGCGCTGCCTCGGCCAGGGAGGCACCTGGGAGCTGACCCTCACCCTCGACCAGCCCACCGCGGACACCGACGGGCAGCTGAACGTCACCCTGCGGCCCATCGGCCACTCCCAGCGGCGCCCACCCGCCACGGAGTTCACGCTCGCCTGTCGCCGGCCACTGCCGTCGCCCACGGCAGGACCGGACCACGCGGAGCTCGCCGACGGCCTCCTGGCCGCCGACGAGGACACCGCGGCCGTACTGGACAGACTGGACGAGACGGAGGAACTGCTCCGCGTCCACCGCGACGAACTGCACCAGACCAACCAGGGTGTACTGGCCCTGCACGCCGAACTCGACGCCGCGGCACTGGCCGAGCGCGAACTGCTCGACGCCGAACGGGCCGCCCGCACCCAGGCGGAGAGCGCACGCAGCCTGCTGACCTTCCTCGCCGACGCCAGCGCCGCCGTGACCGCCTCGCTCGACCGAGAGGCCATCCTGCACCGACTGCCCGAACTCCTCGTCCCCGAGTACGCCGACCACGTCGACGTCTGGCTCTTCGACGACGAGCCCACCCCCGGGGGCGGCGGCCGCCCCGCCGCCACGGTGACCGCCGCCCGCACCGGACGCCCCCAGCACGCCGCCGCCCACCCCGGCGACCTGCCCGGCGTCGACGACCTGCCGGCCTCGGTCCTCTCCCCGAAACGGCCGCTGCTGTGCATCCCGCTCACCGCCCACCGGATGCTGGGCGTCCTCACCCTGACCGCGCCCGGCCCCCGCTTCGACCCCGACGCCTCGGTCATGCTGATCGAGCTGGCCCGCCGCACCGCCATCGCCCTCGAGAACGCCCGCCGCTACGAACAGCACCGGGACACCGCCGAAGCCCTCCAGCGCGCCCAGCTCACGGACCTGCCCACCGTCGAGGGCCTGCTCCTGGCCGCCCGCTATCTGCCTGCCACCCGCGGCCTCAACATCGGCGGCGACTGGTACGACGCCTTCACACAGCCTGACGGAAGCCTGCTCGCCGTCATAGGGGACGTCACGGGGCACGGGCTGCACGCGGCCGTCATGATGGGGCAACTGCGCACCGCGCTACGGGCGTACGCCGTCGAGGGCGACAGTCCCGGCCGGATCCTCACCCGTCTGCACCACATGCTCTGCCACCAGCAGCCCGAGTTGTACGCGACCGCCGTCATCGCCCGCTTCCGGCCCGGCGACCCCGAGGTTCTCTGGGCCGCCGCCGGGCATCCGCCCCTGGTGGTGCGGGCCCCCGACGGCACGGTGCGGGTCCTGGACGCCAAACCGGGAATCATGCTGGGCGTCCCCGTCCCCTACGAATACGAGGACCACGCCCTCTTCCTCTCGTCCGGCTCGACCGTGGCCCTCTACACCGACGGCCTCGTCGAGCGGCGGTCCGACGGCATCGACCCCGGCATCGACCGACTCGCCCACACCCTCGGCTCGCTGGGCACCACCGAGTTGGAGCAGGATCTGGACGCGTCCGCCGAGTCCCTGCTCAAACCCATGCTGCACGGATCCGAACGGGACGACGACGTCTGCCTGCTGCTCTGCCACACCACCCCGGTACCCGAGCCGGCCGGTGTGCCTCACTCCCCATCGACCAAGCCCGCGGAACCCGCGGCGGGCGGTGGCCCACCGCCGTCCTGAGCCGCGAGGAACGCCCGCATTCCGTGACGCAGCGCAGCCCGCTCGGCGGACCCCATCCGCGCCAACGCCGTTGCCAACGCCTGCGCCCGTCGCTCGGCGATGTCGTCGAGCACGTGGTGGCCGTGCGGGGTGAGAGCCAGCCGCACCTCGCGACGCCGCTCGGGATGCAGCGCCCGCTCCAGCAGACCCGCCGCCTCCAGCCGGTCGCACAGCCGGCTGGCGGTGGGCAGCCCGGTCTCCAACCGTTCCGCCAGGGCCGTCAGATTCAGTCCCGGCGACGACTCCAGGGCCCGCAGGGCACGCAGCTGGTGCTGGGAAAGCCGTAGAGCCGCCTGCTGGGCGGCCAGGGTCCACAGGTTCGTCAGGCTCTCCACGGCATCCGCCATCTCCAGGGCGACGGCCTCCGGGCCGTCGCCCGAACCCCTCACCTGGTCATCGCGGGGATCGCCGAGATGAGTCACGAACACATCACTTTCAGCAAACTCCAGGGGTTAAGAGTGTCACCTTCATTCAAACGCTGTACCCGATGAGCCGACCAGCAAGCGACCCGTGATGTGTGCGAAATTCGAGAGCCCGTGGGGCGATTTGCGACGGAGATCACCGCTGTGGGGTGGCGGGGAGGGGAGTCGTCCCGCGGACGCTCCCCTCCCGGACCCCTCAGCGGCGCACGAGTTCGACCCGGTACTTCCGCGTCTGCGACCCGTCCTCGCTGGTCACGGACACGACGGCCAGGTTCTTGCGGCCGTCCGTCGTCCTGGCGACCGTGACCGTCGCATAGGGGTCGCGGGCCGTCGCCGTGACCGCGCCGCGGCGCGGGTCGTCGACGGCGACCCGGTACGTCGTCGTCTCGGGGTCGAAGGAGGCGACTGGGACCCCGGCCACCTCGATCGAGGCGGCGGCCGCGTCCGAAGAGGTGCCCGGTGTCCTGGCGTACACCTCGATCTCGCCCATGGTGATGTAGCCGCCCGGACGCGCGGTCATGACCACACGCGCCCCCGTCGCCGGCCCTTCCGCCGTCACCGGCACGTCGACGACGGGTGCCCCCTCCGTCCCGACCTCGACGGTGTCGCTCGCGTCCACCCACGTGCCGCCGTCGGCCGCCCGCGCCTGCACCTTCAGGCTCGCGGGAAACGAGGCCGTGCTCCCGTCGCGGTAGAAGTGCGCCACGACCCGGTTCAGGTCACGTGCCGCCGGCAGGGTGAAGGTGACGGTGTCCGAGGGGTTCTTGGTGTTCCCCGGCTTCCAGTTGGACCACGCCTTCTCGGACAGGTCGCCGTTGCGCAGGCGCTCCGCGGAGTACCCGCTCTCGGTGAACGTGGCGTCGACCGAGACGCCCTCGTCGGGCGCGATGTTGGTCTCCGCGGACTCGGTGACCTGGACCCGTACGGCCGCGTCGACGGTGGTGCCGTCCCCGACGTGTGCGACACCGAGCAGCGTTACGACGCCCGTCGTGTCGAACGCCCCGTCGGGTGCCGGCGCCCAGGTCACCGGCAGGTCGGCCCTGCCGCCGTGCCTGCCGATCCCGGCGACCGTGGTCGGAAGCTCCGGCTTCCCGCCCACGTACGTCTTGGCCCGGCCGGGGACGGTGGAGGCGATCGTGTCGACGGTGACGAGCGCTTCCGCCGGGATCCTCCGCCCCAGGGAGTCCGTGGCCCGCCCCTTGACGCGAACCGTCCCGGGATCGCGCCACTTGCGGTCCGACGGCAGAGTCCATGCCACGGGCAGGGAACCGCGAGCACCGTCCCGGAACACCGGCGTCACCGTCTCCGGCAGCTTCGGCGGCAGGCCCGGGACCGTGAACGCGTCGACCTTCTCGGTGCGCAGCACCGTCTCGTCGCTCACGGACCAGCGCTGGTTCCCCGCGGAGGTCGGGGTGGACGTCGACACCTCGGCGCCGTCCGCGGACGACTGACCGGTGACGTCGATGAGGCGGCCGGTGGCGGCGTTGACGAACGTCCAGGTGCCGTCGCCGGTCGTCGACATGACCCACTGCGCCGCTTCGTCGGCCCTGCCGCCGCCCGGGGCCTCCAGAACGGCCTGGTTGTCGCGCACAGCCAGCCGTTTACCGGTGGCGGCGCTGGTGAGGGCGTAGCGCTCGCGGTTGCCGGTGCCCCGGGTCAGCTTCCTGACGGACCACAGCTGGCGCGCGCTGCCCGCGTCGGTCGTACGGATGACGACACCGCTGCCGTCCTCCGACGGCGTGAGGGACTTCCCGCTCTGGGCGCCTTGAAGCCGGTAGACATGGCCGGGCTGGACGAGGGCGGCGTCCTCGGCCACTCCGCTGACGCCGTCGACCAGGAAGGTCGTGACCGACTTCGCGGGAACCGAGAGGGTGGCCTCGCGGTCGGTCACCCGGACGGGCGTGCCCCGTACCAGGGCACCGTCGGCGCTCGTCACCACGGGCGTCACCATGGCGCCCCGCGCGACCCTGCCGAAGCGTGACAGGTCGAGGGTCACGGAACGCGCGGACGTACCGCTGTTGACGTGCACCACGGTCGCCGCGCGGCCGGACTTGCGCACCGCGGCGACGCTGGAGGGGTCGTCGACCTTGGTGAAGTGGTCGCCGGGGCGGATGTAGTGGGTGAAGTTCCGGATGGTGTGGAACTTGGTGTTGGCCCGGATCGGGCAGGTCTCCAGAGTGTCCTGGGCCGTGCAGTTGAACGGAACGTGGATGCTGCCCCAGTTCTTGCCGGCCGCCGCCTGGGGGATCGAGTCCTCCACGGGCTGCCAGAACACCCAGGCGGAGGGCTCCAGTTCACGCATGTCGTCGACCATGCGGGTGGCGATCCCGAGCCCCGGTTCCATGCTGGTGAAGTCGGTGCCCGTACCCCAGGTGCCCTCGACCTCGCTCATCCACAGCTTGTTGTCCGCGCCCTTGGCGATGTCGCGTGCGCTGGTGCGCATGCCCGTGCCGTAGGTGTGCACGTTGAGCTGCTCGACGGCGGCTCGGGCGGGAGCGCCGTAGGCGTTCCAGTTCTGGGTGAAGATGCCGGGGTTCGTCTCGTCCATCGCGGAGATCCCGGCGTCGGTTTTCGCTCCCTGGAGGGCCTTGTCGAGGGCGAGGACCACCTTCTGCTGGAGTTCGGGACCGGCGTGCGCGCCTTCCTGGCGACCGCCCGTGGGCCGGCCGTCCGCGCCGATCTGCGTACCCCAGTAGGGGGTGTTGGGCTCGTTGAGGGGGTCGATGGTGTCGAACTTGATGCCGTGCGCCTTCTCCAACTGGTCGGTCACACGCACGAGGTAGGTGGCGAAGTCGTCGACGCGGTCCGTGCGGATCTGGTCCGTGGAGGCGTCGAAGCCGCCGGAGACATAGCCGCTGACGGTCTGGAACCAGGGCGGCGAGTTGCTGAACGCCTCCCAGCGGGTGACCTTCTTCTTGATCTGGTCCACCCACCAGCGCTGGCCCGCGTCGGCGTTCCAGTCCCAGTGGTCCGGGTTGTTCGGGTCCCACCAGTCCATGTCCTGCCGGGTGGTCCCGGCGGGGGCTTTCCAGAAGCCGTCCATGGTGGCGCCCGCCTTCATGTAGTCCTTGCGGACGTCGGGCGCGTTGCCACCGCCGATGTTGTAGCGCGCGATGGTGAGGGCGAGCCCGTCTTCGCCGAACAGCATGTCCACGAGCCGTCTTCGGATGGGTTCCGGATAGCGGCCCGTGGCGTTGGCGAACCAGACGAGGCTCGTGCCCCATCCCTCGAACTCCTGCTGTTGGTACGACGGATCGATCCGCACCGTGACCGCGTTCGGCGGCGAGTCCGCGGCCGTGGCGGCCACGGCGGGTGGGACGACGAGACCCGCGCCCAGCATCAGGGGAACGGTCGGCACCAACGCTCGGACCAAGCGATGTCGGTGGGACAAGGCACTTCCTTCCACGGCCTGAGGCGAACAGAATCGACCAGAAGCAATCGAGCTCAGAGCATGCTTGACGACGAAAATGGACACGTCAAGACAGTGCACAGGCTTTGAACCGGCTCCAGAGGACTCCGCGAAGGCCTCCCTCAGGCCGCGTAGTCGAAGAACCCCCGGCCCGACTTGCGGCCCAGCACTCCCGACTCGACCATGCGGCGCAGCAGGGGCGGCGGGGCGTACAGCGGCTCCTTGTACTCCTGGTACAGCGCGTCCCCGATCGCCGCCACGGTGTCGAGGCCGATGAGGTCGGCCAGTCGCAACGGGCCCATGGGGTGGGCGCAGCCGGCCGTCATCCCCGTGTCGATGTCCTCGGCCGTCGCCGTGCCTGAGGCGACCATCCGCACGGCCGCGAGGAGATACGGCACCAGCAGGGAGTTCACCACGAAACCGGCGCGGTCCTCCGCGACGATCGTCCGCTTCCCCAAGGCCTCACTCGCGAAGGCACGCACCCGCTGTTGCGTCGCCTCGGAGGTGTGCAGCGAGGGGATCACCTCGACCAGCGGCATGACGGGCACGGGGTTGAAGAAGTGCAGGCCGAGCACCGACTGGGGGCGCCGGGTCGCGGCGGCGAGGCGGGCGATGGGGATCGAGGAGGTGTTGCTGGCCAGTACGGCGTCGGGTTGCTCCACCACCTCGTCCAACCGCCTGAACAGCTCCGTCTTGGCCTGCTCGTCCTCCACGGCGGCCTCGACGACCAGGTCCGCTCCGGCCAGCCGGGACAGATCGGCGGCCACCGAGATACCCGCGAGGGCGTGCGCGCGCTCCTCGCAGGTGAGCGTTCCCTTCTTCTCCGCCCTGAGCAGCGAGTCCGCGACACCGGCCAGACCGGCGCGGGCCCTGTCCTCGGTCGTGTCGCACAACGTCACGGACAGTCCCGCACGGGCACAGACCTCGGCGATGCCCCGGCCCATCTGCCCGGCGCCGACGATCCCCACGTGCTTGACGGCGGTCATGGGCGCCTCCCTTCGACGGCGGTCCCAGCGGCCGCCACGACGGTGAGCGTAGTTCGGCCACACCCCTTCTGACCTGCGGCGAAGGTGCGTCTTTCGCGCACAAAGATGCGTGGGTACGCCGTTGACGCGGGCTTGCGGGCACGGTCGGGCTCCGTGCTGACGACAGCGCCGGACCAGGACTACGGCGCCGACGGCACATGCATCTGGGCCGGACAGGAGCTCACCCCCGAGACCGCCAGGAACGACTTCAGGGATCCGTGTACCTGAATTCCGGTCCATAGGTCTTGCCACTGCCGTCGGGCAGGGCGCGCTGCATCAGGAGCTGGGCGGGGTCGACGAGGAGACGCATCCTGGTCACCGCTGCTGAGAGCCGGCTTTGTGCCGTGGCCGACGTAGTGGCCTGCCAGGCCTGCTCAAGGAGCCGAAGCATCTCGCTGTACCCGTGGTTGACGTCATTCAGCAGATTCTCGGTATCAGGGTCCGGTGCGGGCAGGCCTCCCGCTTCCCAGCCGCCTGCCGGGACCGTCCCCATGGCAAGGGCGGACGGCATCGGTATGTCGTCCCCGACGAACTCCCACCGGTCAGGGTCCTGCGAGGTTCTGATCAGCTTGCGGCCGTGGAAGAGTTCCCGGAAGACATAGAAGTGGGCCAGTTCGCCCTGTTCACCGGGGTGGGGATTCTCCGGTGACGCGGCCGTGCCCTCGCCTTGTTCCTTGATGATGCCGATGGCCTTCTCGACGTCGACCAGTGAAGTGAGCTCCACTACGTCGTTGCCCTCGCCGTGGACCGCCGCCATCAACCGGCGTATCTGTCGGGCACCGGTGATCAGCTCCGGATGACGCCCGAAGACCTCCTGGATCGCAGTGTAGAAGGCCCCGATGGACGTGCGCGCGCTCCTGTCCACCGCGACCGGGTCATCGGGTTCTTCGATCCGGGAGTACAGATCCAAGGAGTCCTTGGTCAGCCCGCTCAGGAAGACCGTCAGTTCCGGGCGTACACCCCCGGGCAGCGGGCCGGGATACTTCGGCACCGTCCTGTCGTCAGCGAGACGGGGGTCTCCGCCGATGGTGGTCAACAGATTCCCGGCGAGCCCCAGATGCGACATCTCGTCGAAGACGATCCGGCGTATGGCCATGGCCACGTCCGACTCCTGGTCCTCAATGGACCACAGGGCGCACAAATACGGCGGAAGCGTGGCCAGTTCCAGCATGACGGCCTGCTGCAGCGCCTCCTTCAGCCACTCGGGCCCACGCTGATCGTCACGCTCGTCCATCAATTCGACGATTCGGTTGCTCTGATAGTCGACGAGTGCCGTCATAAGGAGGTCACTTCCCCGCAGTGGTCCTGCGCGACCAGAAGAACGATGGGCGGAAAGAGGGCCGGGCGTCGGGGGCCGGACAGGTCACACGCTTCGACGCACATCTCCGGCAATTCCGAGCCTACGACGTGCACGTATCGGGCGCACTTCGGCTGTCGTCCTGACCTCGGTCGTCGTCATGGCCGTTGCCGCACACCAAGTCAGGTCACAGCGCGGAGCAGACGCGGATCAGCCCCGCAGCAGGGAGCGACCGAGCCAGTCGGAGCGGTCGCGGACGCCGGGCAGGGTGAAGAAGTAGCCGCCTCCCGTGGGGGTGATGTAGTCCACGAGAGGCTCGTCGATCAGGCGTTCCTGGGTGGCCTCGAACTGGCGGACCACGTCCTGCTGGTAGGAGCAGAACACCAGCCCCATGTCCAGGTCGCCGACCTTGTCGACGCCCCGGTCGTAGTTGTAGCCGCGCCGCAGAATGCGCGAGCCGTCCGTCGTGGCGGTGCGCGGGTTGGCGAGGCGGATGTGGGCGTCGAGCGGGATGGCGTTGCCGTGCGGGTCCTTGGCGTAGTGGGGCGTGTCGGTCTCGAGGGCGCCGTCGAGCGGGGCCCCTGTGTCGCGGCGTCGGCCGATCATCTTCTCCTGCTCGGTCAGCGAGACCCGGTCCCAGAACTCCACCCGCATCCGGATCAGACGGATCACCTGGTACGTACCTCCCGCCGCCCACGACGGCTCACCTTCCGACCCGGTCACCCACACCAGCCGGTCCATCTCGCGGGCCGACGACGTGTCCGGGTTGGCGATACCGTCCTTGAAGCCGAGCAGGTTGCGTTGCGCACCCGTGGGACGGGACGGGTTCTGGAAACCGTCGACGCGCCATCTGATCTGCAGAGCGCCCCGGGTGTGCCGCGCGATGTCACGCAGCGCGTGCAGCACGGTGTCGGAGTGGCCCGCACAGATCTGCAGGGACAGGTCACCGTGGCACTCGGCCGCGTCGAGGTCGTCGTTGGGGAAGGTGCGCATCGGCTCGAGGTGCCGCGGCTTGGCGGAGGCGAGGCCGTAACGGTCGTCGAACACCGAGGCGCCCAGACCCACGGTGACGGTCAGGCCGTCGGCGGGGACGTCCGGGCCGAGGATGCCGCTGTCGGACGGCGGGGCGCCCACGCCCAGGTCCTCGGGGGTGCCGCCCGCGGTCAGGAACCTGGCCCGAGCGGTGAGGGTGCGCAGCAGGTCGGTCAGTTCCCCGCGGCCGTCGGCGATCACGTCGAAGGAGACGAAGGCGGCGGCCTGCGGCGCCGGGGTGGTGATCCCGGCCTGGTGGACGCCGTGGAAGGGGACGGCACGGTCATCCGTGGCGCCGCCCTGCGCGGCCACCGCTTCGCGTCCGCCGGTGAGTTCCGCCCCCGCGAGTCCCGCTCCGGCGATCGCCGCCCCGGCCGCGCCGACACCGAGGGCGGCCCTGACGAACGTACGGCGGTCGGCGGGACGGACGCCCTCGTGACCGGCTGCGGGGCCCGGTTGCTGGGTCGGCATCGGGGTGGTCCTCTCCTCATGGGGTGGTGGTGGGGCGGAGTACTGCAGCGCACGGGCCTTCGGCCCGACCCTCGGGTACGGCCCTCACGCCGCCCGGCGGATCTCCAACAGGTCGGGGATCGGAGCGAGTTCCTCCAACAGTTGCCCCATGGCGCCGTCGAGCTGTTGGCGGGAGGTGGCGGGGAGACGGTCGGCCGGCGTCCAACTCCGTCGCCATGGCGGGCGGCGAGCACCAGATGCTCCGTACGCGACATCCACCGGTCCACGTCCGTGAGGAGCCCGGCATCACGCCGTTCGATCAGCGGGCGCAGCACACCGAGCAGGACCCGGGTGCCCTTGATGTTGGCCTCGGCGGTCGCCAGGGTGGTGCCGCTGCCGTAGTCGGTCGCGCCGGTCAACTCCTGCTGCAGGGTGCCCTCCAAAATCTCGTGGGTGCGCAGGGGCAGGTCGCCCGGGTCGAAGTCCTCGTGGGGAAAGTCCTTGCGCAGGGCGGCGACATCGGAGGTGAGCCGCCGGGCGGGCCCGGTGAGGGAGGTGGCCGACTCGCCGTGCCACAACCCGTACTCGACGCGATGGAAACCTGTGAAGCCGGCGTCCTTCACCCCGAGAGGAAGCCCCGCCGTCGTCCCGTTGATCTTCGCGTCGAAGTCTTTGAACGTGCCGTAGGCGGCGCCCAGTTCGGCGTACGCCTCGTGTGCGGGCAGCCAGTCCGTGCGGGCCCGGTCGAGCCGGCCGGCCTCGATGTCGTGCTGGAGGGTCCGTGTCCTGGTCAGCAGACCGGACAGGCCCTTCTCGACGTAGGCGCGGTAGGAGGCGAGGGGCGCGGCGAGATCCTTCTCCGCCACCGGCAGTACGGCCGTGCGCGCACCGCCGCCCGTGACGCGCACCGCGGCGGAGGTGACGGCCCTGCCGCCGGTCGGTACGCAGCGCCAGGCGTAACTCCCGCTGCCGATCGTGGCGATCAGGCTGCGTGTGGTGCCCGGTGCGATGCCCTCGACCTCCCCGTAGACGGCCGCGGAGGTCGGATCGATCAGGTACGCCTCGACCGTGCTCCGGCCCGCGTTGCGCACCTCGAAGGACCGGTGTCCCGGTCGCGGAGCGGTGAACCCCTTGCCGCAGTCCGCCGTGGACACGGCGATGGTGGCCGCGGCGGCGGGCTTCGATTCACCCACCGCCACCAGCACCCCCGCGAGCAGGGCGGGCGCGGCCAGCGCGGCCACCGGCACGACCCACCGGGGCACACGTCGCCGGACGGTCGAGGCTGGAGCAGATTCGACCGTGGCCGCCCGCACCGGCGCGGCTGACCTTCCGGTCCCACGCACCCCGCGCACGAACAGTCCCATCACCACCACGAGATAGCCCCCGTGCGCCCCCAGCTGAAGCCACGTCATCTGCGGCGTCACGTTGAGCGTTCCGCTGAGCAGCGTTGCGTACCAGGAGCCGGGGTCCACGCGCGACGACAGGTCGAAGGCGTACGCCGTGGCGCCCGGCAAGATACCGCCCTCCTGGAGGTCGCGCACCCCGTACCCGAGCACACCGGCCGCGATCACGACGAGCGCGACGCCGGTGAGGGCGAAGAACCGGGTCAGGTCGAGGTGCAGCACCCGCCGGTACAGCCCCCAGCACACGACGACGGCCAGCAGCAGTCCCACCCCGGCGCCGACCAGCGGACCGGTGGACTCCCCGGCCGACTGTCCCGTCGTCCAGAGGAACAGCGCGGTCTCCAGCCCCTCGCGGCCGACGGCGAGGAACGAGGTCACGATCAGGACACCCGCCCCCAGGTCCAGGGCGGCCGTGACCTTCTCCTTCAATGCACCGGAGAAACTCCGCGCCGACCGCCGCATCCAGAACACCATCGCGGTGACGAAGGCGACCGCGACCACGCTGAGCGCACCGCCGAACGCCTCCTGCGCCTGGCCGGACAGCCCGGCCGCGGTGAACGTCAGCACCGCGCCGAACCCCATCGACACGCCCACCGCGGCGAGCACCCCGGTCCACACGTGCGGCAGCCGCGAACGGTGCCCGGACCTGACCAGAGTGGCCACCAGAACCGAGACGACCAGTCCGGCCTCCAGCCCCTCACGCAGTCCGATCAGGAAGCTCGGGAGCGCGTTGTCCCACACCGGGGAACTCCTCTCGACACACACGGCACGGTCCAGCCCCGGCCATGGCGGGTTAGTGCAGGCAAACCTAACCATCCGCGATCAAGGGCGGGTCGGTGTGGCGTTAAGAGTCGGGTGAGAAGCCGGAAAGCGGGCGCGCCCTTCGGCCCCTCAGCCCCTCAGCTCGGTGAGGAAGTCGAGGAGAGCCGCGTTCACCTCGTCGGGCCGTTCCTGCTGCGTCCAGTGCCCGCACCCCTCCAGCCTGAGCGGCTTGCGGCGCAGGTCGGGCATCAGGTCGGGGAGGTCGGCGATGAGTTCGGGCGTACCGGGGAAGGCCGGGACGGGGTCGAGGTCGCCGTAGACGTACAGGGCGGGCGGTCCGACGACGGCGCCGTGCCAGGGGGCGGTGAGTTCCCAGTTGCGATCGATGTTGCGGTACCAGTTGAGCGCACCCGTGAACCCCTCGGCGAAGCTCTCGGTGAGTGCGTCGAGGTCGTCCTCGGTGAGCCACGCCGGCAGAACCTCCGGGTCGGGCATGTTCACGAGCCAGCCCTGCCCCGGTTCGATCAGCGGCTGCTTGCCCTGGCCGGCGTCGGGAGCGTCACCGGAGGCCGAGTAGAAGAACTTCCGCAGGGTGAGGCGCGTGTCCTCGGCGAACTCGGCGTCCGCCACCCCCGGCCGGTCGAAGTAGTTCCAGTAGAAGCGGCCGTCGAACATCCGGTCCATGACGGTCAGTGGGGGCTCCGTCCCCCGGAAGGGCGGCGGCACGCTCAGGCCGGCCACCCCGAGCACCACGTCCGGCCGGAGCAGCGCGGTGTGCCAGGCGACCGGAGCGCCCCAGTCGTGTCCGACGACGTACGCCTTCTCCTCGCCCAGCGCCTGGATCAGCCCGACGACGTCACCGACGAGGTGGAGGATGCTGTACGCCGCCACGTCGTCGGGGTGCGCGCTGCGTCCGTAACCACGCTGGTCGGGAGCGACCACCCGGAAGCCCGCTTCGGCCAGCGGGCCGAACTGGTGCCGCCAGGAGTGCCAGGATTCGGGAAAGCCGTGCAGCAGGACGACGAGGGGCCCCTCGCCCTCCTCCGCGATGTGTAGCCGGACTCCGTTCACATCAATCATCCGGTGTTCAACCATGTGCATCAGCGTATACACGCCCGCTTCTGACCCTCAGTGAGTGATGCGGTGGGCGATCGGCGCAGAATCAATCGGTCGGCGTAGCGACAAATCGATTCCCCGGGTGAACGACCCGGCAGCCGAGCAAGTCAGGTCGCCGGAGCCGCGATTGTGGAGGCGGACCTGCAACCCACCAGCTGCCTAGGAGTCTTCCCTTGCGTGTACGTCGTACGGTGATCAGCGCCCTCGGTTCCGCCGCTCTCGTGCTCGGCTCACTGGCCGCGATGACGGCCACCGCGAGCCCCGCGGCGGCCGACCCCTGCGGCTTCTACGAGACCAGTTCCGACGCCTTCTACAACCACTGCACCTCCGACGGCTCACGGGTCGTCATCAAGGTCGAGGTCGCCTGGGGATCCGACTACGAACGCTGTGTGGCGCCCGGCCAGACCTGGCTGGGCTCGGCCGCCAAGATCCAGGGTGCCCACTACGTGGGCCGCACCTGCTGACCGGTCCTCCCGACGGCAGGCCCCGGACGCGTCACGTCGTCCGGGGCCTCCCGCGGGTCAGGGTGCGGGCCAGGGCCTCTCGTTTGGATCATGCCGGGCTCGCGGGGTGATCCGGCCTGATCCAAACGAAAGACCCTAGGCGGCCGACTCCAGGGCCTGGTCCAGGAAGCGCTGGGCGATCGGCGGCAGGGCGCGGGAGCTCAGCCAGGCGATACCGATGTCCCGGGCACCGCGCACATCGGTGATCTCCAGATAGCGGATCGGGAAGTCGGAGGTCGCCGCGGTGTCCGGGGACGACGGGACCAGGGAAACGCCCAGACCGGCGGCCACCAGCCCCCGCAGGGTCTCCACCTCCTCGCCTTCGAAGCCGACGAGCGGGGTGAAACCGGCCTCGCGGCACAGCCCCTCGGTGATGCTGCGCAGCCCGTATCCGGGCTTGAGCAGGATGAACCGCTCCTCGGCCACCTCCGCGAGGCGCACCCGCCGACGCCTGCCCAGCCGGTGCCGGGCCGGGACGGCGAGCCACAGCGGCTCCACCAGTAGTCGCCGCCAGGTGATCAGTGGGTCATCCGGCTCGCTGCTGGTGATGATCAAGTCAGCGGTGGCGTCGAGGAGATGCCGGACCAACCCGATCTCACCGTCCTGGAGCAACTCGAACCGGGCCTGTGGGTACGTCCGCCGGAAGTCCGTCACGAGCCTCGGCACCAGCCAGGTGCCCAGCGTGTGCAGAAACGCCAGCGACACCACGCCCGCGTCGGGATCGACCACCTCGGCCACGGCCCGCCGCCCCCGGTCGTAACTGTCGAGCACGGTGTCCACGTACTCCTTGAACACCCGCCCGGCCGGGGTCAGACGCAGGACGCGGCCGACGCGCTGGAAGAGTTCCGCGCCGACCTCCTCCTCGAGCCGGTTCAGTGCCCGCGACAGGGCGGGCTGAGTGATACGGGCGTCCGCCGCCGCGTCGGTCACCGTGGTTCCCTCGGCCACGGCCTGGAAGGAGCGCAGTACCTGGAGATCCATGCGGCCATTCTCCCCCTGTATGGATCGGTGAGGATCCAGGAGGCAGCGACATGGGTTCCGCCGCTACGGCCGCCCGGCCGCCGCTCCCGCCACGGCCTGCGCCGTCACCTGGTCGCACAACCGCTCCGCCGCCGTGATCGCGCCCTCCCAGTCGGGCAGCGACCTGCCGGGGCGGGCGGGTTCGTCGCGGGCGTGGGCGACGGTGCGGCGGGCCTCCGCGAGTTGGTGGTACGCGTCCCGGCGCAGCGACTGCCGCCGGATCGGGCCGGCCTCCGGGGCGAGCTCGCGGTAGCGGCGGGCCGCGTCCACGGCGGCCTCCGTCTGGGCCTCGGCGCGGCTCGCCGCGGAGTCGGGCCACACCGCGAAGTGCGCGACCAGCACCAACGCCGAGGCGAGGGCGGTGTCGAGGATGCGCGTGCCGTGCAGCGGCCGGTCGTCGCCGAGCAGGTCGAGGAGCACGAACACGACCGCGGTCAGGCCCAGCGTGGCGAGCGCGTAGTGGTGGCGCACACCGACGGCCATCAGGGCGCCGAAGACCGCCACCACGGCGACGACGGTGTACGTGCCGGTCGCCAGCAGCGACACCGCCCCGATGGCGGCCACTCCGACGACCGTGCCGACGCAGCGGTGCAGGGCCCGGGTGAACACCGGGCCGAAGTCGGGCTTGTAGACGAAGGCGACCGTCATGGGGAGCCAGTAGCCGCGGGGCCCGTGCAGCGCCTCGGCGAGCAGGTGGGCGGCGAGCACACAGCCCGTCAACAGGACGGTGTAGCGCAGCCGCGCCGCTCGGCCGGGCCAGGTGCGCGCGGGCAGGCGCAGGGTGAGGCCGTCGACCTCCGGCTCGGCGTCGACGGCCGCGCACAGCTCGGCCAGGGCCCGCCCGCCCGGCGAGTCGGCGTCGGCGGAGGGCACCGCAGGCAGGGGCGGGGCGGGTGCCGCGTCCCGCTCCGGCAGCAGACGCTCCGCCAGGTGCAGCGGTACGCCGGTCACCGCGGGCGGCAGGGGACGCGCCTCCCACACCAGTGCCGTCACGGCCTCGCCCAGCCGTACGGCGCAGTGGAACGCCCGCACCAGCTCGCTGACCTCCGGCTGCCGTCGCTGCCGGGCCGGTGCAGCGAGGTGGCCGACCATCACCTCGTGGGCGTGGTTGAGGGCCAGCGTCATCCGCCGCCGGGCCTCCTCGGCACCCTCGGAGCCGACCGCGGTCAGGGCCTCGGCCGCGCTGCGGTACACGGCGAGCACGGCGGCCCGCTCCACATGGTGCCGGCGCCAAAGCCACGGGGCCGCGGACAGCACGAGGACGAGGGCGACCCCGGCGAGCAGTTCGAGCGGCGGCAGCCACCACGGCCCCGGGACCGGGATGCCGCTGCCGATCGTGACACCCAACAGCAGGTGCATGCCCCCGACGGACGCGATCCGACCGCGCAGACCCACCGTCCCCGCGACCAGCGCGGCCACGACCAGGCAGGCCGCCACCGCCACCGACTGCCCGCTGCGCAGGACGAGTTCACCGGCGAGCAGACCGAGCGCACTGGAGACGCCGGTCACGCCCAGCCTCCGTACCCGCACCCGGTAGGGGTCGGAGCCGTCCTGGCTCACGCCCCACAGGGCGCCGATCGCCGCGATCACGGACGGCACCACCCACCCCGTGAGCTGCCCCACGAGCAACGGCAGCGCGAGGGCGAACGCGCCCCGCGCCGCCGCGGCGAGCGGGAGCCGGCGCCAGGGCAGGCGGGGGATGCGGGAGGGACGGTCCGCTCGCGCGTCTGCCGGTGTCATGCGGTCACGTCCTTTCTTTCTTGTGGCTCGGTTCGCCTCCGGGGCTCACTCGCTTGCCGGCGCTTGTTGGGCGGATCCTCCAACGGGCGGGGCCTCCTTGGCCAGGCCGGGCTCAGCCGACCAGGCCGATGAGGAGGGGGAGGGTGACGAAGGAGAGGAGCAGGCTCACGACGACGGCGGAGCCTATCGTCCCCACGTCCTCGGGGTCGCCCTGGCGGGCGGCGAACATCAGCGGGACGGGGGAGACGGGGAAGGCGACGATCAGCGCGGCCTGGGCGGCGTCCGCCGCGGAGGCCACGGCCAGGCCGACGCCGTAGACGAGCAGCGGCAGGACGACGACGCTGGTGAGGGAGACCGCCCACACCGCCGGTGTCAGCTTCGGGCGGCCGATGCGGGCCACCGAGACGCCGACGTACAGCAGGGCTGCGGCCGAGGAGGCACCGGACAGCAGGGTCAGCGAGGCGTCGGCGACCTTCGGCAGGCCCACCCCGGCGACGGACAGGATCAGACCCAGGACCGGCCCCCAGCAGAACGGCTCGCGCAGCGCGTGTCCGACGGTGCTCAGCACGGACGGCCGCTGCTCCGCGGGCGCGCCCGCAGCTTCGGTGACCACCGCGGGGGCGTCCGCGCCCCCGCCGACGGTCGCCAGGGCGGGCTGTCGTAGCGCGGCGGCGGCCGGACGGGACTCCTGGCGTTCCGGCAGGCCGAGCAGGATCAGCACGATCGGGTCGAGGACGACGTTCACGAGGATGCCCGCGACCGCGATCGGCACCGCGGCCTCCGCGGCGCCGAACAGGCCGCCCAGGATGGACGTGCCCATGAAGGCGTACTGCGGTTGCACGCACGCCAGCGCGAACAGGGCCGCCCGCCGCAGCGAACGGCGCGCGGCCAGGCGCAGGACGCCGAACAGGACGGCGTACACCCCGAGCAGTCCGAACGCCAGCAGGCCCACCAGGGGCAGCTGATCGACCAGCACGTCCCGCGGGGTCTGCCAGATGCTCAGCAACAGGGCGGCAGGAAGCGCGAGTTGCATCGTCAGCTCGCGCAGGGCGTGTGCTCCGCCGGCGTCGAAGAGCGCGCGGCGGCCGGTGCCGTAGCCGACCGCGATGATGAGGAAGACCGGCACCACGACGGTGAAGATGTCGGCGAAAGACATGGCTGCGTCAATCCTTCGAAGTGGGGGTGGCTCGACCGACCGTGGGCCCAGAAGACGGTCCGTCAGAGCGCCGCAGCGCTACGGTCGTTGAGTCGTGCGGATGAAGAGGTGAGGGGGGTTCGTTCAGACGGCCTCGATCGGTCGGTACTCCGGCTGCCACATCGCCGCGCGGACCCGCTCCTCGACCGTGTCGTCGTCGACGGGCTCCCGGGCGACGCCTTCCTCGGCGGCGGCGCGGGCCACCGCGACGGCGACCGCGGCGGAGGTGTCGCGCAGCCGGTCGATCAGGGGCAGCACGGGCGCGCCCGGCGAGGCGGGGTCGGTCTGTTCGGCGACGGCACGGGCCGCGGCGACGAGCATGCCGTCGGTGATGTGCGCGGCCCGGGCGACGACGGCGCCCAGCCCCAGGCCGGGGAAGACGAGGGCGTTGTTGGCCTGCCCGATGTGGTGGGTGACTCCGTCGACCTCCACCGGGTCGAAGGGGCTGCCGGTGGCGATCAGGGCCCGGCCGTCGGTCCAGGCGAGCAGGTCGGCGGGGACGGCCTCGGCCAGCCGCGTGGGGTTGGACAGCGGCAGGATGATCGGGCGCTCGGTGTGCGCGGCCATGGTGCGGACGACGTCCTCGGTGAAGGCCCCGCCCTGCCCGGAGGCGCCGATCAGCACGGTCGGGCGCACCCGGTCGACGACCTCGGCCAGCGGGATGCCGCCGAGAGAGTCGTCGCGCCGCCAGTCGGCGACCTCGGCGGTGCGACGGGCGAAGTACGTCTGGAAGTCGCGGAGGTCCTCCTGGTCCTCGGTGAGCAGGCCGTGCCGGTCGACGGCCCAGACGCGGGCGGTGGCCTCCTGACGCGTCAGCCCGTCGGCGACCATCGCGTCCCGGAGCTGTTCGGCGATGCCGATGCCCGCGGTGCCCGCGCCGAACATGACGACACGGTGCTCGCGCAGCGGGATCCCGCCGGCGCGCACGCCGGAGAGCACGGCGGCCAGGTTGACCGCGCCCGTGCCCTGGATGTCGTCGTTGAAGGTGAACACCTTCTCGCGGTACCGGTCCAGGATGCGGCGGGCGTTGGACGGGCCGAAGTCCTCCCAGTGAAGCAGGGCGCCCGGGAACTGCCGCGTGGCGGCGGTGACGTACGCGTCGACGAACGCGTCGTAGGTCTCCCGGTCCACGCGCGGATGCCGGTTGCCCAGGTAGAGCGGGTCGTCCAGCAGCTCCTGCCGATTGGTGCCGACGTCCAGCATCACCGCCAGGGTGCGGGCCGGGTCGACGCCAGCGGCGGCGGTGTACACGGCGAGCTTGCCCACCGCGATGTCGATACCGCCCACACCCCAGTCGCCGATACCGAGGATCGCCTCGCCGTCCGTGGCGACGATCAGGTCCACGTCGTCGGCGCCCAGCCCGGACGCGCGCAGGGCGGGCCCGATGTCCTCGGGGGCGTCGACCGAGAGGTACACACCGCGCGGGCGCCGGTACTCGTAGCTGTAGCGCTCGATCGCGGTGCCGACGGTGGGCGTGTAGACGATCGGCAGCATCTCCGCGAGATGGTCGCCGAGCAGCCGGTGGAAGAGCACCTCGTTGCGGTCGCGCAGAGCCGTCAGATAGACGTTCTTGGCGAGGTCGTTCGGCTGGGAACGGAACTGCTTGTAGGCGCGGGCGGCCTGTTGCTCCTGCGTCAGCACCTGCGGCGGCACCAGGCCGACCAGATCCAGGTCCTGTCGTTCCTGCGGGGTGAAGGCGGTGCCCCGGTTCAGGCGCGGGTTGTTCAGCACGGTGTGCCCGCGCGCGGTGGTCCGGATGCGACCGTCGACGGCGTTCCACTCGGTGCCCATATGACTGCTCCTCCTGAACGTTGGGGACGGGGACTGGGGACATCCACCAGCCTCCGAGATCGCGGATGCATGCGTCCAATGCCTGGTATTCACGTGATTCATGACTTCTAGGCATTCGGGCATCTGACGTGCAGGTTTCCGGTGAGGCGACGGTCGCCCGGGCGGGCCGCTGTGAGGAACGCCGCAGCCGTCCGTCGGCCCGTTTGGCCTGGAGTTGCCGGGGGATGGGGGCGCGAGCAGACTGGACAAAAGGGGGTTTTGTTCCTCGAGCTGCGGGCTCCGGAGCCGTGATGTCACCGGCCGGAGCACCCACGCCATGAGAAGAGGCGAGTGCGATGGCACGTCAGTACTACCAGCGTGGCAACCTCGTTGAGGCCGAAGAACTCGACGATGTCGTCGCGGTCAGGATGGACGAGGACACTCGGGCGGCGGGCCTGACCGAGGCGGAGGCGGAACTGGGCACGAGCGCGCGAAGCGAGATCCGCGAGGCCGGAGTCGACGACGAGACCACCGAGGCGTTCGCACGCGCGCGGTGGGTCTTCGTCAAACCCAACCCGCAGACCCGCGAGGCGTTCGCCGCCGGCGGGGAGGTCTCCGGAGCGGAGGCCACCGGCAAGGTCATCCGGCGTCCCAGCGGCCGGATCGGCATCGCGACCGACGCGTTGAGCGTTCAACTGCAGCCGAGCCTCACGGAGGAGGAGGCCGAGCGGGAGCTCGATGCGGCCGGTCTGGAGATCATCAACAGGCTCACGTTCGCGGACAACCTGTACGAGGTACGGACCCGGGCCGCACAGGACGCCCTCGCCGCCTCCGTCGAACTGCACGACAACGCCCGGTTCGTTTTCGCCGAACCGTCGTTCGTCGAACACGTCCCCCCGCGGTTCACCCCCGCCGACCCCCGCTTCGACGAGCAGTGGCAGTGGCACAACACCGGTGCCGACGGCGGCACTCCCGGCGCCGACGTCCACATCGAACCGGCGTGGGACCGCACCTTCGGCAGGGGCATCCGGGTCGCCCTCATCGACAACGGCTTCGACACACGGCACGAGGACCTCGCCGCCGGCGTGGGCCCGCTGTCGGGCTTCTACAGCGACGGAGTGGTGGGCACGACCTTCACCCAGGAGACCGCGGGGATGCCCGACAGCGACCACGGCACGTTCTGCGCGGGCATGGCCGGAGCCCGGCAGGGCAACGGAAAGGGCGGGGTCGGAGCGGCCCCCGAGAGCGAGCTGATGCTGGTGGCGTGCCTGCCGGACCAGGTCGGCACCCAGACGACGCTGGCCCGCGCGGTGGCCTACGCGGCCGACCCGTCGACGGAATTTCGTGACGGCGACCCCGGGAACGGAGCGGACATTCTCGTCAGCAGCCTGGGCCCGAACGGCGCGGAGTGGGATCTGACCGCCACGCTGGACCTCGCCCTCGAGTTCGCCGCGACGCGAGGCCGCCAGGGGAAGGGGCTGCCGATCTTCTGGGCGGCCAGCAACGGCAGGAACGTCGACATCCTGATGGACGAGGTGGTCTCCCATCCCGATGTCATCGCCGTGGTGCGGTCGGACAACCGGGATCTGGAGCACAACGCGGCACGGGGCCCCGAGGTCGAACTCATCGCCCCCGGCGTCGACGTCCTGAGCACCACCTCCGGCGGCGGCTACGGCAAGAGCACCGGCACCAGCTTCGCGGCGCCCTGCGCGGCCGGATGCGCGGCGCTGGCCCTGTCGGTCAACCCCGGCCTGACGCGTGACCAACTGCGCGAGATCATGCACAAGTCGGCCGACCAGATCGGCGGACCCGGTGTCGTCTACGACGCCGACGGCCACAACGACGACTACGGCTTCGGCCGGGTGAACGCGGCCAACGCCGTGGCGCTCGCCGACGGGTCGCTGTGATGACCGAGCAACCGGCGGTCTACCGCTGCCGTGTCGTCGCCGAGGACGCCGACGCCCTGCGCGCGTTCATCGCGGAGACCGGGCCCGACCTCGGCTGCCGCGCCGTCGCGCGCGGCAGCCGGGCGGGCGGGGTCGAGCTGGACCTGTACTTCCCCCAGGACCAGCTCGACCGGGCCCGAGGGGCCAGAGCGGCGTCAGGCGTGGACATCACCGACGTCGAGGACATCACGGAGAACTGGCGCGCCCGCAGGGAAGAGGTCGGCGGCGGTGACCGGTTCGCCGCCCGGGGCGCCGTCCCGCACGGTCTCGGCCGTAAGGAGTGACCATGTATCTCAACGTGGCCGAGATCGAATCGGCGATCACCAGCCTGCAAGCCGCCCACCCCGAGGTGACGGAGATCCTCACTCCGCCCCACCCCACCCACGAGGGCCGCACGGCGCGGCTGCTGCGGGTCGGCACCCGCGCGGCCGACGAGGCGGACGGGATCCTGCTGCTGGGCGGGGTGCATGCCCGGGAGTGGGTGCCGCCCGACGCGCTGATCTCGCTGGCGGCGGACCTGCTGGAGGCACACGACCTGGGCACCGGCCTCGGCTACGGCTCGGCGTCGTTCACGGCGGCCCAGGTCGCTCAAGTGGTGGAAAACGTCAACCTGTTCTTCTACCCCTGCGTCAACCCCGACGGCCGGGCCTTCAGCCAGACGGCGTCCCCCATGTGGCGCAAGAACCGCCGCCCGGCGCCCGCCGGGCACACCGGCCCCTCCTGCGTGGGCGTGGACCTGAACCGCAACTTCGACTTCCTCTGGGAGTTCACCACGAAGTTCGCACCGGACGCCGACGTCCACACGTCGCTCGACCCGTGCGACGAGCAGATGTACTGCGGCCCGGCCGCCGCGTCGGAGCCCGAGACACGCAACGTGGTGTGGGCGCTCGACCAACACCCGCGCATCCGGTGGATGGTCGACGTGCACAGCGCGGTCCCGGTCATCCTGCACAGCTGGGGATCGGACCAGAACCAGACCACCACCCCGTCCGACAACTTCCGCAACCCCGCCCTCGACGGGGTGCGGGGACGCAAGGACGACGGTATCGGCGAGTTCATCCCCGAGCAGGACCTGAAGATCGCGGTGGGGCTGGCCGAGCGGATGAGCGACGCGGTGCGCGCGGTGCGCGGAGTCGACTACGGCGCCGAGCCGGCGTTCGGCCTGTACCCCACCTCCGGAGCGAGCGACGACTACGCGTACAGCCGGCACTTCACCGATCCGGCCGACACGAAGGTGTTCGGCTACACGATCGAGTGCGGCACGAGCTTCCAGCCGCCGTTCGGCGAGGCGGAAGACGTCATCCGGGAGGTCTCGGCGGGACTGCTGGCGCTCGCGCTCGACGCCCCGCACACGTGAAGCGGCCCTGGACGAGACGGGGGCGGTGATTGTCAGTGCCCCCGTCTCCTGTTTCTGCGTGAGCTCCTGGACGCCGGGATCGTCGGCCCGGAGACCATTCCGTCATCGCCGCTCGCCGTCGGGTAGGGCCGGCATGATTCGCCGGAGAGGCCCTCGCGGATCGGTGCCCCCGGGTCACCCGGCGCCGAGGGTCTCGTGCGGCGGCCTGCCGTACGCGCTCCGGTAGGCGGCGGCGAAGCGGCCGGGGTGGAAGAACCCCCAACGGGCGGCGATGTCGGTGACGGTGGTGCTGAGGGGATCGGCCACGAGCAGGTCCTGGTGGGCGTGGGACAGGCGCACCTTGCGCAGGTGGGCGAGGGGCGTGGTGTCCAGATGCCGTCGGAAGGCGTACTGCAGTCCGCGCACGGTCACATGGGCGGCCGCGGCGATGTCGGCGACGGTGACGGGCTCGTCGGCGTGGTCCTCGATGTAGGCGAGCGCGAGGCGCAGCGTCACGGGATGCGCGTCGTTGCGGTCGGTCGCGCTGGGCTCGTCGAGCGCGGTGTTGGGAAAGGCGGCCAGGACGCTCGCCGCCAGGTGCTGGGCCGCGGTCGAGGCGATCAGGGGCAGGCCCGCGACGTCGGGATCCGCCAGGACGTGGTCGCGCACATAGGCGATGGAGTGCCTGAGTTGTCGCGCCGCGGCCGGGGAGTGGGGCCGGTGTCCGGTCAGGCGGACCGGCTCGGCGGAGCGCTCGGGGGCGGTGGCGGCGACCTGGGAGAGCAGGTCGGTGTCCAGCATGGTGATGTTGTACCGGGCGTTGCAGATCCGCCCCGAGTACGGCCGGTCCGGTGGGACGAAGGACACGACGTCGCCGGGACCGAAGGCGTCCTCGACCCCGCTGTAGGTGTGGTCCCGGATGGTGCCGTCATGGACGAGACACAGGCAGATCTTGCCCAGGGGAGTGACCGAGTAGCTCATCTCGAAGTTCAGGTCGAGCTCGTCCACGCTCACCGACGGCATGCTGGTACGGACGACTCTCGCTCTGGTGGCGCCCGGTCTGTCGCTGCCGATGCTCATTTTGGCGTAGGCCTGGCTGAGGAATTCCTCGGTCTGTTCCAGGTTGTCGCTGTCGAAGCGCAGTGTGTCCATGACGGCCCCGTTCGGTGGATCACGCGGCATCACTGGGTTTCCGGTCCATGCGTCGCACCTCGCTGCCGCGATGCCCCGAGAGGCGACTGCGGAGGGTTCCGCCCGGCTCGTCTACCCGGGGTCGGGGCGGACATTCGTTTTGCGGACAGGCGTAGGCGGGGTTGTTCGTTCGAGGTGTGGCGACGGCGCTCCGTGGCCCGGAGGCTGGGAGCAGGCGGCACCGCCGGGGGTCCGCCATGCGCGCCGTTTGTGGATCTTGGGACAGAGGGGTAAGGCAGTTGACCATGGCCGGGCAGGAAGACCTCGTCGAGAGGATCAGTGCCCTGCAGGAGGAGGTCGGCCAGCTGCGCCAGGCCCTCGCCTCGCACGCCGTCGTGGATCAGGCGATCGGTGTCGTGATCGCCATCGGGCGGCTGCGGCCGGAACAGGGCTGGGACGTCCTCAAGGAGATCTCCCAGCACACCAACACCAAGCTGCGGGAGGTCGCCGAGTACGTGGTGCAGGGCACCCACTGCGGCTGGCTGCCGGACGAGATTCACGGCGCCCTCACCGCCGCCCTGCGGCGCGCGAAGGCGGAATGAGCCCCCTCCCCTGGAGGGACACCAGGGGGTCGGGGGACCTACCAGCGCACGAAGACGTTCACGGTCTTGCCCCGGGGGCCGGGCGTGGTGATGGTCTCCTCGGCCAGAGCGTTGATCAGATGCCAACCGATGCCGCCCCGTCCGTCGAGGTCGAACCGGCGCGGCTCAGGCACCGTCGGGTTGGTGTCCTCGAGGGCGACCTGCACGGTGTCGGCCACGGCTCGTAGCCGTAGCGTGAACGGTCCGGGCGCGAAGGTGAACGCGTTGGACGCCAGCTCGGTGACCACCAGCAATACGTCGTCGGGCGCGTCCGGAGCGTGGGGCGTCTGCATGCGTTCCAGGCTCTGGAGGAAGACGGCTGCGTCGTCCCTGGCCTGTGCCACGTCACTGAGCGCGCCGCCGAAATGCCAGGTCTGCTCAACGCTCAGAGTGTTCAGTAGGCCGGCTTCCCGATCGGTGGGGTCGCGTTCGGCGGACATGTGGCTCTTCTTTCCTTCCGAGGAACTGGCCCGTACCGGCTTCCCGATCCGAGCAAAGGCATGCCCAATTTCTCCCCGTCGGCACGAAGAACAGCCATCCGCGCGCCGACCCGGCCATGACGGAAGCACTACGGTGCGTGACACCTTCGTGAATCGGTTCACGAAACGTGCTGGCGGCTCCGCTCGCGGATGTTCCACTCCACCGCCCGGTCGAACGACGCGGATATCGCCTGGGCGACTTCCTCCTCCCGGCCGAAGAGGTAGAAGTGCCCGTCGGGCCAGGTGTGCCTGCGCACCTTGTTCCGGAAGCACGGTTGCCAGTGGTGGTCCTCGAGGCCTTCCACAACGGGGTCGTCCGCGCCGTGAAACACCTCGGTGTACGTACCGAGCGGGGCGTCGACGCTGGGCATGTACGTGTCGACGATGGCCAGGTCGGGGCGCAGCACGCCGAGCAGGTACGCAACGATTCCCGGATCCTCGAGAAGCTCCTTCGGCGTGCCGCCCAGCTCCCGCAGGAAGGCGACCAGGCGTGCGTCGTCCCAGAGGTCACGCCGGACCCGCGAGGGACGCGGATGGCCGGGCGGGCGGCTCGCGGACAGACCCAGCCACCTGGCGGGCGTGCCGCGCCGCTCCAGCTCGGCGGCGAGTTCGAAGGCGATGACCGCCCCCATACTGTGACCGAACACGCCCGCCGGCTCGATGCCCTCGGAGCCGATGACGTCGAGGCAGAACGCGACGGCTTCCCGGGCGCTCCTGCAGGGCTTCGCCCCCATGGTCGCGCCGCGTCCGGGAAGCTCGACGACACGGGTCCTGAACCGGCTTCCGAGCGCCTTCGCCAGACCTCTGTAGGGGACCGCGGACCCGCCGGCATGGTGCAGGACCAACATGTCGGGCGGCACTGCCATCACTCTGAGCTCCCCCTGCGATCAGCCGACTCGCCTGCCTCATGCTAACCGCGGCGAGCCCGTGGCCCGCGGGCATCGGCGGCGGGCCCCGCGCACAGACCTCAGCTCGGCCGCAGTACGACGGCCTGACCGCCCGCGGCCGCCATCGCCACGCTCAGCGTGGTCGCCGAGGAGACGGTGCGCGTGCTCACGACGACGGGCGTCTGGTAAGGGCTGGTGCCGGGCGTCCCGTCGGCGTAGACCGTCGCGGTGTAGGTGCCGGAGCCGAGGAAGGACAGCGGAAGCGACAGGGTGCGGGCCGTCTCGTCGGTCATCGCGCCCAGATACCAGGTGGTGCCGCTGCGCCGGGCCACGGCGACGTACTCCCCGATCGACCCCGCCAGGGTCCTGCTCTCGTCCCAGACGGTGGGGATCGCGTCGAACCAGGGCAGCCCGGGCCACTTGGACGGCGTGGAGTACTTCGACGGTGCGTCGTACCAGTACAGGAAGGACAGCGGCTGGTAGTAGACGGCCGCCATCGCCATCTGGTGGGCGTTGGTCGTCTGGTCGCGGGACTGGCCGTAGCAGATCGTGTAGTCCATCGGACCGCCGATGTTGCGGGCGAAGGGCAGGGTGACGTTGTGGGTGGCGGTGGGGAAGCGTTCGTTGCCCCGCACGCCCTCCAGGCTGATCCAGTTGGGGTAGGTGCGCTCGTAGCCGAACGGCCGTACGTCGTCGTGCATGTCGATCAGCAGCCTGTGCGCGGCGGCGGTCCTGACCCAGTCGGTGATGCTGTTCGTCATCGCCTGGGTGCCGTCGTTGATGAAGCCCAGTTTGACGCCCGCCACGCCCCAGCTCCGGTAGAGGGCGAACAGGGAGTTCGGGTCGCTCAGCGCGATGCGGTTGACGTAGAGAAGGACACCGACGCCCTTGCCGGCCGCATAGGAGAGGACCGTCGACAGGTCGATCGCGGAGATCGGCCGTGTCGCGTCGGTCGTGCTGTTCTCCGGGCCGTACCACCCGGCGTCGTACTCGATGTACTGCAGCCCCCGGGCGACGGCGAAGTCCACGCCGGCCAGTCCGTCCGCGGTGGTCAGGTTGCAGCGGAAGGCCTTGCCCGGTCTGATCCACGAGGTGTCGGTGAGGGCGCCGGGCGGGGCCAGGTTGAGCACGAGGTCGGCGTTGTCGGCCAGCTCGGCATGGGTGGAGCCGATCACCACCGCCCGCCACGGCGTGGTGAACGGTGTGGTGGCGGTGGAGGTGGCCTGGACCGGTCCGGAGCCGCGGGCAGTGTGCCGCATCAGGTACGCGGCAAGGGTGTTGGGCTCTCCCGGCACGGAACTCAGCATCAGACGGGGATAGTTGACGCGGGCCGACTCGCAGACGCAGGCGATGAGCCCGCCGTCCGCGTACGTGGCGGTCAGGGGGAGGTCGGTCAGCGGGCCGGTGTCGGTCGACGAGGTCCCGGTGGACGGGATGGACGCCGACCGATGCCGTCCCCGGGGCCGTGCGCCGTCACCTCGTCGGCGCGCGGCCCCGGAGTGGTGCGGGACGTACCACCACACCGCGGCCGCCGATCGCAGGGCGCGGTACGCGTAGACCTCGGCCGGGTCCCAGCCGGTGTCCGCGCTGAACCCGCCCGGGGCCTCGGCGGCGGCCGCCGCGTCCAGGTCGGCCGTCAAAGCCGGTCGGCGCGATGCGGTCCGGGAAGCGGCCGTCGGTGAACGTGCAGTGGTCGGTCCAGATCTTCTTGCCGGTGGGCCGTCTCACCAGCGGGACGGTGTGCCGGCACACGCCGTGAGAGCCCGGCGCCACCGTCCGTCGCGCGTCAGCAGACCGGCACACCCGGAACCTGGTTCTCCGGCACGCTGAGATAGATGTTGCTCATGTAGCCGCCGTACTGGGGCAGGTAGGCCCACCAGTCGTTGACGTACGGCGGCACGCTGACCTGCTGGCCGCGCTTCTGGCAACGGACCAGGACCTCGACGCCGGCGGGCAGCGTGGTGACCGCGGTGGACGTCGTCGTCGCCTGGGTACGGACGCGGACCCCGCTGCCCCAGGTGCCGATCCAGGTGCCGGCCGGGCGCGAGGCGCCGGGGACGTTCAGCGAGCGGGTTAGCCGCCCCACGTCCGAGTAGGCCTTGCCGTAGGAGGTTCCGCTCGGGTGCAGGGTGAAGACGGCGACGATGGAACGGTCGCCCGCGCCCACCACCCCCGTCGTGTGCAGCGCCGGACGCGACAGGTCCACGGCGTCAACCGCCGCGCCCGCCCGGGCCCCCGGCTGGGGTGCCCCCTCGGCCGTCGCCGTCGCCGCGCTCGCCGTACAACCGCCCGAACTGAAGCCCGACCAGCCCTGCTTGACGGCCCACGGGCGGTCGAAGGAGCCGGCGATGCCGAAGTGCTGGTCGTAGCCGTCGGTGGCGCAGCGGGTGGACTGGCGCAGGTTGCCGAGGACGTAGTCGCGGACCGGTGCGGGAGCGGAGTCCAGCAGGTAGCGGTAGATCTTCACGGTGTCGCGGGCCGACAGAGCCGTGTAGCCCCAGTAGCCGGGGTGGGTCGACGGCGGCCGGGCGGTGTCCGTCAGGCCGAGGCGCGCGACCATCCGGTCGACGATCACGCCCTGGCCGTTGTCCGCCCAGAACGTGCTCGCGGCCGCGTCGTCGCTGCCGCGCAGCATGGTGTCGATCCGGGACCGGTCGGTGGCCGTCAGCGCGTCGGGGCTGCGGTTCCACAGCACATCCAGGGCGATCAGCAGTTTGACCACGGACGCCGACCGGAACTGCCCGGCCGTGTTCACCTGCTCGGTGAACGTGCCGGTCTGCCGGTCGAAGACCGCGACACCCGCCGTCACCCCGGCCGGCACATCGGCCCGCGCCGACGCGGGCGGCGACGGGGACGGGCCCGGTGCGGCGGTGGCGGTCGTGACCGTGGTGCACAGGAGCGCGGCGAGGGCGGCGGCCAACAGGCCTGCCCCGGCCGCGCGACGACGGGCCGGCCGTGCCAGGGCCCATCCGGAATCGCTGCGTGTGGTCGTCATCGTCATCCTCGTGTCCAGGTCGAGGTGCGTCGCTCGCACCACCGCCTGGACGGCGCCACGACCCGCGCCGTATGAGAACCGGGCCGAGGAGACCACATGCGCCGAAACTCTCATACGACGGGTCCACGGCACCCGTCCGTAGGGCGGGGCCCTCGCCCCCACCCACATCCGGCCCCGCCGGTTTCCGGACACCTCCAAGGAGCACCCATGTCCCCTCGCCGCACCCGTCTCGCCGCCGCGGGCCTCGCCGCAGGCGCCGCGCTGTCCCTGTTCGCCTCGACCGGCACCGCCCAGGCCGGCACCTCGGGGTTCTACGTCTCGCTGCAGACCCACAGCAACGTCCGCTCGGCGCCCGACACCCAGAACGTGCCGATCCTCAACACCGGCTCCATAAAGGACCGTTACTACATGGACGGCGTCTGCTACGTGCACGGTCAACCCGTCACGGCCGGCGGTTACACCACGGACGTCTGGTACTACGGCACCGTCTTCGACGGCGTCGACTTCTCCAAGACGTACCGGAACGTCTGGGCCTGGGGCGGCAACGTCAACGTCGGCAAGGACCCCTCCGACTCCGTCGACGTGTGCTGATCCGCACCGCACGAGTGGCCCCTGGAATCCCAGGGGCCACTGCGGTACCGGTGTTCAGCCGCCGGTCAGCACTCACGCACTCCCGGCAGCCAGGCGGCCGGGTGGTCGATGTAGATGTTGCTGATGTAACCGCCGAGCCCAGGGATGTACGCCCACGCGTCGTTGCTGTAGCCCTCGGCGTTGACCAGGTCCCCGTGCTTCTGGCACTCCACGAAGACCGGCGTCGGCCCGCTCAGCGTGCGCACGACCGCCGCGTTCAGCCGGGCGTCTGCGCGGACCCGGACCGACGTGCCCCAGGTGGTGAAGTTGGTCCCGGGCGTTCCACTGCCCGGAGTGCACGGCAGGCTCACGCCGCGTGCCGCCAGGTAGGGAACGGGGTCCATGCCCCGGGTGCTGGACGTGGAACTGTGCGCCTCGAAGTGCAGGTGGTTGCCGGAGGAGTCACCCTCCGAGCCCATGCGCGCGATCAGCTGACCGCTGCTCACCCGCTGGTTCACGGAGACGAGACGCTCATACATGTGGCCGTACTCGGTGACCGTGCCGTCGTCGTGCTTGATGCGGATCCACTGGCCGTAACCGCTGGCGGTACCGGAGACGATGACGGTGCCCGGACCGGTGGAGTAGATCGGCGTGCCACGGTTGTTGGCGATGTCGACGCCGTCGTGGCCCGAGTGCCACCACTGGGTCACCGTTCCGGCGGCCGGGCAGGATCCGGCGTAGTCGGCGGGCTTGGCGGGCGGAGCGGCGTCGGCCGTGCCGGCCGCGAGGGGGATCAGCCCGGTCGCGGCGACCGTGGCGACGAGCAGGCCGATGGACTTGGTCCGGTTGAACACGCGCATGGCGAGGTCTCCTCCGTACAGGAAGGGGGGAAGCGGGAGTCGGTAACCGCGGATCAGCAGGGGGCGACGCCGGGCAGCCAGGCCGCCGGGTCGTCGATGTAGATGTTCGAGATCCAGGCCTTGTACTTCGGCAGGTAGGACCAGGCGTCGTTGCTGTAGCCCTCGGCGTGGACCATCTCGCCGTGCGTCTGGCACAGCACGTCCACCGCCGTGGGGCCGGGCAGCCGGGCCACCGGCGGCTTCTGCGTGCCGGGCTCCGGGCGCAGGCTCACATCCGTGCCCCAGGTCATGAACCGCTTCGTGCCGGCCGGCGGCTGCTCGTTGCCCGCGATGCGCAGCGCGCCCGCGTATTGGGCGTTCAGCCGCACGTCGCTGACCATCACGAGCGTCCCGGACTCCCGGGCCTCGACCATCTTGCCGTCGCCGAGGTAGATGGCGATGTGGTGAACGCTGTTGAGGTTGTTCGGGTTCGACGCCCACAGCAGCAGATCGCCCGGCTGGAGAGGGGCGATCCCCTGATCGCGCGAGAACCGGGCCGTCGCGTCGCTCCACTGGGCCTGGTTCCAGGACCCCTCGGGCAGCGCGATCCCCGCTCCCTGCCAGGCCGCGTACTGCACCAGATGCGAGCAGTCGAAGCCCTTCACCTGGCTGTCGTGGGCGCCGGGGCCACCGCCGGGGTAGTCCTGACCGTACGTCGGCCCGTGGATGGAGCCGCCGCCCCACGAGTACGGCACCCCGATCTGCGAGCACGCGGCGTTGACGATCGCCTGCGCCGGGGCGGGCGCGCCCGCCAGGGGACGACAGTCGGCGGCGGCCGCCGTCTTCGAGGAGAGGGGCGACGCGACGGCCATCGCCGTACCGGTACAGCTCAGCGTGGTGGCGAGCAGCAGTCCTCCTGCCATCGCCAGAGTGCGGTGGGTGCGGCGCATGTGGGGTCCCCCTGGTTCGGTGCGCGCGGTGAGCGGATGTGCGAGTGAGCGGGCCGAGGCGGTCACGGTCGGCCGGTCTTCATGGAGGAGACGGGAGCGACGCCTGGTTCGTATGAGCCCAGTGCGGCGCGCATCTTGGCGAGTCCGCGCATGCGGTTGCGCTGCACGGTGCCGCGATGGGCGCCGAGCCGCTCACCCGCCATGTCATGGGTCAGACCTTCGAGGTCGACCAGGATCACGGCGGCGGCCTCCTTCGGGGACAGCCCGCGCAGCAGCGCGGTCGCCACCGCCTCGGCCTCCCTGCTCGCGAATCCGCCGTCCCAGCTCTGTTCGGGCAGTCGGTCGGTGCAGCGCTCCTGGCGCGCGGGGTGCCGCCACAGGTCGCGCAGCAGGTTCAGCGCCGCCGCGCAGGTGTAGGCGTAGGGCTGCTGCTGACGGGCCAGGGTGCGGGCCCGGGCCCGGCGGGAGAGTCTCAGGTACGTCTCCTGCAGCAGGTCGTCGGCGTCGTGCGGGTTGCCGGTCAGGGCCAGCAGCCGACGCCGCAACCTCGGCATCACCGCGGTGAACGCCTCGTCGAACTCGGCCGCGGTCATGTGGTCGGCAGCGCCCCCGTCGAACCGGGAGGCGAACGGCTCGGTGCGCGCGAACTCGGTGTGTGTGGTCGTGCTGGACGACTTGGTCATCGTCGTCGAGATACAGGTGTTCTCCACGGTGTTCCCCCGGGTCTGTGTCTCAGCGTGCGGTCCAACATGTGGTGTCGTGGTGGTGGTGGTGCCGCGGCCTGACGGCCGGGCAGTCGGCCGTCGGGGCTACGGGGCTACGGGGCTACGGGGCTACGGGGCTACGGGCTACGGGGCTGCCGGGCTACGGGAGTGTCCGCGCGGCGGGGCCGTAACGTGCCGCTCGCGCCTCGGTCAGCAGCGCCCAGTACCGGTCGCCGTACGACCAGTGCCACCACTCGGTCGGATAGTTGACGAAGCCCGCGGCCGTCATCGCCCGGCCCATCACCGCCCGGTTGGCGCGCGCCTCGGCGTCGATGTTGACCGCGGCGGTGCGGCAGCCGCCCTCGCTCTCCTCGGGCGTGGCGTTGACCTCGGTGCCGAGGGGGAGTTCCCCCCCGTCCTCGGTGCACAGCGTCAGATCCACCGCACCGCCGCTGACGTGCGGGGCGACCTCCGGAGGCGAGATGTAGGCGCTGGCCAACTCGCGTATCCGGTCCGCCGGGGCACCGGGGTGGGCCGCGCGCAGTGTGTGCGCGTACTCGTCGAAGTACCGGCGTTGCAGGGTGGGCGGCCGGTACCCCTCCACCATCAGCAGGCGCACCCCCCGGGGCAGCGCGGCCTGGGCGAGCAGGAGCCGGCGCACGACGTCGGCCCGGACGTGCGCGTACGAACCGTCGTCGTCGGCCTTGCGCGCGTCGACCCGCAGCGCGGCGCTCTCCCGGGCGTCGACCAGGGGTTCGCCGCACTCGGCGACGCGCGTCGCGGCGATTCGGTGATCCGAAAGCAGGATGATTTCCGTCACGCTCACAGCGTGGCGGTGTGCTCTGCAGGAACGATGCAGATCGTCTGTAGGACGAACTGCAGCGCCCCTGCAGAGCGGGCACACGTGTGCCTTTGAGCGGACCGCGTCAGAAGCAGTCCTCGAAGTTCTCGGAAACGCCGGGAATGGGACCCCAGTTGACGCCACCGCTGACATATACCGCACTGATCCAGCCACGCGGCCCACCGGCGTCCACCTGGACCCAGTAATTGTTGACGTAGTTCCCGTCCCTGACGGTGTCGCCCTTGTTCTGGCAGTACGCCGTGACGTTCATCCGACTGACCTTCACGCCGCTGTACGGCGGGCATTCGAACGAGGCGCACGCCCGCATGTTGACGCCGCTGGCCCAGACGTAGACGGTGGTCGTGGCCGCCGCCTGCGGGGCCGGCGCGGCCGCGACCAGGGACACTGCGGCGCCGCAGGCCGCCGCCGCGGCGACCGCCGTGCGGCGCAGTCGGGTGGTTCGCTTGCTGGGTGTTCCGTTCATGGAGTCCTCCGGTCGAGGGTCGTCGATTCGCCCGGATGACGGCCACGGCACGCCGGTCGTATGCGTCCGACCCGCACGACGTTCCCGGCACTCATACGACAAGCGGGTCACTTCCGTCCAAGGGGTGAGCTCGGACATCGTTCCCTCAGATGGAGAGGAAATCTCACCGGACACCCATCGAATTCCGGCCACGCGCCATCCACACCGGTCCGCCGTGAAAAAAGGGCGGACCGGTGAGAGGCATGCCTGTCAGTGGGCGCCGGTATGTTGTCCCTGACTTGCGAGAACGTGAAATCGGGGGACACGGTGGACGTTCGTCTTCTGGGGCCGGTCGAAGTGTCGAGCGGTGGTACTCGGATTCCGCTGAACGGTGCCAAACCGACGGCGATACTCGCCGCCCTGGTCGTGCATCTCGGTGAGGTGCTGTCCGCCGAGCGGCTGGTCGACCTCGTCTGGGAGGAGGAGCCGCCCGCCACCGCGCGGGCCCTCGTCGCCACGCACGTCTCCGGACTGCGCCGCGCGCTGGCCGGCACGGCGGGCGGCGAAGCCATCCGCACCCGCTCCCCGGGGTACGTCGTGGAACTGCCCTCCTCCGCCGTGGACGCGCGGCGCTTCGAGGACGCGTTCGCCGCCGGCCGCGGCGCGGCGCTCGACGGGCGGGCCGAGGAAGCCGTCGAGACCCTGCAGGCGGCGTCCCGGCTCTGGCGCGGACAGGATGCCCTGGAAGGCCTCGGCCAGTCCTTCGCCCGTGTCGAGGCCATGCGCCTGGCGGAACTCCGCCTGGAGGCACAGGAGTACCGCTTCGCCGCCGAACTGGCCCTGGACCGCAGGACGGACCTGGTCGCCGAACTCGTCGCCCACGTCGCCGCCCACCCCCTGCGAGAGCGCCCCCGCGGCCAGCTGATGACCGCGCTGTTCCGCACCGGCCGGGTGGCCGACGCGCTGCGCTGCTACGAGGAGGGCCGCCGCCTCCTGCGTACGGAGCTGGGCCTGGACCCCGGCCAGGAACTGCGTACCCTGCACCAGGCCCTGCTCCGCGCGGACACGACCGTGCTGGGGGGAACCCCGGCTCGCCGCGGGACCACACCCACGCCAGGAGGCCCCGCACCCACGCAGCGACCTGCCCCCGCGCGCGTGGGGAGCGAGAACCCCGCGCTCCCACACCCGCGACAGCGCCGTCCCGAACCGCCGTACGACGACACGGACCGCCCGGCGCCCACCCAACTCCCTCCCGACGTCGCCGACTTCGTCGGACGCGAGGAGCAGATCGCCTGGGCGACCGCCCTCCTCGAGCAGGTGCGGGACCCACGGCGCACCGCGCCGCCCATCGGCGTGATCTCCGGCCGGTCGGGCACCGGCAAGACCGCCCTGGCCGTCCACGTGGGCCACCGCACCGCCGCACTCTTCCCCGACGGACAGCTCTTCGTCGACCTGCGGGCCTCGGACTGCGAACCCGTACGCACCGCGGACGCCCTCGCCCGGCTGCTGCGCGCCCTCGGCGTGGACTCCGACACCCCGGCCCACGACGAGGAGGACCTCCTCGGGCTCTACCGCACGCACATCGCGCGGCGCAGAGTGCTGCTCATCCTCGACAACGCCGTCAACGAAGCGCTGCTGCGCCCCCTGCTGCCGCCGGGCGGCGGCTCGGCCGTGCTGATCACCGGCCGCCGCCGACTGGTCGCACTCGAAGGCGCCGGCCACCTCGATCTGGGCGTCCCCTCCGAGCCGGAGGCCCTCGACCTGCTGGCCCGCGTGGCCGGTCCGGCACGGCCCCCCACGGAACCCGGCCAGGCCTCCGAGATCGTCGCGCTGTGCGGACGCCTGCCCCTCGCCGTCCGCATCGCCGGCGCCCGCCTCGCCGCCCGCCCCCACTGGACACCGTCGCGGCTCGCGGCACGGCTGCGCGACGAACGCCGCCGCCTGGACGAACTCCAGGCCGGCGACCTGGAGGTGCGCGCCAGCCTCGGGCTCGGCTACGCCGACCTCGACGCCCAGGAGCAGCGCGCCCTGCGGCGCCTGGCACTGATGGACCTGCCCGACTTCGCCGCGTGGGTCGCCGCACCACTCCTCGACGTGACCGCCGACGACGCGGAGGACGCGGTCGAGCAACTCGTCGACTGCCACTTCGTGGAGGTCGTGCGCACCGACGAGACGGGCAGCACGCGCTACCGCATCCACGACCTCGCACGCGAGTACGCCCGCGAACGCTGTCTCGCCGACGAGGACCGGCAGGACAGGGAGGCGGCGGTACTGCGCCTGGTGGACCGCTGGCTGACCATGTCCCGCAGCGCGGCGGCCCGGGGCCCGGGCGGCGCGTCGAGACTCCTCTCGCCCGCCGCGACGAACGAGCCGAAGCGACGGGCGGACGAACCGACACGACCGGCGTACGACGGGAAAGGGCCCGCCGACGATCCGACCGCGTGGTTCGCGGCCGAACAGCGGTGCCTGCTCGCCGCGGTCACACACTGCGCGGAACACGGGATGCTCGACGCCGCCCGCGAACTGGCCGCCGCCCTCATGGCAGCCTCCGCCGCGCTCTACAACCAGTTCGACGCCTGGTCCCGCTCGCACGACGTGGCCCTGGAAGCCGTGCGCCGCGGCGGTGACGTGGAGGGCGAGGCCTGGCTGCTCAACGGGCTCGGTCAACTCCGCCTGGAACAGGACCGCTTCGACGAGGGACATGCCTTCTTCGCCGCTGCACTGCGCCTGTTCGAGGAGCAGGCCGTACGGCGCGGCCGCGCGGACGCCCTGGCAGGCATGGGCGCGGCCCGCCGAGAACAGGCCCGCTTCGCCGAAGCCCTGACCCTGCTGAATTCGGCGCTGGAGCACTACCGGGAGCCGGAGGACACCGCCTCCATGGCGCACGTCCTGTACGGCATCGGCTGCGTGTACCGGGACCAGGGCCGCCACGAGGAGGCGTGGGACGCGCTGACCCGCTCACACCGGCTGTACGTGACCGCACACGACCGGCACGGCCAGGCTCTCGCCCTGCGCTCCCTGGGCCTGTGCCACCGAGCTCGGGGCGACCTGCCGAGCGCGGAGGCGCTGCTGCGGCAGTCCCTCGACATCTTCGAGGAGACGGGCGACGCCTTCGGCATCATGTACGCGAACCAGTCCCTGGCCAAGGTCGAGTTCCGCCAGGGCCGTATGACCGAGGCCCGGCAACGCCTGGACCAGTGCCTGGAGATCACCCGCGAGCGCCAGGACATGTTCGGAGAGGCCCTCGTCCTGCGCACCCTCGGCGAATGGCACCTCGCCGCGTCCGCCTGGGAGCCCGCCACCGAGACCCTGCGACAGGCCCTCGCCCTGTGGGAAAAACTGGACCTGCCCCTGTGGCGCGCCCGCACCCTCCGAGACCTGGGCTCCGCCCAGCTGGCCAGAGGCGACGCGGCAACAGGACGAGACCTACGTCAGGAGGCGCTGCACATCTTCCGCGAACTCGGCAGCCGCGAGGCACTGGAGGCCCCGTAGGTCCCGTGGACCCCAAAGGCCGGGAGTCATACGTGGAGTCATACGTGGCGGACATCCGTGAAGAGGGGCTCGTAGGGCTCGCCCTCCGGCGTGAAGATGAGGACGTAGTCCTCGCCGGCCCCGGTCACCACCTCACGCAGGCGGGCCAACACCACTTCTTCGCCCGGGAGTTCAAGACCAAGGACCGCGGCGGACCGCTCCTGCCGGGCCGCGAGGTCGGGCATGTCCTCCAGGTACTCCGCTGCGAGTTCCTGGCTCTCCTCCACCGTGAAGTCCTGGAAGCTGTGCCACCAAGGTGCTGTCAGGAGGAGCCTCAGGAGCTCGGGCAGGCCGATGGCGACGAGCGCCGTGCCCCCTTCGGAGTCCGCGTACAGAACGGGACGTTCCTCGCCGCCCTCACCGCAGAAGAAGAAGGTCCCCCCGGCTCCGTCACCCGCGAAGCCCTCCAGCGCGGCTCCGGACGCGAGATGGACCTCCTCGACGTGGTCACGTCGGTCGAGGTCGAAATCGCCCGGCCAGGCGAGGAAGGCGGCGATGTCGTCGTGCTTGCGGATGGAGCTGATCAGCGACATGCGCGGCACTCTAACGGCAGGCACCGACAGTACGTTCGTAGGCCGGGGCGCGCGGGCCGTGCGGCCCACGCGCCAGGATCAAGGGTCAGACGACGGAGTGGACGAGCTGGCTGGTCAGCTCGTAGCGGGCACCGGCGACGACGAGTTGCCCGCTCGCCACCTTCGCCGCGAGGTCGGGCTCCGCGGCGAGCCGGGAGCGGACGGCCCGTACGTTGGCGTCGATGGTCGCGTCGACGCGCGCGGCACCTTCCTTCGTACGGTCGATCGACGGGCGTATCTGGTCGGCCAGGTACTGGATGTGGTCGGGCAGCCGCCCGCCGGACGCGTCCGCCTCGACCGCCGCCTTCACGGCACCGCACGACTGGTGCCCGAGCACCAGCACCAGCGGTATCCCGAGTTCGAGCACGCCGTAGGCGACGCTGCCGATGACGGCCTCGTCCAGGACCTCGCCGGCGCTGCGCACGGTGAGAAGGTCACCGAGACCCTGGTCGAAGACGAGCTCCGGAGGAACACGGGAGTCCACGCAGCCGAGCACGACGGCGAACGGGTGCTGACCGGACGTCAGGGCCGTTCGTGTCGCGGGTGTTTCGTCCGGGTGCCTCTCCCGGTAGGCGCGCCACCGCCGGTTGCCCGCGGCCAGCTCCCGCAGAGCCTCCTCCGGGGTGCTGGGTCGGTGCTGCGGTCGGCCAGGGGGCGCGGCGGAGGCGGGAGCCGCGCCCAGGGCGATGCCGGCACCGAGGGCCGTGGTGCCGGTCAACCCGGCCCGCAGGAGGGCCCGTCGGGGCGTGGCGGCGGATGCGGTCGGCACAGGGCCGACGGATCTGTGAGGGGTGACGTCAGAGTTCACGGAGAGGAACGTATGTCCGAGTGCACGCCGGGGACTTGGCGTTACTGAACCATGGGAAAGCATGGCGATTCCAAGATCAGGCATTGCCCATTTCTTGGTTCTCTCCAGTACCTCCCTTGACCCTGGCGCAAGGCACAGGGCGCCGGGCACGCACTCAGAGGTCGATCACGTAACTGCGAGGCTCTCCTGTCTGCCCGGCGCCCCCCGGAACGCCCACCCGCCGCCGGACATCCCGCGCGTACCTGCTGGTCCGTAAGGAGCTGAGCCGAGCCGGCCCACCGCCACCTGGCCCGACGGTGTGAAGCCGTCCCTCCAACGGCCCACCGCACCTGCGAGGACACGCACCCGTGCCTAAGTTCGCTTCGGTGTGTCCGACCCGCGTCCCGCTGAAAGGCCCCCCCATGGACCAGCAGATCGTGCAGGTGAAGATCCATCCGGCGATCGGCGTCGCCAGGGTCGGCAACAGTGCCGCGGCACCGTTCATCGGCCCCGAGTCACCGCACCAGAAAGCTCTTCCCCCCGGCTCCCACAAGGACGCGGCCGGGGCGGTCATCAAGCAGGCGGCCCGGTTCCGGGTCTACGGCTACAACCAGGCGGGCGAGGTCGTCCGGGAGCTGAAGCTCGGCCAGGACGGCGTGAGCGAGATCCGCTGGTCGGTGCATCTGGCCAACAAGAAGGCCGCCTGGTACCGCTTCCACCTCGCGCTCGACATCCCGGAAGCGGCTTCTCTCTCAGCGGTACAGCGGGGCAGACGCAACGCGGGCGTGATCGGCGCCGAGCGCCAGAAACTCGTCATCGACCCCGGCATCCGCACCATCCACGCCTCCCTGCACGACGTCGGCACCTTCGACACCGGCACCATCATGGGCCGCAAGGTCCCGCTCGGCGCGATCTCCACCGAGCCCACCGGCCGCCTGCTGGTCGTCGGCGGCAACGGCAAGTCGGCCTCCTACACCACCCCGGAGAAGCCCATCTCCGGCGTCACCAACAACGACACCTGGTACGACGACGTCTCCGACGGCCCCGTCACGGCACAGGTCACCATCGACGGGCAGACGAGGACGGCGACCCCGGCTTGGGTCGTGGTGGCCCCGCCGCACTACGCACCCGGCGTGAAAACCGTCCGCACCCTCTATGACGTACTCCAGGACGTCTTCACCACGGAGGGCACCCTGCGGGGCGAGGACGTCGTCTCCTACGCCGACCACATCGAGCCGATCCTCAGCCGGTTCTGCGGGCTGCAGTGGACCAACCACGGCTTCGCCACCCAGTTCGGCTGGAAGGGGCCCCACGACTTCCTCGACCCCACCCTGCGCAGACGCCTCGCGGACCCGGGCAGCAGCAGCCAGGAGCTGCGCCGACAGATCTACGTCCAGATGCGCGACTGGCACCGGGACGGCACGTCACCCCTGCCGTGGCCCTGGCTGTACGGCGACGCCATGTCCAGCAAGGAGGGCACCTCGGAACGGCAGCACATCATGCTCTCCCCGACACAGGACCGGCTGCTCGCCCGGTGGGCCGAGGGCCGCTTCCAGCCCGGCCCGCTGCATGAACACCACGAGAACGTCGACGAGGCACCCGTCCGCGAGCAACCCGCCCTGCTGGACCGGGCCGCACTGGAGAACTGCGCCGCGGACGCCTTCCACCCCGGCTGCGAAGTCACCTGGCCCGTACGGCACAAGACCATGTACGCCGAGCCGTTCCGCATCCTGCACCGCGCACCGGACAACCCCGAGCGCGACTACGGCGACGTCCTCAGCGACCAGGAAGTCAAGTCCAAGGACGGCCCCCTGCACGCGCAGGGCCCGGGCGACCTCACCCGCTGGATGGCCGCCCCCTGGCAGTGCGACGCCGCCGGCTGCCGCTCCGGTTACCAGGTGCTCAGCGGCCTGGGTCCGCGCTACAGCCCCTACCTGCCCACCTTCTGGCCCGCCCAGGTCCCCAACCACGTCCTGAAACGCGCGGACTTCGACGTCGTCAACGACCCCACCATGGACGACCGGACCAGGGAGCAGGCATTCGATCGACGGGCCGTGTGGCTGCGCGGGCTCACGGGCTCCGACATCAACAAGCAGCGCCGGCAGATGATCGACGACTGGCCGGATCTCGGCATCGTGGAGACCCACGCATACGAGGTCGGGGACGGCAAATTCCCGGAGTTCATCCAGGTCGAGTCGGTCCCCGGCGAGCAGCTGCGCGGCGCGCCCGACCACGCCAACCTCGTCAACGTCCAGGTCCCGCAGGCCGCCAGCCCCCAACTGGCCGCGGACGCCGGCACCTGGAGCGGCGAGCTGCCGGCCGAACAGGTGGAGGCCGCGCTGGTGACCCAGGCCATCGGCGAAGCCATGCGCGCCACCGGCCACGACGAGGCGGCGATCGCCGCCGGCTACCTGGAGAAGCTCGACCCGTTCCGCGCATCCCCGTGACCCCCACAACGGCGACGCACACCCCGCCACGCGACCACTACGACGTCGTGGTCGCGGGCGGCGGCCCGGCCGGCTGCGCCGCCGCCCTCACCCTGTCCAGGTCAGGCCGTACGGTGCTCCTCGCCGACTCCGCGACCGGCCCGCCCAAGACCGGCGAGGCCCTCGTGCCGGTCGCGCGCCTGCTCCTGCACGACCTCCAGGTCCCCGACACCGTCCTGGCCGCGGGACATCTGCCCTGTCACGGCAACGCCTCCGCCTGGGGCTCCACCGCCCTGCACACCGTCGACTTCATCCGCGATCCCTACGGCCACGGCTGGCACCTGGACCGGCCACTGTTCGACCGCACCCTGCGCGCCGCGGCCCGTGCGGCGGGCGCCGACGTCGCCGAACACACCGCCGTACGACGGCCCGTGCGCCGCCCCGACGGCACCTGGCGGCTGACCCTGTGCGCGGCACACGCGGGCCTGCGCACCGTGTCCTGCCGCTGGATCGTCGACGCCACCGGCAGACGCGCCGCGATCGCCGTCCCCGCCGGTGCCCGCAGACATGTCGAGGACCGGCTGACCGCCCATCACCTCACCCTGGACGTCGCCCTGCCCGCTGCCACCGACGGCCACTCCCTGGTCGAGTCCGCTCCCGACGGCTGGTGGTACACCACCCTGCTGCCCTCCGGCCGCCGCCTCGTCGCCTACTTCACCGACCCCGACCTGTTCACCCCCGCGGACTTCCGCCGCCGTCTCCTAGCGACCCGGCACGTGGCACCCACTGCCGCCGTACACGGACTCGCCACACTCGACCCTCCCCGCCGCGCCCCTGCCCATGGCGCCCACCTGGACCACGTCCACGGCGACGGCTGGATCGCCGCAGGAGACGCCGCCGTCGCCTTCGACCCCCTGTCCTCGCAGGGCATCCTCACCGCGCTCTACACCGGACTGAGCGCGGGCCAGGCGATCGATGTCCACCTGCGTGGCTCGCCGGGCGCCCTGGACGACTACGCGGCCAAGGTCAGCGCGGCCCGAGCCGCCTACCAGCACGCCCACCGGACCGCCCACGCCCAGGAAACCCGCTGGCCCGACCGCCCGTTCTGGTCCCGAAGGCGAGGGACGCCGACGACAGAACGAGGGACGGCGGCGACCCGGGCGGAATACGACCCCCGCGCCGTGCCGCCGCCGTCAGCGCGGGCTCAGCAGCGCGTGCTGGAGTAGCCCCCCACGGGTGCCGGGTCGCCGGCCCGGCGCACGGTGCCCACCCCGGCGGTGCACTCCGCGACCGTGCTGGTGCCGTTCGACCAGAACTCCTGGACGGTGGTGTTGGTCCAGGACCGCTTGCCCAGGACCTCGTCCTGCGAGCCGCTGTAGACGGCGGCGGTCACGTCGTAGTCCCCGGCGGTGTCGCGGAAGCTGTCCCAGACCCAGACGTAGCCGTAGTTCTTGGCGCAGGACGGCGAGTAGAACTGCTTGACGGACGCGATGGTCGTGCCGCTGCGCTTGACGTACCCGGTGGTGCCGATCTGGTACGCGTCCGCACACACCCCGGCGGCCTGCGCGCGCGTGCTCGCCGGATTCCCCGCCGGGGACGGCGCGGTGGACACGGCCGACGGCGCGGTGCGGGCACCCGGCGCGGGAGCCGGCCCGGATCCGGCGGAGGCGATGCCGGCCGGGACGAGTACGAAGGCACAGGTGAGCGCGGCTGCGGCGGTCTTCAGGTAACGCATGTGGTCGGTTCCCCCTGATGGTCGTCGGTCCCTGTCGAGACACTTCGCTCGAAGCGGTGATTCCGGATGTCCCAGAACCTTTCGGACGTCTGGTGAGACCCGTGGGACCCTCAGAGGGTTGTACGCCGCGCGGTGGGGGAGTCACGGACCGCTGCGATCGAGGCCAGGAAGTCGTCGAGCATGGCGGTCTGTACGTCCTCCGGGAACCGGCCGGGGTCGAAGAGCGCCTGGACGACGAGCCCGTGGACGAACGCGACGGCGCCGGCGGCGAGTTGCTCCGGATCGGCGGCGTCGGAAAGCTCGCCGAGGCCTCGCGCGGCTTCGAGGTGCGGACGGATCGACGCGCGCAACCGCGTGTAGCGGTCGGCCTGTTCCGTGGCCAGCCCGTCGTCGGCCAGGGCCAGATCCCAGGAGCTGACCCAGATGCGGTTGCGGGCGGTGTCGTCCGCGGTCAGCGGCAGGATGTCGAGCAGCATGGCGCGCACGGTGGCGAGACCCTCGGTCGGACGCTCACGGCGGGGACGCTCGGCAGTGCGCCTCTCCAGCAGATCCAGGGCGTGCGCGATCAGGACCCGCTTGGTCGGGAAGTAGTGCATGAGCATCCCCGTCGAGACGCCCATCGCGGAGGCCACGGCGCGCAGGGTCAGTCCGCCGAACCCCTTCTCGGCCAGGACCTGCCACACCGCCTCGGACACGTCCGCACGGCGGGCGTCACGGTCTCCGGGGGCGGGTGGCATGCTGCTACCTTACATACCGAACGCTTGTTATGTACCTTCACCACATCAGGGATCGAGGTATCCGTGTTCACACTGCCGCTCGGCGACAACGCTCAGCTCCGCCCCCTGGAGCCCTGGCACGCGCGGGAGTTCCTCGCCCACATCGACCGCGCCCGCCCCAACGTGGACCCGTGGATACCCTGGGCGACCCTCAGCACCGACCTCGACTCCGCAACCGCCGTCCTCCAGCGCTACGCCGACAACCAGGCCAAGGACACGGCACGGATCTACGGGATCTGGCTGGACGGCACGCTGGTCGGCGGCGTCATGTTCACCCGCTTCGACGGCGCCTTGGGCGTGTGCGAGATCGGCTGCTGGCTGGAGGCGGCCGGGGAGGGCCGAGGGCTGGTGACGCGGGCCTGCCGGGCGTTGATCACCTGGGCCTTCAAGGAGCGCGGGATGAGTCGTGTCGAATGGTGGGTCGCGGCGGGCAACACCCGTAGCGCCGAAGTGGCCCGCCGACTCGGGATGACCCGTGACGGCGTACTGCGCCGACGCTATCCGTACCAGGGTGTCCGCCACGACAGCGAGATCTGGTCCGTCCTCGACGAGGAGTGGTCACCCGAGCGGGACGCACCCGCGTCCGACACCCGGGCCGAACTCGACCGTCTGACGCGAGCGTTCTTCAGCGCCTTCACCAACACGGGCGGCAGCCGGCCGAACGTCGACATCATCCGAGAGGTGTTCATACCGCAAGGAATGATCATCAAGAACCTCGGGTCCGACCCCGTGGTCCATGACCTCGACGCGTTCATCGAGCCCCGCGAGAAGATCCTCACCGACGGCACGCTCACGGAGTTCTCCGAATGGGAAGTCGCCGACCGCACCGAGGTCTTCGGGTCGGTCGCGCACCGGTTCAGCGAGTACCGCAAGTCGGGCTACCTCGACGGCGAGTGGTTCGAGAGCTCCGGACACAAGACCACCCAGTTCGTCCGCACGCCGGTCGGCTGGAGGATGAGCTCGATGGCCTGGGACGACGTGTAGAGACGACAAGAGCGCCACCTCGTCTCCGAGGGGCGCTCTTCCAAGTCGTGGGCCCCGGGCTGCTGTCGGGGTTGGTGTCACGGCTTACGGCAAACAGCAAACAGCAAACGGCTTACGGCTTACGGCTTACGGCTTACGTGCGAGACCACCGTGTTCGGCGACGAGTTCCGGGGCGGGGGAGTCGGAGTCCGGACGCCAGAAGGGAACCGAGACCACTCCCGGATCCAGGAGCTCCAGGCCGTCGAAGAACGCCGTGATCTCGTCGACGGTACGCAGGTTGTAGGGGACCGCACCGCTCTCGTTGTAGGCGTCCTGCGCCCGCTCGAAGACCGGGTCGATGCCCCGCGAACCGTCGTTGATGGACAGGTAACTGCCGGACGGCAGCGCGTCCATCAGCCGCGTCACAATGGAACGGGCCTGGTCACGGTCGGCGACGTGCCCCAGGATGTTGCTCAGGATGAGGGCCGTGGGACGGCTGAAGTCCAGCGTCTCGGCCGCGACCTTCAGGATGCGGTCCGTGTCCAGGACGCTGGCGTCGACGTAGGCCGTCGCCCCCTGAGGCGTCGAGTAGAGCAGGGCGCGGGCGTGCGCCAGGACCATCGGGTCGTTGTCGACGTAGACGATCCGGGTCTCCGGGGCGATCCGCTGCGCGACCTCATGGGTGTTGTCGGCGGTCGGAAGCCCCGTACCGACGTCCAGGAACTGCCGAATACCCGCCTCGGCGACCAGGTACGTGATGTTGCGGCGCAGGAAGGCGCGGCTGCTGCGGGCGATGGTGACGATGCCGGGAAAGACCGCGGTGTACGCGTCGCCGGCTTCCTCGTCGACGGGGTAGTTGTCCTTCCCGCCCAGCCAGTAGTTCCAGATCCGGGCCGAGTGCGGCACCGACGTGTCGATCTTCTGGTGCACCGCTGCTGGTCCTGGCGTTCTCGCGTGGTCGGTCATGAGTCGCGTCCGTCTTTCAGCCGAGGCGTCGATAGTTCAATGCACAACTTACGCACAACGGCCCGGGTGCGTACACCAGTTCACGCTTCTGTCGGATTCGAGCGGCGGTTTCCCGAAAATGCGACGGGCTCCCCGCTGGATCATCGCGTGAGTGCGGCCCTGAGCACGCGCGCCGTCGCCCGGGGGAACGCGGTGTTCCCGTTGTGACCACCGGGGAACACGACCGGCTCCGTGCCCAGCAGTTCTGCCAGTGCCAGCGCGCAGCGGTAGGTGTGGACAGTGGGAGGCGTGTCCTGGCCCACCGCCGGGATGACCCGCGTCCCGGCCCGGGCTGCGGCCCGCACGGACTCCGCCGGATCGAAGCCGTCGCCGATGACGGCTGTGAACTCCGTGCCGATGAAATGGGCGAAGTTGGCTTGCCGTCGGGGCGTCATGGGCTGTGGGGTGAGACCGTCCTCGGTCCGGTCGTGGGCGGGGTCGATACCGAGATGCCGGCCGATCACGGCGAACGCCGCCGCCAGGCCCCCTGCCGCGTGCGCTTCCTGGATGGCAGTCAACTCCGCCGCGTGCTGGGCGCGGTCGGCCTCGGGCAACAGGTTCGGTGTCACCGGCTCATGGGCGATCAGTGTGTCCAGTACGCCCGGGTGTCTGGTCAGCACCTGAAGACCGATCGCGGCACCCATGCTGAACCCGGCCAGCATGGCCGGTCCGTCGCCCACCTCGGCGAGCAGCCGTGCGACGTCGTCGGCGTGGTCAGCCATGCTGACGGGACGGCCGGGGTCGTCGAGCGTGCTGCGTGACAGGCCACGGCGGTCGTAGGTGACGACGGTGAAGGTGTCGGTCAGGTGAGGGACGAGGTCGACGGTGCGGTCGGCGTCGCCTTCGCCGCTCTGGGAGAGGAGCAGGACGGGACCACTGCCCGTGACCTGGAAATGAAGGGTGGCGCCAGGGACGGAGAGGGTGCGGGCGCCGGCGATGGCGGTGGTTGTGGACATGGCGGTTCCCCTCGTGGGCGGCAGTCGGCGTCTCCGACTGGCATGCATCACGACCATAACCCATCTAATTAGATGCATCAAGATTGATGCATCAAGAGAGATGTATCAATGAAGATGTACCATCGGCGGTCATGAACGGAGTCGAACTGTTCCTGCTGGGCCGCACCCTGATGAAGATCGGCGAGCACGCCATGCCCCAGCCGGAAACGCGGCAGCGAGGCTCGGACCGCTCGGTCCTCATCATCCTCGGCGACATCGTTGCTCACCCCGGCACGACCGTCGGCGAGGTCGCCGCGCGGACCGGCCTGCCCCAGAGCCAGGTCTCCACCGCCGTCGCCCGCTTGGAGGAGGCCGGCTCCGTGGACACGGCCCCCGATCCGACCGACCGGCGCCGCCGCCTCATCCGCCCCGTCCCGAAGCCTTCCGCCCGAGTGGCCGAGGTCCGCGCCGCCACCATCGACGGCGCCCTCGCCGCCGCCCTGACCGACCCCGACGGCACCACACCCACCCCGGACACCCTCCACGAGGTCGCCGCCGCCCTCGACGTGCTGGCCCGCCACCTGACCCCGTCGGCCGCCGCACGCGCCCGCGCTCTCGACGGCCCGGGCGGAACCCCCACCGCCCAGCCGTAGGGCTGCGGGGACGACCACCGGGGGCGTTCATCCGCGGATGCCGGTGCCCCATGTCGGGCGTGAGGATGGTCTCTCGGGATACACCACGTGCAAGGACGGGCGCCGCATGGCTGGAGGAGCACGAACATGCCGGAGATCAACCCCTTCACCGACCGGCTGAACCCCGACATGTGCGTCGTGACCGCTACGGCGGGCGGCGAGCGGGCGGGCTGCCTCGTGGGGTTCGCATCGCAGTGCTCCATGCGGCCGGTGCGGTTCGTGGTGTGGCTGTCGACAGTGAACCGGACCTACGAGGTGGCCGCTGCCGCCGACCTCCTCGCCGTACACCTGTTGACACCGCAACAGTTCGAGCTGGCGGCCCTGTTCGGCGGCGTGAGCGGCGACCGGGTGGACAAGTTCGCGCACACCCGCTGGACAGTGGGGTACGGCGGGGCGGTCGTCCTGCAGGAGGCGGCCGCGTGGTTCATCGGCAGGATCGAGCAGCGGATCAACGGAGGCGATCACGTCGGCTTCGTCCTGGACCCGGTGCAGTGCGGTGAGCAGGAGAAGGCCGAGGGACAACCGCTGCTGCGCCTCGCGGACACCCTCACGATCGACCCCGGACACCCGGTGGACTGAGTCGCCGCGCCGGCCTGCCCGAACGCCGGGTTCCGTCGTTGAGGCTGTTGCGTAGGCTCATGCCCATGGATGTGGATGTGCTCTTACCGTTCCTGATCACGGTGGGCGCCCTTGCGGCCGTCCTGGGCTTCTTCACGTGGCTGGCATTGCGTATCCGCCGCCGGGGCCTCGCAGGCGGGGCCATGAGCGCCGCCCTTGCCTCCTACGAGGAGGCGTTCCGCATCACGGCTCATGAGTCTCATGTCGAGATCCAAGCTCAAGCAGAACGCAAGGCGCCGATCCTGTCCCCCGACGACCACTGGCGTCGCGCCGCCGGGCAAGCCAGTCGGCCGGGGGCAGAGCAGCGCCGGCCGCTCCAGCGGAGTTCTCGCCGACCGCGACGCACGCTTGACCGCTGGACCGGCTGGCTGAGGCGTAGTCGCTGACCGGCGCCTCGGAGAGAGGTGCTGAGATGAACAGATGGTCGCCAGAGGTGCGCGAGGTCTTGGAGGCTTCCGAGTGGACGCCTGGGCGTAGGGTGGACACGACTTCGGGCCAATGCCACAAGCCCTCGAAAACCTGGTGCCCGGTGTGGCTCCTCGCGTGATCGACGACGGAGAGGCGCCGTCGGAGAGGCGCCGTCGGAGAGGCGCCGACGTGGCGAGCGCCCTGACGTTTCAGTGATCCGGGAGCAGGATCCGCTCGCGCAGGAAGTCACACAGGGGAGGTCGACCGTGCTGACCGTCGTCCGTGAACAGCTGGGCCAAGCTCTGTTCCGCCGTGTCGCCGGCCCCGGCGGCCCGGCGACACGTGCCCGTATCCACCACACCCCCGGCCCGCGCTGGTTCGGGCCGGACCGCCCGATCCGCACGGTCCACGGCGATGCCTCGATGTTCATCGGCGGGCTGAGCGCACTGCTGCTGCAGTCCCTGCACCCGCTCGCCATGGCGGCGGTGGCCGGGCACTCCGGTTACCGCGGCGACCCCTGGGGCCGACTGCAGCGCACCAGCACCTTCCTGGCCGTGACGACCTACGGCACCGCCGCGGACGCCCAGCGGGCGGTCGACCACGTCCGGGGCATCCACGAGCGGATCCGCGGCACGACGGCCGAGGGCCTGGCGTACCACGCGGCCGACCCGCACCTGCTCGGCTGGGTACACGCGGCCGAGACGGACAGTTTCCTGCGCGCCCACCAGCGCTACGGGGCCAAGCCACTGGACGCCGCCGACTACGACGCCTACGTCGCCGACACCGCCCGCGTCGCCGAGGCCCTGGGGGTGCTCGACCCACCCCGCGACCGCCGTGAGCTGTCCGAGCGCCTCGCCACCTACCGGCCCGAGCTGCGGGCCACCCCCGAGGCCCGCGCCGCCGCCCGCTTCCTGCTGCTCCGGCCTCCACTGCCCCTCGCGGCACGACCGCTCTACGCCGGGCTGGCCGCGAACGCCGTCGCCCTGCTCCCGCCGTGGGCCCGGGGCATGCTCTGGCTGCCCCGCCTCCCCGTCGTCGAAGACATCGCCGTACGCCCCGCGGGCCACGCACTGACCAGGACCATCCGCTGGGCCATGACCCCGCAACCGCGACCGAGCACGGACTGATCCGCATCGGCCCAGGGGCCCCGCTCGACGATCTCCGTTCGAGGCTGTGCGGTGAGTACGGTCGTCAGGGCCATGTCGTCGGCTTCTGACTCGATCAGGTGGAGGCCGGCCCTGGCCGGCTCGGCTGCGGGAGGCTGCCGGGCGCCGGGTCAGAGCCGGTGAAATAGTTCGCGTCCTTGGGGCGCGCGGCGTCCTGGCTGGTGGGGCGGGGAGCCGGCTCCAGGTGGGGTATGTACTTGGAGCAGTGGATGTAGGCCTCCTCGACGCTCACGTGGACCCACATCTCAGGGCTTCGTCCAGGCGCGACATCGGTGGGCAGGCCGGGATGGACGGAGCGCAGGCCCGCGTCGGTGTACAGCTGGGCCGCGCCGTTCACATGAAGCCCCACGTGGTGGTGCGTGAAGTCCAGGAAGAGCATGCCGAGGTGCGGGTTCTCCGTCATGTTGCCGGCGCTGGCGAGCACACCGTTCCCACGGAATTCGGGGTACGCGAGCGTACGGTCGTCGATCACGTGGACAAATCCCGGTGGCCCGGCGCGGAAGCTGGCATCACATTCTCCGTGCGAGTCGGCGGTGGCCAGGAAGACCATGGCCTGGCGGCCGATGAAGTCCCGCATCTCGGGCGTGAGGCAGGGGCGCACCTGGTGGTCGTAGAAACGGGCGGCGCGGTCGGCGGTGCCCAGTTGCTGTTGGAGGCGGTGTTCACCTGCTGATCCGAAGGGCGGCGGGGGGATGGTCACGTGCGTTCTCCTGGCAGGACGGCCAAGTGGTTGGCTCAGGCAAAGGACAGAACAGGCGTCTCGAACGGGTCGTGATGGATGCGCTCGGGCGAGGTGCCGCCCAGCGTGAGCGTCTCGGTGGCGGCGACGATCATCGAAGCCGGGCCGCTGAGATAGGCGTCGTGCTGGAACCACGGCCCGTACTCGGCCAGAACTTCCGGCAGGGACCCCCTGATCCCAGGGACGTACTCCTGGGAGACCGCACCCCTGATGGTCAGCCAGTGGTGCCGCTGGGCCATCCGGAGCATGTCGTCGAACCCGTACAACTCGGCGCCGGTTCGGGCGCCGAGGAACAGGTCGACCCGGTAGCGCTCGCCGCGGCGGGCCACCTCTTCCACCAGGGCGCGGATCGGCGCGAGACCGGTGCCGCCGGCCACACACAGCAGGTCGCTGTAGGCGGCTGCGTCCAGAACCATGTCTCCCAGCGGGGGTCCGAGCTGGATCGCGTCGCCCACCGCGGCCCGGTGCACCAGCGCGCCGCTGACGCGGCCGCCGGCCACCGCGCGCACGTGGAAGGTGAGGGTGCCGTCCTCACGGGGCGCGTTGGCGGGGGAGTAGTAGCGCCACAGCTTGGGCCACCAGGGAGTCTCGACGCTCACGTACTGTCCGGCGGCGTACTCGTAGGGCATGTGGGGGCGTACGGTGATTTCGACGATGCCGTGTCCACGCGGGACACGGTGTACGACCGTGGCGGGCCACACGGCGGGCCGAACCGCCTCGTCCTGCTCGGCAGCACTGATCATGACGTCGGCGACCACGCCGTACGCCTTGGCCCAGGCGGCGGCGATGTCCGCGGTCCACGCGGGGCCGGCGTAGCGGGCCAGCGAGGCGAGAAGACACTCGCCCACGGCCGGGAAGTGCGCACTGAGCGTGCCGAACTTGCGGTGATCGCGTCCGAGGTGTCCGCAGAAGCGCACCAGTCCCTCAGGGTCGTCGACCAGGTCCACGATGCGCAGCAGCGCGCGCAGCAGACGGCCGCGCTGAGTGTCCATTCCCGGCGGGAACAGGGGACGGACCTCGGGGTGGCGGGCGAAGAGGATCGCGTAGAAGTAGACCGTCATATCTGCGGCGAACGGCTCGACCACCGAGACGGAGGCGCGTATGAGGTCTTGCTCGTGGGCCGACAGAGGGGGCTCGGCGACCTCGGGCTGCACGTCATGTACCGCCTGGGCTGGGACAGGGCGCTCCGGGGACGGCTGGGCGGATGCGCTGCTTGAGCGGTTGATCCGGATTTTCAACGAACCGGCGCTCCCCCGTCCGTTGTCCGGGATGGCCTCCCGCCGGCGGACCGCTGGGCGGCATCGCTCCGGGGGCCAAGTCCCCGAAGCACGCGAAGGGCGGGGCCTTGAGGCAATCTTCGTCTCTGGGGGGCGGCGATCGGGGCATCGACATCGGCGGGCATGAGACCTCATCGGGGCGGCAGCGTCGAAACGGATCGAACGATTCCGGACGCTACATGACCACATGGGTGACTCAGAAGTAACTCTCGTCATACGACCCACTGGTCACCGGGGACTTCACCGGCGGGGTCCTCGCCGTGTCCCGCGCCCCCGCCTTCCCCGAGCCCACACCCCGACCTACTGCGGGCAACCGAGGCCGGAGAACCGGCGAACTGCGCCACACAGCACTCTTCCACCAACACGACCGCGAACGCTACGCCTTGGCGTATCCCATTGCGGCAAAGCTGGGACGTCGTCGGCGGCTGAGCGGATCTCCTCGTCCCTGGAATTCGCCGGGCCGCGTGTCGACGAAGCAGCGAGGCAGTGCTTCGTCCTGGACGACGCCGACCAGGACACGGGCCCGCCCGCCTTCTGGCAGACCGAAGCCGCTCAGCGCAGTACGGCCGCCAGCAGGTCGGTGCCCAGCGCCGTCAGATCGGGCAGATTGAGGGTGTATCGCACGTAACGACCGTGCCGCCGGGCTGTGAGCAGACCCGCGCGGCGCAGGACAGCGAGGTGGCGGGAAACCTCCGGGGGTGAGAGTTCCCAGGCGTGGGCCAGCTCACCGGTGGTGTGCGGGCCGCGGGCCAGGGTGCGCAGCAGCCGCAGCCGTACCGGATGTGCGAGTGCCTCCAGCCGTAGTGTGACCGTTTCCAGCGACACCGGCTCTGATGGACCCGGCTCCGCCACGGGGTACTGCACCACCGGCTGCCACCCGGGCGCGTGGACCGCCACCAGGTGCGGGCGGCCGAAGACACTGGGGATGAAGGTGACTCCGGCGCCGTGGGCGGCGGTCGTCTTGTCCTGCAGCTTGTCCACGATGATGCAGTCGCCGTCCGGCGCCAGATCGACCGCTGGGGAGACCGATGCGAGTGCTGCCCCGATGCCCCGGCGTTTCAGCAGGTCGTTCTTCAGGCGCAGGTCGGTGGCGAGTTGCACGGCAACGCTCGCCCAGGCGGCGTCGAAGAAGGCCTCGGCGCACTGTTCGAGGGTGTGGCGCACCCGCGCTCGCACGGCGGCCGGGTCCGCGAGCAGCCGTTCCGCGAAGGCCTCTTGCCGCGCGCCGCGGGCCTGGGCCAGGTCCAGGGCCCGCTCGCGCGCAGTCGCATCGGTGAGCGGCGACGGCGCGGCGAAGTGGACCCGGTTGCCGCCGCAGGTGGTGACGAGCGCCGCGGTCACATACGCCTCGTCGTCGATCCGGTCCACGTCGTCCAACTCCTCGGCGAGGGTGGGCCGAGGCCGGGCGGGGATCAGGAAGTCGGCCTGTGAGGAACGCCAGAGGAACTCCGCCTCCCTGAGCCGCTCGGCCAGCTCCGGCCGCAGCCCGGCCCAGACATCGCCGGCCCAGCCGGCGTGCTGCGGATGATGCCCGGGTTCGGCCAGCACGTGCAGCATCGCGGTCAGTTCGGCCAGCGGGGAGGCGGCGAACCGCAGCCGCTCGGACGGCAGGCCGCTGATGTCGATCCTCAACGTCATCCCCGCATCATCACTGACCGGCTGGCCGGCGTCGACGTTGATTGACGGTGTCCGTCAACCAACGTGCCAAGCCCGGTGGCCGAACGCACCGTTTGACGCCATGACAACCACCACCAAGATCCAGCCCCGCGCCCTCGTCCGTGCCTCCGGAGGCCCCCGCTATGCCGTCGCCGTGGCCGTGGACGCGCTCGGCACCGGGCTGCTGCGGCCCTTTCTGCTGCTCTACGGGGTGACCGTGCTGAGGCTGTCCGCGCCGGTCACCGGCACCGCCATGACGGCCGCCGTCGTCGCGGGTCTGGTGTGCATGCCCGCGGTGGGCCGATGGCTGGACCGGGGCGCACGCAGCACGGTCGTGACGGCGTCGATGCTGGTACGGGCGCTGGGCGTGGCGCTGCTGCTGGCCACCCCGGCGGGGCACGTCTGGCTGTTCGCGGCGGCGGCGCTCTTCCTCGGCCTCGGCAACCAGGCCTGGCCGGCCGCCCACGCGGCTCTCGTGGCCACGGTCGCCCACGGCAGGCAACGCGACGCCGCTCTCGCGGGAGGCCGCGCCCTGCGCAACGCCGGCCTGGGCGCTGGCGCGCTCATCGCCACCGCATGCCTGGCGGGCGGCACCAGCGCATTGCAGGCGCTGGCAGCCGTCACCGGGCTCGCCTACCTCGCTGCGGCGGCCTTGGCGTGGTCGGTCCATCTGCACGCGCATCCGGCCGCTGCCCCGGCCAAGGACGGTATGGACAGTGACAACGGGCCCGCCCCTCGGATGGGCGCGCTGCTGGCCGCCAACGTGGTCTACGCCTTCTGCCTCAACGTCCCCGAAATCGCCCTCCCGCTGGTCCTGGTGACACAGTTGCACGCATCCCCTGTGTGGTCGGCGGCCATCTTCGTGGCCAACACGGTGCTGGTGGTCACCCTGCAGGTTCCGGTCACCGTCCTGATGTCCCGCTTCTCCCGGCGGACCGTACTGGCACTCGCCGGCGTGGTACTCACCGCGTCCTACCTCGGCTTTCTCGTGGCCACCCCGCTGGGACACGGCTGGGGCGCCCCGGCCGTCGCCACGGTGTCCGTGGTCTGCACGATCGGCGAGATCATCTACGCCGGCAGCGCCACCGCGCTCGTCACTCACCTCGCCCCGGCCCATGCTCTGGGTCGCGCCCTCGCCCGTTTCGAACTCTCCACGGGTTTCGGCCTCGCCATCTCCCCGGCACTCATCACCACCCTCGCCCCCCACGGCCCGGCCGCCCTCTGGGGCACCCTCGCCGCCGCTACGCTCCTCTCCGCCTTCGCCGTCGCCTGCTGAGCGGAATCCGCCGTCATCGGCGCCGACCGGGCGCCCCAGCAGATCAGCCTCGACGACACCAACCGGACCGCGACGGCCACGGAGGTCGGAGCCGTACTGCCTGACCCGCCCGGATGGCCGGGGCGGGCTCAGGGGCTGCAGCACTGGCCGTACGTGCGGGCGTGCGTGACGGGCGCGTACCCGACGGCGAGTACGACTCCCGCTACGACCACGGGATCGCCCGTACGGCCGCATGCGCTCGTCCCGCCCCAGCAGCTTGGTGACCAACCGCAAGCCATGATGTCGGCGGGGGAACCGTCCTCCCGTGGGCCTGACGCATCGCTTCGTCGAGCGACAGCTATGGCTGGTTCTGACACTGTGTGAGCAGGTGTTCGCCGCTGGCCCCAGCGGGATGCCGGGCGGTCAGTCCGCCGGACCTCGCCCCGTCACCTGCCGGGCGGAGGCTCGCTCCATGGCGTTGTCCAGATGAGTGATGACGGCCGGCACGTCATCACTTTCGGTGCTCCGGATCAGCTGCAGGGCCGGCCGGACGACGCCGCCCGGTCGCGCTATCAACCGTGCGAGCACGGCGGCCCGGATGTCGAGCCGCTGGATGGTGGCCTCGCGTTCCTCCTCGTTCTGGCCGGCAAGCAGGACGGCGTTGTACCACGCCTCCTCTCGGGACTGACGGACACTGAAGTCGAGGATCCGCTCGTCGGTGCGGGCTCCGACCTGATCCAGTAGCGACAGGAGTGGCGACAGGGCGCCGACCGAGTCCTGCACCACCAGCACCACCCGCGCAAGGATGTCGTTGATCAGCAGAAAGTCGCGCCGCAACGTGTGGATGGCCTCGCCTGGGGCGGTCCGCGCGGCGGCGATGGCCAGGTCGAGGTTGATGTGCGCGTTCACGCCGAGTAGCAGGTGCTGGACGATGACGGTGTCGGCTTCGTCGAGCAACCCGAACGCCTCGCGCCAACAGCGCGGCCCGCTCTGGTCACGACGCCAGGCGTCGTACGCGTCGATGTAGCGGTTGCCGAAGAGCGTGTCGAAACGGTCCATCCGGGCACCGTCGTCGAACAGCCCACCGTGAATGGCCGAGCGGACCTCAACGGTCACCTGTCGGTACAGCGCCGCGAAGTATCCGACCCGGTCACCGGCGCGGCCGGCCTCCCGCACGATGCCGGCAAGCTCGTCCACGACATCGTCGATGTTCTCTGCCGCCATGCCCAACTCCCCTCTCACGTACCCTCGTTCGGGCCGCCGTCTGGCTGCTGCCCGCAGTGCCGGTTACAGCCCCGTCTTACCACCGCACACCGGCGAAGGTCCCCGCCCTACGGGAACCGGGACGGGAGCTCCGCTCGTCACCCGGCCATGTCCTGCCGCAGCGCACACCGGGGAACGGGACTGCGCGTAGGGCATGGGGATTCATGAACGGCTCGCAGACCAGCTGGAGATCCGGGCCAACGGCTGGAGGCGGTCGACTGAAGTCGAAAGCTCCACTTCCGACCGTCAGGCGGTGAGGATCTCCATCAGGCGCTTGTCGGCGAGCGTCTCGCGGGTGGCGGTGGGTTGTTGGGTGGTGTGGGTGAGCCAGCGGTGCAGTGCGGTGTGGACGTGGTCGGGCAGGGTGCTGAGGTGGTCGATGGCTTCGCGGTCGCCGGGCATGGGGGCGATGCCCGCGGCGGTCAGTGCCGCGTGGATTTCCAGGCGGTGCACATCCGTGGGGGCGAGGTCGATGCGCTGGGTGGGGTTGGGCGGCGACAGCAGGAAGTCGTCGTGTGCCCAGGACGGCCGGCCAGACGTGGTGGTGTGGGCCATGGACAGGCTCCTTTCAACAGGTGGGTTGTGAAGGGGGACTTCACGTGCGGTGCGGCCGGTTGCGGCCGGAGCGAGGGTCCACCCGGATGCAGCAGAGCGGCTCGGAGTGCTCGTATGACCTGGTGAACTGCCCGGTGACTGCCCGGGGCTGTGGGGCGGGAGTGCCCCGCGGGCCGCTCCTGGCCCCTGGCGCCCTCACGGGGCGGCCTGACCGCGTGCTGGAGGCGTGCCCGTACCTTGCAGGGAAACCCATGACCTGTGGCCGTTTCCGCGACTGTGCCCACCCGTCGTCTGGCCGCCGCCGTACAGCGTGACCCTGGACGGCTGGACGGCTGGACGGCTGGACGGCTGATGGACGAGGACGGCAACACCTACACCTTCGAGCACTACCGCCTGGCCGGCCGCGCTCCCGTACGTCTCCACACCGGCCAAGGCCGCGACCGCGACGCGGACCTGTACCAGGACCGCAGCCACCACGTGTGGCGCAACCGCTCCGACTGTCGGCGACCGCTGAACACGCCACCAGCGGGACGACGTGGAGACAGGCCCGCCGTTCGCGTGCTGCCGTGGGTCATCACCGCTCACACGGGTAGACGCGGCAGCATGTCAGACGTGGTTGAGGCAGGCGGTTGGGGATTGGTGGCGGGCTCTGCCCTGCTGCTCGGAGCAGTGCTCGGCTACGGGCTGCGCGTTCCGCAGAATGTCATCGCCTTGGTGATGGCCTTCGGCGCCGGCGTGCTCTTGTCGGCAGTCTCCTTCGAGCTGATCGGTGAAGCCTACGAACAGGCAGGGCTGGGCCCGGCAGCCGCGGGAACACTGGCGGGGGCAGTGGCCTACACGGTCGGCAACCTGTGGCTGGCGAGGCACGGCGCCCGTCATCGCAAGCGATCAGGTCACCACTCCGGGCAGGCCCAGCCCTCCGAGGAGGCACAAAGCGGCTCGGGCCTGGCCCTGGCGCTGGGCGCGCTACTCGACGGGATTCCCGAATCGGCGGTGATCGGCGTGAGCCTGCTCGACGGCGGCGCCGTCAGTGCTGTCACAGTGGCAGCGGTGTTCATCAGTAACATCCCGGAAGGGCTGTCCAGTTCGGCCGGGATGAAGAAGGCCGGGCGCAGCAAGGGCTACGTCTTCGGCGTATGGGGAGCCATCGCCGCCGCGAGCACCATCTCCGCCGTGCTCGGCTACGCCGTGGTCGGCGGCTTCTCGGCGGCAGTGATCGCCGGGGTGACGGCCGTGGCCGCCGGCGCGATCCTGGCCATGATCGCCGACACGATGATCCCCGAAGCGTTCGAGGAAGCGCACCTGGCGATCGGGCTGGTCACGGTCAGCGGCTTCCTGGTCTCCTTTGCACTGTCCCACGCCTGACCCCCCGACGTGTGCCAGTACTGCGGGGCGCTGCGCGAGAACCGGTGACGGCGCCGACGATCGCGTCCTGGCCCTCGCGTACGGAGGGTACGAAGCCCGCCCGCGGCGCATCGTGTCCCGCCACGAGCCGCCGCCTGTCCCGGGGTGCTTCGTCACCTGCGTCTACAACCCCGACCGCGCGCTGTGCCGCACGTCCGCCCGCGCCGGCGACCAGCCGGTCATGGCCGACCGCCACCTCTGGCCTGCCGCTACACAGCGCCTACGCCCCCAACCGGTAGGCGTTCCGCCCCGAGAACACCGACCTGCGCCAGAAATCAACGGCCGTCTCCTGCGCTGACGGACGGGGCCCGCTGCTGCTGGAGACGGCTCGGCGCCCCGAAGACGGCACGATGCGCCGAGCCGAACATCGGCGCGTCAGCGGTGCTTGATGCCGGACTGGGCGGCGGGGGCGAGGGTGGGTTCGGTGACGGGGACGTCGCCGAGGGCCTGGTCGACTGCCGCCAGCAGGTCGTCGGACAGCTCCACGCCGGAGGCGGCTGCGTTGGCGTGTACCTGCTCGGGGCGGGAGGCGCCGGTGATGGCGGAGGCGACTTCGCTGCGTCGCAGGACCCAGGCAAGGGCCAGCGTGGGCATGCTCATCCCGGCTTCCTCAGCGATGGGGACGAGGCGCTGGACCGCTTCGAGAATGGCGTCGCTGTAGACGAGATCCTGCGAGACAGCCATGTCTGCGGAGGCGAAGCGGCTGCCTTCCGGCACGGGCTGCCCAGGCTTGTACTTGCCGGTGAGCACTCCCTGGGCCAGAGGCGACCACACGATCTGCGAGATGTCGTTGGTGGCGCAGAGGCCGAAAACCTCGGCCTCGGGGGCCTGCCACAGCATGGAGTACTGCGGCTGGGAGGAGACGAACAGGTCGGGGTAGGCGATGTCGATCGCGGCCTGGATCTGCTCGGGGGTCCACTCGCTGAAGCCGAGGTAGCGGGCCTTGCCCTGCTCGACGACCTTCTGGAACGCCTCGACAGTGTCCTCGATCGGGACACTGGGGTCGAAGCGGTGCGCCTGGTACAGGTCGACGTGGTCGGTCTTGAGGCGGGTGAGGGAGGCGTCGATCTGCTTGCTGATCTGGGCGGGGGCCAGGCCCCGGTCGGCCGGGTCGTCCGACATCGGGAAGTAGACCTTGGTGGCAAGGAGGTAGGTGTCACGGGGGTGGGCGGAAAGGATCTCACCCCAGGCCGTCTCGGCGGCTCCCTGCCCGTAGACGTTGGCGGTGTCGAAGAAGTTGATCCCGGCGTCGAATGCCGCCTCGGTGCAGGCACGGGTCGCGTCCGCTTCGATGCCGCCGGAGTAGGTGAGCCAGGACCCCAGGGAGATCTCCGAGACCTCCAGGTCCGAGCTGCCGAGCTTGCGGTACCGCATGGTTGCTCCTTTCGGTGAACGAATGACGTGTACCCGGTCGGCGCCGACGGGCCCCCGGCTCCAGGGCGGGGTTGATGCAGCTGGTGCAGGCCGGGCTGATGACCGGGCCGGGGGTGACGATCTCGTCGACGCGGTCCAGTACCGCCGCTACTGGTCCGGCACCCGGTACGACCCCTACGTATGGGAGGGCGTCGCGACCAGCCAGACCATCCCGGTCGCCACCGGCCACCCTGGAGGACCTGTGCGAGTACGGCGCGGGCGCGGTGGTGCGGCCGCGACTGGGACGCGAGCAGCCCAGACGCTGACCGATGCGCTCGACGCCCCGACGGCGAGGACCTCCGCCGCCAGGCCGCAGCCGCGCACGCCGAAGCCCTATGCCGCCTCGCCGCCGAACGCGAGGCCGGACGGCCGGTGGGCACGCGGTGCGGGGTGAAGTTCACCGATCAGTGCTGGGAGGAGACCACGGCCTGACGGTGTGCGGGAGCTGCCGCGCCGACGATGTCGCCCCTGTGAGGGCTGCCGTCGAAGAGCCTTGGGAGGAGACGCCCGCGCAGCCCGATCCGGACCGCGACCAGGAGGAGGACTACCCGGCGGGGTGATGCAACTAGCGGGTGAGCAGGCTCGGAAGTGCGCTCAGTGCGCCGGCGAAGGTGAGGACGGCGCAGGCGCATGCTGCGTGGCGTTTGAGCAGGTCGTGTCGGAGGGTGGCGTAGCGGTCCTCGTACTCGTGGCGCAGCTGGGCGGCCCGTTCGGCCGTGCTCTGCAGTATGCGGCGGCTGACGTCGATGCGCTGCAGGATGTAGTGGCGGGTGACGTCCTCGGCCTGGGCGCTGGTCAGCCATGGCAACTGGGCGCAGAGCTCCTCGGCTTCGCGACGTACCTGCTCGTGGTGGCTGTGGGCGAGGAGGTATCCCTCGACCGTGTTGGACAGTTCGCCGTCGCGCTCGTCGTGTGATGCCTGGTGCCTGAGGCGTCTCACTGTGGCCGGCCTCTGTGGCTGTCGGCGTCCAGTGCGTCGCGCTTGCCGGCGTGCTCGGCGTATTCGATCTCGGCCAGGTCCGGGTGGTGGAGGTCGAAGGCGGGGGATTCGGAGCGGATGCGCGGCAGGGTGACGAAGTTGTGGCGGGGCGGCGGGCAGGAGGTGGCCCACTCGAGGGAACGGCCGTATCCCCAGGGGTCGTCGACTGTGACCCGCTTGCCCTGCTTGGCGGTCTTCCAGACGTTGTAGAGGAAGGGCAGCGTGGACAGGCCGAGGAGGAAGGAGCCGATGGTGGAGACGGTGTTGAGGGTGGTGAAGCCGTCGGCGGCGAGGTAGTCGGCGTAGCGGCGGGGCATGCCCTCGGCGCCGAGCCAGTGCTGGACGAGGAAGGTGGTGTGGAAGCCGACGAACAAGGTCCAGAAGTGGATCTTCTCCAGGCGGTGGTCGAGCATCGTGCCGGTCATCTTCGGCCACCAGAAGCTGAATCCGCCGAACATCGCGAAGACGATCGTGCCGAAGAGCACGTAATGGAAGTGCGCGACGACGAAGTACGTGTCCGTCACATGCCAGTCCAGAGGCGGAGAGCCGAGGATGACACCGGTCAGGCCGCCGAAGAGGAAGGTGACCAGGAAGCCGGCCGCCCACAGCATCGGCGGTTCGAAGGACAGTGAGCCCTTCCACATCGTGCCGATCCAGTTGAAGAACTTCACCCCGGTGGGCACGGCGATGAGGTAGGTCATGAACGAGAAGAACGGCAGCAGGACCGCGCCGGTGGCGAACATGTGGTGGGCCCAGACGGTGACCGACAGCCCCGCGATGGTGAGGGTGGCGGCGATCAGCCCCATGTAGCCGAAGATCGGCTTGCGGGCGAAGACGGGGATGATCTCGGTGATCACGCCGAAGAAGGGCAGCGCCAGGATGTAGACCTCGGGGTGGCCGAAGAACCAGAAGAGGTGCTGCCAGAGGATCGCTCCACCGTTCTCCGGGTCGAAGACGTGTGCGCCGAACTTCCGGTCGGCCTCGAGTGCGAACAGGGCGGCCGCCAGGACGGGGAAGGCGAACAGCACCAGCACCGAGGTGAGCAGCACGTTCCAGGTGAAGATCGGCATGCGGAACATGGTCATGCCGGGGGCGCGCATGCCGATGATCGTGGTGATGAAGTTGACCGCGCCGAGGATCGTCCCGAACCCGGCGAGCGCCAGCCCCATGATCCACAGGTCACCGCCCAGTTGCGTGGTGCGCTCACCGCCGCTGAGGGGCGTGTAGGCGGTCCAGCCGAAGTCGGCGGCTCCGTCGGGCACCATCATGCTGCTGACGACGATCAGGCCGCCGAAGAGGAACAGCCAGTACGAGAACATGTTCAGCCGTGGGAAGGCGACGTCCGGGGAGCCGATCTGCAGCGGCATGATCGCGTTGGCGAACCCGGCGAACGTCGGGGTCGCGAACAGCAGCAGCATGATCGTGCCGTGCATGGTGAACGCCTGGTTGTACTGCTCCTTGGAGAGGATCTGCATCCCGGGGCGGGCCAGCTCCGCCCGGATCGCCATCGCCAGCGCCCCACCGATCAGGAAGAACCCGAACGACGTGATCAGGTAGAGGTGTCCGATCTTCTTGTGATCGGTCGTGGTCAGCCAGGTGACGATCACCTGACCCCGGCTGCGGCGCTCCGCCGCCGGTACGGGAGAAACCGGTTCGGTATGTGTCGCCATCAGTTCCCTCAGTCGGCAGCAGTGCACAGCGGCGGGCAGCGTGTGACCAGCCCAAGCCCAGCGGAAACTAGTCGTCATGATTCGGTGGTGTCGCCCAAGGTCGGGGGATTTTGGACCGAATGGCAGTTTGGCCCACCCGTCCGAGTGAGCCGATCACGACGTGGGTGCGAGTGCCTGGCGCAGACTTGCAGGGGTGCCGGCAGCAGTGCGCGCAGGGAACGCCGGCAAAAGCGGCTGGGACGCGGTGGCAGCGACACGGTCACCCCAGCCGATTCCTGTAAGGAGAGGCGGCAAGCTGCTCGGCTAGGACCTGTCCGGCCGATCACGGTGGAGGAAAGCACCGGCGCCGACCGGCCGGACAGGTCCTAAGGGGCTCCGGCACCTGTCCTGCCACGTCGGGGTGACGCCGCGAAGACGCGTGGACATCCGACAGCGTTCCGTCCGGTCAGAAGGGGACCGAACCGGTAGCCGCAGCCCCCGGCGTCGGGCGCGGTACCGGGTGCGCCGCCGAGTGCACGAGTCCTGTGTAGTTGGCAACCCGTGCGCGCATCACCGTCACCTACGCGCTTTAACGCCGCGAGGACACGGGCCGCCTATGCGGCGGGGGTGAGTTCGGCGCGGCCGAACAGCAGCGCGTAGCCCGAGGGGAGCCGGCGCAGGATGCGGGTGAGGAGGTCGGGGCCGGCCAGGGTTGCGACGGCACAGAGGACGGAGCCGGTGTCCCAGCGGGTGGTGGCCAGGGTGGCGTCGGTGCGAACGGCGAGGTCTTTGACGAAGGCCCAGCCGGTGAGGGGCTGGGTGTCGGGGATCTCCGCGGTGAGGGTGCGGGCGGCTTGGAGGGGCAGGCGGGCGGCCAGTTCGACGCGTTCGTCGCCCGTCAGTTGGCGTCCGAGTCCTGCGAGGACCAGGCGGACGGCTTCCTCGGCCCGTTCCCGGGTGGGGTAGGCCCCTTCGTAGCGGACCTTCTCCAGCATCTGCTCGTACGTCATCACGGGCAGGTGCTGGAGCGGTGCACGCCGGTCGGACATCACTGCGGTGGTTGCCTTTCTCTCGCTGAGGTGGTGGTGCCGGCGCCCGGAGGAGGCGCGGACAGCAGGGTGTTCAGATGGGTTGGGGGCGGTCGAAGAGCAGGTCGTCGCCAGCCGCGTCGGCGACCGTGCTGAGGACGGCGCTGACGTCCCAGGCCGCAGTCCGGTCGGTGGCTGCCTCGATCCACGCCACGGTCGCCCGCACGAACTGCTCCGGGGGAGGAGGGGTTCGGCGCTTTGCAGCGGACGAGAAGAATCAGGGCGAGGTCTTCCGGCAGACGCGCCGCCAGTTGGGCGCACTTCGCCGACCGGGTGCGCGCCCAGCACGGCGAGGCCTACGCGGGCCGCGCGTTCCGCTTCCTGCCGGCTGCCGTACTCGCCGCGTTCGTCACCTGGTCGAGGTTCGTCACCTGGCCGAGGAACGCTTCGCGTCGTAGGAGTACGTCGGGCGCCGCCCTTTTTCGGCTACGGCGGTGTGGAGGACGGGGTGATCAGGTGCCCGTCCTCCACCGCCTGTTCGGCCCGCATCGTCCGGCTCAGCCGGAGATCTCCTTGCGGTCGGATCGGCTGCCGATGGCGATCTTGCGGGGCTTGGCACGTTCGGCGATCGGGATGCGCAGGGTGAGTACCCCGGCGTCGTAGTCGGCCTTGATGCGCTCGGTGTCCAGCGTGTCGGCCAGCACGATCTGGCGGGAGAAGACGCCCAGCGGCCGCTCCGACAGTTCCATCTGAACGTTGTCGGCCTTCGTCACGGGCCGGCGCTCGGCCTTGACGGTCAGCATGTTGCGTTCGACGTCGATGTCGATCGCCTCCGCGTTGACGCCGGGGAGGTCGAAGGCCACGACGTACTCGTCGCCCTCGCGATAGGCGTCCATCGCCATCGCGGCCGGCCGTGACCAGGTGCCCGGGCCCATCAGCTGCTGAGTCAGCCGGTCGAGCTCGCGGAAGGGGTCGGTGCGCATCAACATGGCGAAACACCTCCAGAAGGTTCGGGCAGTTGCTGCCAATGCGCCTCACTGAAACCGTTGTAACATGTCATCCAATGGATGACAATCGCTGTGTCGTCATTAGGATGACAGAGATGAGAGGGAGGTGCCCATGACAGCAGCCGACCAGCCGGTCTCTTCCAGCGTCGACGCCCAGAGCCCGGCTTCGTTCCTCGCCGCCGCGGCGGCTCTGCAAGCCATAGACGATGCCCTGCGCGTCGCCCAGCACAAGACCTCCGCCACCTCCGACGTCGACCCCGCCCCGGAGCAGGCCCTGGCCTCCCTCCTGCTGCTGCGGCAGGTTCGCGAGCAGCTCGCCGGATGGGAAACCGGCCTGATCGAAACGGCCCGCGACGCAGGAGCCAGCTGGGCCGACCTCGCCCACCCCCTCGGCGTCGCCAGCCGCCAGGCCGCCGAACGCCGCTACCTGCGCAACCGGCCCGGCCCCGCCGGAACCACCGGCGAACAACGCGTCCAGGCCACCCGCGAACGCCGCGCCGCCGACCGCACCGCCGCCACCTGGGCCCGCCGCAACGCCGCCGACCTGCGCCGCATCGCCGGCCAGATCACCGCCCTCACCGACCTCCCCGCCGCCGCCCACCACCCACTCAGCCAACTCCACGCGGCCCTCGCCCACGACGATCCCGCAGCCCTCATCAGCCCCCTGAACGCGGCCCGCCCCCATCTGACAGCCACCCACCCCGACCTCGCCGCCCGACTCGATGCCCTTACGAACTCCGCCACGGCCACGGGCGCCGCCCCCGACTGACCGACAAGCAGCTCCCTTGCGCGACGCGGGACCTGACGCGGCGGGCCCCGGCAAGCCGGCCGGGGGCCCGCTGCTCTTCAAGATCATTCGCCTGACCAGGAGCGGAACCTCAACTGGCTCGGCAAGTCCCGCACCCGGCTGGGATGGGCCTACTCCCCGATGATCCGCCTGATGGCTCTGTGCGAGACGGGGCACCCGCCGCCTGACAGTGCCTCTGGCCTGCGGATTCGTTGGCTCGCATAACAGTTTGACTTTACTTTTCCTTTGCGATTGGCTGCGGATCCGACCTTCACGATCCGGGGGGATCCTTATGAACCGCGTCACCCGCGGCGATCTGCGGCTCGCACCTGGCTGTGTGGCAGCTGTGGGCGAGGGCCTCGGTCACCGGGTGGCTCTCGGCACGGGTGATCCAGAGGTCGTTCGCGAAGTCGGCGAGGGCGGCCGAAGAGCAGCCCGCGATACGGGCGCTGCGCACCGTCAGCCGCACGTCGGGGTGCGTCTCCCGGAGGGCGATCAAGGCCCGGGGGAGGAGGGAGGCGCCGACGGTGGGGGAGGCGCCGACGCGAAGGGTGCCCGCGCGCAGTCCCGCGAAGTCGGCGAGCTCGTTCTCCGCGGCCGTCAGTTCGCGCTCGATCCGCTCCCCTCTTTCGGTCAGGGTGCGTCCCGTCTCGAACTGGGCTTGGGCCTGACTGCCGGGGTAGCAACGGTGCCCGGACCGCGCAGCCCGCAGGGAGATCACGCTGCGGCCCCGCGTGATCGTGGGGCATCCGGTCGAGCCTGCCGGTGATGTCAGCTATACCGGCCAAAATCCCACCAGTCAGCAGACCCTTCTCGGCAGGCACCTTGCAAGGCATGGCGGCGCCCTCTCCATGTCACGGCAGAAAGAGCTCGTAAAAGGATCTTGGGTATCGGGGCTCGTCGAGCGTGGCTGGTGTGACGATCCGGCCGTTCGTGGTGCGTGAGCGGGCGGCCGGGGATCGTGGACGACAGTCTTTTGGGTGCGGTCAAGCCGCTACTGCGGCTGAGCGCCGCGTGGTGTGCACCGGGCAGGACGTCTGGGTGAACAAGACTTGGGCCGCCGACAACGAGATCACGAAGGAGCTGATCGGAGGGCATCCGGGGCCGTAACCGGCTCTGGGACCCCCTCTCCCCGCGCAGCGATCAGCGGTCCCAGCAGCTGCGTGCCCGGCCCCACCCGCCCGCCGGGTCCGGGCAGTTGCGTCGTGTCGGCTACCGTGAGCGGCTCCCGGCAGGCGTCGCAGGCCATGACCGGCGAGGCCAGGTGCCCGCAGGTGTCGTGGCGGATCTGGGCGGGCGGCCCCGCGGGCCCCGCGTACCACTTGTCGCCCCAGGCCATCAGCGCCAGCAGGACGGGGTAGAACTCCCGGCCCTTCTCCGTGGCCACGTACTCCTCGCGTGGCGGGGCGGCCTGGTACCGCTCGCGCGTCAGTACGCCCTCCTCGACCAGCCGGGCCAGCCGCGCGGCGAGGGTCTTGCGGGACAGGCCGAGGTCCTCCGCCAGCTCGTCGAAGCGGCGGAGGCCGAGGAGGACGTCGCGCATGATCAGGGCCGTCCAGGCGTCGCCGAACAGATCGGTCGCGCGGGCGATCGAGCACGCGACGCCGGAGAGGGGGGTGCGGGTCACGAGCCCATCGTATCGCCGCCGGGTTCCCTCAGGGAACTTGTGGATGCTAGGTTTACTGAGGGAACCCGACCCGCCACAGAGGGAGCCTGCCATGGCCACCGGCCCGCACATCGCACTCGACACGGCCGGACCCACGGCCGTCGACGGCCGCCACATCCGGGCCCTGACCTTTCAGTCCGTACGCCTTGAGTACCTGCGGCACGTGCTCTCGGAGGCGGGCCTCGCGGCGGCCGGCAGCCGGGCGCTCGTCGTCGGCAGCGGGCGCGGCCTTCTGGCCCGCGGCCTCGCCCGGCTCGGGTTCGAGGTCGTCGCCGCCGACCCGTCCCCCGCCGCGACGGCCCTCGCCCTGGACGCGGACGACGGGCTGGGCATCACGTACCTGACGACACCCGCGGAGGGACTCGACCTGCCGGGCGGCTCCTTCGACCTCCTGTACTGCGCCGACACCCTTGAGATCACCGAACGGCCGGACGCGGTCCTCGCGGAGGCGGCGCGCGTGCTGAGTCCCGGCGGGGCCTTCGTCTACGACACGGTGAACCGCACCCCTGTGTCCCGCCTCATCTACCTCGGCGCTTTCCAAGCCTTCCCGGGCACACGGATCATGCCCCGCGGCCGCTACGCCGCACACCGGCTGCGCCGCCCGGCGGAGCTCGCCGAGGCCCTCGACCGGGCGGGGCTGTCCGCGAAGGACGTCTCGGCGTTCAAGCCGCGCGACGTACTCAGCCTGGTGCGCGCGACGCGCGGTCGCAGGCGTGGCACGCTGGCCGACGAGCAGCTGCCGGAGCTGGTCGACATGGTGCTCGAGCCGGAGGGCAGCCCGGTGGTGACGTATCTGGGGTACGCGATCCACCGGGCATGAGCCACACCCCCGGCCCGGGCCGGCCATCCCAGGCGCACCGCAAAATGGCGCCGGTAGTTTTGCCCAGTCGGACTTGCAATGAGGCCGGAACGCGATGATGGAGCGGCATTCTTCAGGCGCCGCCAGCAGATGAGGCTGCAGGCCAACGAGGAGACGGCGTCGTGGAGTTCGAGGCGACGTTCCCAGCGCACGGCCAGGCGCTTGAACTGGTGAAGCAGGGCGAAGGTCTGCTCGAAACAAAGCGGGGCACGCCCCGCGGCTGCAACCCGGCTCCGAGTCAGTGATCCTACGAATGATCGGGACCGACCCCACCACCAAGGTAGGGAGCCTTTTCAGCGCTGAGTGGCCACACTGAAAAGGCTCACGATCTCCCACGGCTTCCGCCGCACGAGGGTCACCCCCACACAGCACGGAATCACGTACAACTCCACCGTGCCACAAGAAGATCAGACTGCAAGGACCCCTAAGACTCGGTAGCCAGACGCACCCCCAGCCCGACCAAGAGCGCCCCGGAGGCCTGTTCCATCCGGCGCCGAACGGACTGTCGCTGAAGCACTCCTCCGACACGTCCGGCCAGCCAGACCAACGGTAGGTACCAGATCAAGTCGACCACGGCCCAGATCACCGAGAAGGCGAGCAGCGTCGGAAGAACAGGGGCTCCATGCGGAACGAACTGCGGGAGGAAGGAAACGGCGAACACGCCGGCCTTCGGATTGGCGAAGTTGGTGACGAGGCCTTGCCAGTACGCCTGCCGAAGCGACACGGCGGTTTTTCCCGCTGGTCCCTGATCCGGCCGGCCAGCTCGCCTCGCCTGCCACAAGGCACGCGCTCCCATCCACACCAGCATCGCTGCGCCGGCCATCCGGATGATGTCGTAGGCGACCTGCGAGGCCAGCAGCAGGGCGGAGAGACCGAAGGCCGCGGCGAGGCCCCATAGCAGCACGCCGCACTCGTTACCCAGGACCGTGGCCATGCCGGTCCTCCGGCCGTTCACCACCGCTCGGCGCAGGATCACAACGGTGCTTGGCCCTGGGACCATGGCGATCAGGAAGGCCGCACCGACGAACGCAAGGACGGAAGTCATCATCGAGGCAGCATCGCCAAGCGTGTTGCTGCGCCACAAGGCTCTTGTCGGCCCAGCTGCGGACGTGTTCCGCAGATCGTTCAGATCGTCCGTCGAGGGGAAGACCACAGTCGGGTTCACGCCGCTGAGAAGGCGTGGAATCGGATGGACACGGCTCGGTACGGTGGCCGATGATCTCCGGCATGATCCGGGCTGCCACTGTGGACGACATCGCGGAGATCCGCGCGATGATCCGCGAACTCGCTGAGTACGAACGGGCTGTTGAGCAGGCCCGAGCGACCGAGGAGCAGCTTCGCGAGGCGCTGTTCGGAGAACATCCCGCTGGTTTCGCACTGATCGCTGAGGACGACGAGACGGGCGAGGCCGTCGGCGATGCCCTGTGGTTCCCCCGTTTCTCGACCTGGACCGGCACGCGCGGCATGCACCTGGAGGACCTCTACGTACGGCCGCACGCCCGAGGTGGAGGACACGGCAAGGCTCTGCTCGCCTCCCTGGCCGCGGTCTGCCGGCAGAACGGCTACCAGCGCTTCGAGTGGTGGGTCCTGGCCTGGAACGAGCCGACGATCGACTTCTACAAGTCGCTCGGTGTGGAGCTGCTGAACGAGTGGACGGTATGCCGGCTGAGCGGTGAACCACTCAAGGAACTCGCTGCCCAGGCCCCGGCAGTCCTCAGCCAGACCCCGGCCCCGTAGGACGGAGGGTCATGCAACCTCCTGTCGCAGCTGTGATCGAAGCCCACCGGACGCTGGAAAGGGTCGTGGCCGCACTGAACGACCAGCAGGTCGCCGAGGCATCCGCCCTTCCGGGGTGGTCACGCGGCCACGTCCTCGCGCATCTCACCGACAACGCGAGAATGTTCGCCCGCCTCGCGGAACATGCCCTGCGCGGTGAACTCGTGGCGGGATACGACGGCGGGGTCGACGAGCGCAACGCGATCATCGAGGCGACGGCTGGCCGCAGCGCAGCCGAGCACCGCGCGCAACTCGCCGCGCACACGGCCGGGCTGGAGGCAGCCTGGGCACGCGCCACCGACGGCGACTGGAGCCGTCCAGTCACGTTCCGCAACGCGGACCTTGCCGCCACCGTCTTCGCACGCTGGCGCGAGGCATGGATCCACATGGTCGATCTGGACCTCGGCGTGCGGCCGGACGACTGGCCCGAGGACCTGGCCGCACACGCCATCGACTTCCTCCTCGGCCGTCTCCCGGCAGGCACTCGCGTTCATGCCGAGGACGTGGGCCGCCAGTGGTCCGTCGGCGACGGGCAACCGGGCACGGCGGTTACCGGAGGCGTGCGCGACCTGGCGGCCTGGCTGGCCGGACGTACGCCCGTGGTCTCACCGATGGCGGCAGCAGAGGAGCTGCCGACTCTCGGGCCCTGGCCGCCCCACCCTCCACAGCGCCTGGACCGGGTGTGACGTCGCCACCGGGCACGGCGTGAAGGGCGGCGCCGATCTTGGCCCGCGCGACGGAAAGAACTCCCCGCGTCGCACTGTAACCGCGTGCCCGTGGCCAGCCGACAGCCGGATTCCGTTCTCGAAAGAAAGGAGCGCCATGCGCGCCGACATCGTTTGGTGGGACCTGTCCGCCTCCGGACAGACCATAGAGTCCATGCGTGAGTACTTGCGTGAGGAATCCGTCGCCGCCTTCTCCGAGGTACGCGGGCTTCGCTTCAAGATGTGGCTCTCCGATCCGGACACCAACCGGTGGGGAGCCGTTCTGTTGTGGGAGTCAGAAGAGGCATCCCAGCAGGCGCTGCCCAGCCGGGCGCTCGAACTCGTCGGCTACCCACCGGAAGTCGTGCACGGGTTTGACGTGGAGGCCACGACCGAGGGCCGATACGAAACGCAACGACTCGCCCTGCAAGGGCTGGCCTTCGCCGAAACCAGGCACAGAAAGTCAAGTTGAGGGCCAACGAGAGCGGGTGCCGAGACCTCAGCCTTCCCTTGTTCCGCCGCGTCCGCCATTCGCGACTACCTCAGACAATGCCACGCCCTCCATGCGTTCAGGAGTCGTCGCCGTGACTGCAGGCGGCCCCGAAAGGCGGACCGCGGGATGTCAGCGCAGTGCGACCTCGCCTGCGTGGACGGCACGCAGGGCGGGCTCGATCGTCTCCTGGTTCTCGCCGACCGGTGCCATGTAGTCGAGGACATCGCGGGCGGCGTCCTCCCCGGGCATTCGGGTGATCACCCAGGTGGCGAGGTACTGCGACGCCGGACAACCGCCCGCCGTGGCCATGTTCCCCTCCGCGTGGAACGGCGCGTCCAGCACGGTGACGTCGCAGGCTTCGACAAGGGCCGGCTCTTCATGTCCGTACAGGCGGGCGTGCCATCCCATCCAGCAACCGGAGCCGGGCGAGCACCAGCGCGCCGGAGCACTGCGCCCGATCAGCTGCCGCGAAGGGACGGCTCACCCAGGCTGATGGGCTTCGTAACTGACGGGCGACATCGCCTATCACCGAGTGTGGACGGCACTTGGTGATCACAGGGCAGGAAAATGTCGAACGAGAACTGACACCGGTCATGGGCGCACTGCGGTGCGACGCTGATGAGGATCTCCGGAACCTCCACCGCGGCTCGGTTGATCCACCAGACTTGTTCTTGTTCCCCAACGGAGAAGGGTCGGCAGGCATGGCGAACAGCGCACTTCTGGTGATGGACGTCCAACGGGACGTGGTGGCCATCGCCGATGACGGTTCCGGATATCTGCCGCGCTTGCGCAGGGCCATCGACGGTGCCCGGGCTGCCGGTATCACCGTGATCTACGTGGTGCTCGGGTTACGGCCGGGCGATCCAGAAGTCAGCCCCCGCAACAGGGTGATGACAAACGCCGTGCGAGCCGGCCTGTTCACCGAGGGGGCCCCTGGCACCGAGATTCATCACGACGTCGCGCCCCAGCAGGGCGACGTGGTGGTCACCAAGAGGCGGGGGAGCGCGTTCTCGGGCAGCGACCTCGACTTGGTGCTCAGGGCTCGCGATATCGACAGCCTTGTCCTCACCGGCATCGCCACCAGCGCCGTAGTGCTGTCCACCCTGTGGCACGCCATTGACCTGGACTTCGACCTCACCGTCCTGGCGGATGCCTGCCTCGACACCGACCCCGAGGTGCACCAGATGCTCACCGAAAAGCTGTTCCCGCAGTGGGCGGATGTCGTCGCCGTCGAGGACTGGCTCAAAGCCATCGCACCGCAATAGCGGGAGGCCGTCGGGACCCTCGCGTGTGGGCCAAACGGCATCGCCTCCCGTCGCAGGCCGGTTTCGATCAGGCGGATCGAGGGGGAGAGCTGGTACCCGTCGGCGGGTCGGTCGTACCAAAGGTTGTTGTGGTAGGCGGCCCAGATGTCGTGGGCGCGTGCGTGGGGGAAGAGGGCTGCGTTGAGGGTGTGATCGGGATGGTGGTGGCTGAAGACCACGTCGGTTACCTGCTCGGGGCTGATTCCGGCGGCGGCGAGCGGGCCGAGGATGAGTTTGCGGTCCTCGACCATGCCGGGGTCGACGACGACGATCGTGTCGCCGTCGTGCAGGAGGGAGACGGTCGAGGCGACGTGCCACGGTTCTCGCGGCCGTCGCGGTGGGCGTTGCGTGGGTCGAGGCTGTCGTAGCCGGTGGTCAGCAGGGTGAATGTGGCCGTCATGAGCCGTGATGGTCCTTCGTTGATCGTGGGGAATGGCCGGATGGAGCTGGATGGAGGGCGAGGTGGGCCATCCATGCCGGGGGCTTGAGGGCGTGCGCAGCCGCGCCCCGCCGCGGATCCCGTGGACCGTCGGCGGGGCGGGGATGGCCGAACTCAGTCGGCGGTGGTCCGGGTGCGGCGGGCGTAAGCGCGGGCGGCGCGGGCGCGATCACCGCAGCGGATCGAGCACCAGTGGCGGCGTCCGGCGCGGAGCAGGTAGCGGTTGCAGGGGGTGGAGGGGCAGGCCGTCAGCCGTTCGGCGTCGGGGCCGGTGAGCAGGTCGGCGGCGTCGGCGGCGAGGATGCCGAGGGCTTGGTCGACGATCTGGTCGATGGGATGTGGGGCGGTGCGGTGCATGCCGCGGACGGGGTCCCAGCCGAGCGGGGAGGCGGTGGGGACGCGGGTGAGGGCGTCGTTGACGGCGGTCAGCGCGGTGGTGGGGGCGGGGTGTCCGCCGACCTGGGCGGCGAGCAGGGCGCGTACTTGTTCGCGCAGGGAGCGCAGGCGTGCCGCGCAGATCTCCTGCAGACCGGCGTCCGCAGGGGCCAGGTTGTGGTCGACCAGCCACTGGTTCGCGCCGGACGGGGTGCCCAGCGCGTCGAGGAACTGGCCGCCGGGGAGGGCGATGGCGCTGTTGGCGAGGTCGAGCGCGGGGTAGAGCTCGGCGCCCGGGGCCGGCGGCAGACCGGGATCGACAGTGTCGGCGGTGGCGGCGGTATCGGTCTCACTCACGCTTCTCACGTTACTGCTTGCCTTCATCCGTGACAAACGCCTATGGTCACGGATGTAAGCCAATCTATCCGTGAGGTGATTTCGTGATGACCGCAACCGGTGCGTCCAGCGAGCAGGTACCCGTCCATGTCTTCGGCGGTCCGACCGCGCTCATCGAGTACGGAGGGCTGCGGTTCCTGACCGACCCGACCTTCGACGCCCCTGGCACCTACCCCTCGGGGCTGACCAAGACCGCGCCCGCCTCCGCCGCGCCCGCCGCCCTGGGCCGCATCGATGTGGTGCTGCTGTCGCACGACGAGCACGACGACAACCTCGACGCCTCGGGCCGGGCCCTGCTCGCCGATGTCCCCCTGACCCTGACCACGCCCAGCGGCGCAGGCAGGCTGGGCGGCACCGCACGCCCCCTGAAGGACTGGGCGTCCATCGAGCTCGACCGTCCCGGCGGCGCCACGATCACCGTCACCGGCGTCCCGGCCCTGCACGGCCCCGGGGCGCGCGAGGACCTCGAACCGGTCGTCGGCGAGGTCGTCGGCTTCGTCCTGACCGGTGACGGCCTGCCCACCGTCTACGTCAGCGGTGACAACGCCCAGCTCTCCCTGGTCCGCGAGATCGCCGACCGCTTCGGCCCGGTGGACACCGCTGTGCTCTTCGCCGGCGCGGTCCGCACCGATGTCCTGGACCGCCAGCTGCTCACTCTCGACAGCGCTCAGGCCGCCGAGGCCGCCCGCATCCTGGGCGCCCGCCGGATCGTGCCGGTCCACTTCGACAGCTGGGCCCACTTCACCGAGGGCCGCGAGCAGCTCGTGGACGCCTTCACCACTGCCGGGTTGATCGACCGCGTGGAACTGGCCTGACTCCGCACGCCCCGGCCGCTGCGGTGCCTCACGAGCGCACGCAGCGGCCCTTCTCCTGGCCGGCCATCCCGCACCGGGCCGGCGCACCCCAGAAGGATTCCCCCGACCCCATCAAGGGCACGGCCCGCGGATCTGCTCCCGCGCCGCTGTCCGTCCTCGACACGGCCCTGGCCGGCTGTGACATCAGCGCCGCCGAGGCCCTGTCCGGCAGCATCGCCCTGACTGAACTCGCCGAGAGCGGCTTCACCCGCTACTGGATGACCGAGCACCACTCCATGCCCGGCGTGTCCTCAACCTAAGTAACTGGAACAATGGCAGATCTTGCAGACGTCACCGGGGAGATTCGACTGTGAAGGTCGGACTGGCACGTTCCGCCGCGATCCAGTGGGTCGCCCAGCATGCCCAACCCGATGCTGGCTTCCGGGGTGCGTACTTCAGCGGCTCGACCGTCGGGCTGCCGGACGACACGGAGCTGTCGCCCTCCTCCGACATCGACATCTTCGTCGTCACCGCCCAGGAGGACCCACCGGCCAAGCCAGGGAAACTTCGCTTCCAGGACGCCCTGCTGGAAGTCAGCTACGTGCCCTGGACCGAGCTCGACTCCGCCGACGATGTCCTCGCGTCCTACCACCTGGCGGGCAGCTTCCGCACTGACGCGATCATCGATGACCCCACCGGCGATCTGCACAAACTGCACGCACACATCTCGCGCCACTTTGCCGCCCGCCCCTGGGTCCGCCGCAGATGCCAGGATGCCCGCCACCGGGTCGAAACCCGCCTCGCTGCGATCGACACCTCGGCGCCGTTCCACGAGCAGGTGCTCTCTTGGCTGTTCCCCACCGGCGTGACCTGCCACGTCCTTCTCGTCGCCGCCCTGCGCAACCCCACCGTCCGCTTGCGCTATCCGGCCGCCCGCGAGGTCCTCACCGACTATGGCCACCTCAGCCTCTACCCGGAACTTCTGAACCTTCTCGGCTGCTCACACCTGCCCGCGCAGCGTGTCCAGCACCATCTGCGTGAACTCGCCGCGACGTTCGACGCCACCGTCCAAGTGGCGAAGACCCCGTTCTTTTTCAGCAGCGACATCACGCCCACCGCACGGCCGATCGCGATTGACGGAAGCCAGAGGCTCATCGACTCAGGCGACCACCACGAGGCTGTCTTCTGGATCATCGCGACCTTTACCCGCTGCCACACCATCCTGGCTGCCGATGCCCCCCAACTGCACGAAGCCCTCGCCCCGGCCTTCCAGGCGGCCGTCGCCGATCTCGGCATCAGCTCCACCCGTGACCTCATCCACCGGGCCGAAGAGGTGACCCGGTTCCTGCCCCGGCTCTGGCAGACCACCGAGGACATCCTGCGCAGCAATCCCAACATCACCGAATAGCAGAGAAAGACATTGCCTCGGCCCGAGCGGTGTCAGTTCTCATCGACATTGCACGGCTCGGCGATCGACAAGTGCTGCCCAAACTCGTAGACAAGTGGTGTCTGTTCCCGCCTACGAAGCCAGCACCGTATCGGGGACCTCGGCTTTCCCGAGCCTCGAAGCCGCGCTGGCGTGCCCGCTCAGTTGCATCGTCGACGTGCTCGGAGAGCACGTGCACGTGACCGTCGCCGCCGGTGTGCCGGCCGTTGCCGGAGCGGTGACGACGTAGTCGAAGGTGGAGCTCGCGCCTGGGGCGAGGGTGCCGTTCCATGCCGCGTTCGTGACGGGCCCCTGTCGGCGGCGGCCCTGGAGAGTGTTGCGTTGAGGACGTCGGGGCGATGCCGGAGGCGTTTGAGCCGGATGCGTACGAGGGTTTCGAGGCGGTCTGCTCATACGCTGGAAGCCGAGGCGGGTGGCGAGCTTGAGCCAACGCTCGTTGGCTGTCTGGGTCACTACCAGGACCGGCTGGTCAGGCAGCTCGTCGGCGGCGGCCCGCAATGCGGCTGAGGCGGCCTCGAACGCCAGCCCGGCGCCCCAAGCGGTGCGTCGTAGCAGGTAGGTCAGTTCCAGTTCCCCACCCTCCTTGGTGACATGCCCGGGAAGGTCGGCGGAGCGTCGGTCGAGCGTGAGCGTCCCGATGAGCTGGTCTGTCGTCCTGTCGGCGATGACAAACGTGCCCGGCTGGTTGGTCGTGTCAGTGGTGCCGATGGCATCGAGATACTGTTCGACAGCGCTCCGCGGCCTTGAGCCGCCGAGGTAGAGCCGGACCTGTGGATCGGTCTGAAGCTCGATGAATCCGTCGCGGTCGGCGTCGTGTGCTGTGCGTAGCCGGAGACGGTCAGTGGTGATCTCGGTGGAGGACATCGCGGGTAATGGGTTCATGGGGTCCCTCCTGGCTGAGCACCTTGCCGTTCTGCCCGCGGGACTCCCGGATTCCGTTGCATTCGGATCAGTGCCGGCATATTGCCCGCCCGGATCGCTACGGATTTCGGATCGCCAGGGTGTTGTTCACTGAACTTCCTGATGCTGACGGGACGTTGGCGGTAGTCCGTGGTGTGTGAGGTATACGGATGGGGGCGGGCTGACACCGGCGGCACGCCGACGCCGGGAGGCGGTGCGGATGCAGGCCGCGGAGCTGTTCACCAAGAACATCAAGCCGCTGCGGCTCTGTCGCACCTGCGGTTCACCTGGTCGCTGGCCAGGGACGGGATCGAGCTGGCCCGGGGTGTGCCGCCCACCCCGGACGTGGCGGCCGGGGGACAGGGCCGGCTGCAGCTGCCCCCGCTCGACCCGTCGGCGCGGGACGAGGACGGCGAGCTCTGGCTGACCGTACAGGCGGAGTTGGCCAAGCCCGCCGACTGGGCGGCCGAAGGGCATGTGGTCGCCTGGGGCCAGCTCCAGCTCTCCGAGGTCGCCCGCGGTCGCCCGACCGGTGCTACGGTCGCGGCCCGTACCGAGGGCGAGCACGTCCTTCTTGGCCCCGGCCGCTTCGACAGGACTACCGGCAGTCTGCTGGGCATCCGTGCGGCGGCTCTGCGAGGTCCGCGATTGAATCTGTGGCGGGCCCCTACGGACAACGACCTGGGCTGGCCCCAGCGCGACGCCGCCTACTGGAAGGGCCGCGGCCTGGACCGGCTGCGGCACCGTACCGTGTCCGTCGAGGCCGGCCCGGACGGCCTGACCGTCGTAGTACGCAGCTCCGCCGCCGCAGCCGCCTGCGGCTACCTGACCACCTACCGCTGGGACAGCGACGGGGAGAGCCTGCGCGTGCGCGTCCACGCCGAGCCGGTCGGCCACTGGCCGGAGCGGGGCGACGACTTTGGGGCACCGCCGCCGCAGTTGCATGTGAGCGGGGAGCGAAGGTGACGGCGGTGATGCCGAACCCAGCATGGTCGCCCGGGCCGCGCTGGCGGCTCCGGAAGCTGACGTGCGGCTTGCCGCTCTGCCCCGCCTGCCGTTCGCCGACGACGAGTTCGATGCCTTGGTCGGCAACTTCGTCCTCGATCATGTCGGACGGCCTCGGGAAGCCCCGAGGGAGTTGCGACGGGTTCCCCTACCTGCACACGTTCAGCCAGGTGATCATTCTGGCCGTCCAGTGCCCAGCCCGGCGCAGCAGCCGAGCGCTGCCGCATGACAGGGCGAACGTTGCTGATGCGGCACTAGCTAGGTGGTCGTCGGTCCCTGGGCGGCCAGGACGACGGATGCCAGGTCTGCGCCCGCTCGGAGGAGCTCCACGGTTCGTGTGGCGATCTGGTCAAGACGCTGTTGCAGGATGCGTTGGGTCTCTCCCAGGCCCTCGAGGTGCTGCAGGGAGCCCATGATCTCGCGTACCGCGGGAATTCCGTAGCCGGTGCTGCGCAGGGCCGCGATGATTCGGGCCGCTCTGATGGCTGACAGGTCGTAGCGGCGCGCTCGCAGGGACGTCACCCGGTCGGGGGTGACAAGCCCTTCCTGCTCCCAGAACCGCAGGGTCGAGGGGCGTATATCAAGCGCTCTGGCGAGCTCCGTGATCGTCATCGCGTCGCTCTCGTGTTCGAGCTCGGGAGTGTTCGCTTCGGCTTGGATCGCACGCAACGCTTGTTGAGCGCGCAGGGCCTCCTCGCGTTCACGCGCGAGCCGAACATGTACCGCGTTGATCGCTGAGGCTGCCTCCGTGATCGTCTCGGTTCGCAGTTCCGCGAGCATCTGCCGGGCTGTGACAGGCCCAACAGCACCTGCGAGTCCTCGATAGGCGCGAAGCGCGTGCACATGCAGCGGCGTGTAGGACCGGTAACCGTTGCTCGATCGAGCGGCTGGGGGAATGACTCCCAGCCGCTCAAGGTCGCGAACCTGTTGCACCGAGTACCCCGACTCCACGGCGACATCGGCGGTTCGGAGCGGTACCCGTTGCGAACCGCTCACCGCCTCGCCCATCAGCCAACCCCACACAAGCACTTGAAGGTGATCCTGGAACCATGAGTATGGAACAGATCATCGCGACCGTGCGAGGCTTCGTCGGGGCGCTCGTGGTTCTCCCGGAGCCGGGCGGCGGCTTCCCCGAGATCGCGTGGGGGGATGCGTTCTTCTACTACGCCCCCGACGGCCAGATGCCTCAGAACGTCCAGCCTTACGGAACGATCGTCACCAAGAACTACCCCGACGACGCCGCTTCCGACCTCGAGCCCGCAGGCCGCTGGCGCGTGAACATCCACGCCGACCGTGCGACGTTCCGGGAACTCACGGGGGAGGATCCGCGCAGCCTCACCCGACCTCGCGACTACGCAGCCGCCGACAGCGTGATGCCGCACCCGGTGTACGGGGCACTCGGCTGGATCTGTGTTGTCAGTCCTGGTGAGAGGACAACGGACACGGTCGTGCAGCTCCTGCGCAGCGCCCACGACGCCGCTCGTGCCAGGTGCGCGCGGCGACACGAACCGGGAAGGTCTCCGGACGATGACTGACACGGTTCCAGATCAAGTGACTTGGAAGCGAACGTTGCCTGATGCGTCACTGGGCCGTACCTCTTCGATCAGGGACTTCGTTGTTCTGGTCATGCTCAGCAGGGGGAATCCGACTGACGGCGAGTGGGCTTTGCTGGAGCCGCTGCTACCGGTGAGCAGCAACCGATGCGGTCGCCGGTGGGATCACCGTCAAGTGATCAACGGGGTCATTCACCGGCTCGGCACCGGGGTGCAGTGGTGCGAACTGCCCGAACGCCTCGGCCCGTGGAACAGGGTCCCCAAGCGGCGTTTGCCGTGGTCAACCGACGGCACCTGGGAGATGCTCCCTCAGCACGTCCAGGCCGCTGCCGACGTCGGCGGCGACCTCGCCTGGAACGTCAACGTCGGCTCCACTTCCATGGACAAGATCCGCGTTCCCCGCAAGGGGCTCGGACGTCCCCGCCGCACCCCGGACAGCGTGAGCGCCGATAAGGCGTACAGCAACCGCAAGATCCGCACCCACCTCCGTAAGCGCGGCATCCGGCACGTCATCCCGGAGAAGAAACAAGTGAGGGTACGTCTACCTCGGCACCGTCACCGCCGTCCTGCGGCGCCTGGTAAGCGCGCGGGTACGTCGCGGCAAACCCGTGCCCCGGAAGGTCGACGGCGACGGAGCGGTGCCCGAGGAGGCCGGTTCGGCTTGGAGCGGTGCGAAGGAGAAGGAGTTCGCGAAAGCTCCGTGAACCAGTACGAACGTCGGTTGCATCTATCTGCTCACTTTCTGACCCTCGCGGCGTCGACGGCACACGCGTCGCCCTTCCGGTGCCGCGAACCACCTCGCGATCGAGGAACGAGTCGTCGCCCCGCGGCGCACCATTCCCCCGCGGAGACGACTTCGTGCGTGGCAAGCGCCAGCGGTCAAGCGCGGAGTCACAAGGGCAGCCTGCGAACAGCTGCCCGTATCTGATGGTTCACAGTACTCAGTGAAATATCATCCGCATTAGTCGGACGAGTCCTTCCGTTTGTGTACTTCGCTACCCGTCCCCGCGCGACCTTGGCTTCGACGGACGGGCGTTCTCCTCACCGCTGTTGCGCCCGGACCATTTCCGCCATGTTCCGGTCTGCGGGAATCCGGTATGAAACCGGTGGAACCTGGCCACCGTGATCCGGAAGCCCGACTACAGCCTCTGACGGGCGTCTCTCCGCCGAAGATCGAAGAGACGGCCTTAGCTGGCGGGGTGGGTTGCGCGGACGCAGCCGAGATCGGGCGTCAGCGCGGCGGCGCCGTCATGTGGGGGAGAGGTAAGGAGGGCACGGTGCAGGCGTGCGGGGTGGCGCCACCGGCGGGAGGCATCGCGGGCGAGTCGACGCCGACTTCCACCGCCAGCTCGGGTTCCACCGGCGTGACGTCCAGCGTCTCCCGGCTGCCCCACCCGGCGGAGAACGACCAGCCGTCCACGGATGACCGCACTCGTCCGCATCGGCGAAGACCGCTACGCCGGCTTCACAGGATGCTGGAGCCTTCGGGCCTCCAGATCAGCGAAGACGACTTCACCCTGCTGTACGGGCCCGTCCTCGCCCGGCTCTTCGTGTGCGTGGAGTCGAGGGGGGCGGCGGCGTACCTTCGACTTCGCGGACTGCGAGATGCCCGGCCGGCACCAAGACCTGACGATCGCGGTCGCGTCGCGGATCGGCCCCGGGGGGGGGGGCCTGCGCACCGGTGCCTCGGCGCTGGCCATGTGGGCGCCGTTGCGCCGGTTCCTGCGGCCGGCGGCGATCCGCTCGCGCAGTGCGGTCACGTCGGCACGCGCGGCCGCCAGCAGGCGCCGCAGCTCGCCCTCCGAGTAGCCGACGCCATGTCCGGGAACCAGGCCTGACCCGTGCTGCCCGGGGCGGCTCCGCAGGGCGGCAAGGGACGGCCGGCTGGGAAACCCACCACGACACGGCCACAGACAATCACCGGGATACGCATCAGGCAACCGAGCGACAGCGGAGGGATCTTCAGACGGCTGCCGCGAGATTGCTAGGGATCGCCTCGGGACAGACGATGCCGCACTTCCGTGCGCGCTGGTGCTTGTGAACCGCGGTCGCGCTTCCAGCGCCCCTCTCACGGGCGGTTTGGCATCCGGAGCAGGGCAAGCCCTGCCACAGGACAGTGACACACGGATGGCTGCGGGGGAATGACCTGACCATCGGGGCGGGAGCCGTCCGCATGCCTTCCGTCGACCCCTCAAGGGCCCACGCTGTCCCGCCCTGGACCTCACGGACCAGGGCGGGTTAGTCCCGTGCATGCCGACGCGCGTGCATCATCCAGGCCAGTGACCTCTCGACCACCCAACGGTGGGGCAACACGATGAAGCCCAGGGCGCGCCCCGGATCGTCTTGGCTCAGCCCAGCGTGTCCATCAGGGCGGTGACATAGGCGTCCAGCCGCTCCTCCACGGCTCGCGTCGTCAGGTCTGTCCTCCCTGCCTCCCGCCATGGCCGCGACACCGACCGCACTTCTTCCGAGGACGCCAGCCCGTCCCGTACCAGCCAGTACAGCCGCTCGCTCGCTGTCGCGGCCAGCACCCCTCCGGCCTCCTCGTACTCATCGGCGAACCGCAGACCCCACGCCGGGCCGTGCAGCAGCGCGAGATTGACGGAGCAGTGCGCCACATCGAGATCCGCCGGGCCCCAGGAGGTCGCTGCCCAGTCGACGACACCGGTGATCCGGGCACCTGCCGGCCTTGGGGGCGGCCCGTCGAACAGCACGTTGCCGGGGTGGAAGTCCCGGTGCAGGAATCGCCCTTCATAGGGCGGGGCGGGCTTGCGGATCACGTCGATCGCCGCGGCCCACGCCGCCGCGTCGGCGCCCTTAGGAGTCACGACGGTGTCGGCGGTCGTCAACGCCACATACGTGCGGGGTCGCTCGGCGGGTTGCAGCGCGTGGATCGCCACGAGTTGACGAGCCAGCAGAGGGAGGCGCGTCTCCAATCCCTCATCATCGAGGACCGTCCGGCCCGCCAGATGCGTCATGAGGAGCGACGGATACTCGCAATGCGCGGCGGTCGGATCAGCCGCGACCAGTCCAGGGGCCGGCACGCCGGTCCCCATGAGCAGGGTCAGGGCGCCGGCCTCCCTGTTCAGCCAGTCCTCGGCGTGCTCCACGTAGAACGCGTCAACGAAGCTACGCAGCACCAGGTCACGGGTGCCTCCATCCCGCCTGCGGATGGTCAGCCTCCGCATTTCGGCTGTGATGCCGCCGTGTAGTGCCTCGGTTCTGACGATCCGTTCGCCGACCTCCAGGTGTCGGCTCACCCAAGCCAGTGTCAAGGGTCGGACAGCCACCGCCTCATCGTGGTCGGTCACCGTGCCACCTCATCATCCGGACGGCGACACGCGCGAACGTTTATTGGACGCGATGGCTGTGCTGCTCAGTCAGAATCACACCGGCACGAGACGGACCGTAGCCAGCACCGACGCCCGCGGGGCGATCTTTCCGTGAACCCCAGCGGCAGCCGCATCACACAGCCGGGACCCCGGCTGCCTCGCCCGTCGGGAAGAGCCCTCCCATGCGGTGCCCGTCCGCGAGTCACCGTGATGAGGGCGTTGGGCGAGCGGGTCTGTCCGCACCCATAGCGAGGGGTGGGGAATTTCAAGGGTTCTGGCAGCACTTCCGTGAGGCGAGCACGGGCAGTCATGGCTGACGCTCGGATCGGTCTCCGCGGGGTTGCGGTTGCCTCAAGATGGTCAGTGCGGATCTCGTCCTGGTCGACAGTGTCGGCTGACGATCACCCGTAGAGCGAGTGGGCTCCCGGGCTGTTGCCCTTGAAGCGCTGGCCCGCGGCGATCTCCCCGCCGACCACCGACCAGACGGTCTCGTCGTCCTGGAAGGGGAGCGGGTCAATGCTGCTCGTTTCCTGACAGATGCGCTCGACCTCGCGCTCCAGGCGCTCGAAGTCGGCTTCCTCGTCGCCATCGTCGCCGCTGACGGTGAACTCCTCGAGCAGGCGCTGGAACCGGAGGGTGACATGGACGAGGGAGGAGACGTCCGTGTGGAGTTCCTGCACGGTCTCCTCGTCGGCGTCGAAGGCGTGCACCTTGCCGGAAGCGGGGTCGAGGGCGAGGTGGGCGTTGAGCAACCAGCCGATGACGGGCCATTCGCCCGCGTCCTCCGAGGCGTCCTCGAAGTCCTCGGCGTCGACGACGTCCTGGACGAGGGCCAGCCGACCGGAGTCCTCGTCGGGCTCACGCAGCCGGAGCGTCCCGGTGGGGACGCCGACGGTCCGCAGGAGGCGGGCGCCCTCGGTGTCCGCGGTGGAGGGCGGGAAGGCGGTGGCGGGCAGGGTCGCGAGCCGGTCCTCGCCGAAGATGTCGGCGAGTTCGCTGCGGGTGACGTCGAAAAGCACTGCCGGAACTCCGAACTCGGCGGCGGCACGGGCGCCGTGGGACTCTTAGTGGACGCAAGCGGTCACAACGACAGCGCCCGCTTCTCTTCACATGTGCTGATGAGCGAACCAGGAACTCGCTGAGCTGCCGAATCACGGTGTGCGGGAGCGCCTCAGCAAGCTCGATCGTCAACACTGGTCCGCTCATGGCTCGGAGCCTACTGACCTTGGAAGCGCGGTGTCGTAGGGCTGACGCCTCGTGATCCAGGGCGACGAAAACACGGTCATCGCTCACGACCTGCGGGTCGACATCCGGTCTATTCAGCGTTGGTGCAAGGCTTGGTCGCTGGACGGGCCGAGAGCCCTTGCGGATGCCTCGAAAGGCCCGGCATCGCTGCCGCTGCTCAGCGACGAACTGTTCGCCGTGCTGGAGCGTGAGCCGGCCAATGGGCCAGTGGCACATGGCTGGCCGGACCAGCGCTGCTGCCTCTCGGTTCTGGCACAGATCTTGGGAACCGGTCGCGGAGGGTCACCGCAGTGCTCGATCGCGAGGGTTCGGATTCGAGTGAGACCGCGTACGTCCCACCGTCTGTCAGACGTAGGTGACGCTCCATCAGGGTCTGTGACGGCATCCGCCATGGTCGGCTCTGGCCCGTGACCTACCGGTCGGTCAAGAACGCCCGGGACGGGGAGTCACGGTGCTGGGGGAGCGGCGCTGGCGCAAGCCCCACGTGCTGTATGCCGACCGCGGTGACGACCACGACCTGTACCGTCATCGGGCTGCGCGAGCGCGGCATCCTCCCGAAGATCGCCCAGCGCGGACAACCGCATGGCTTGGGCCTGGGCAGGGTCCGGCGGGTTGCCGAGTCTGCCGTCGCCTGGCTCCACGGCCGTCACCGCCTACGAACCCGCTGGGAAAGATGACCTGTAAAGGTCGAGCAGCACGCGGTGCAGTCCTGGACTGGTGATCACTTGATGTGTCCGGTGTCGGGGTCCACCTGCGAGAGGAAGTCCCGAATGGCCTCCTCGAGGTCGGCCCTGCCGACTTGCGTCGGAGGGTGGCTGCGGAACCCGAACCCGTACTGTGGGTCGGGCCCGGTCAGCCAGGTGAAGTCGTACGTGCCCGGGCTGTCGTCCGGCTGGCTGACCTCGAACTCTTCACCGTCGACCGAAATCCGCAACGGCTCGTCCGCCGACATCACGACCTGCTTTCTCTGCCCGGAGATGAGAGCGCACGCGGCCCCAACTGCGCTTGCCACGATCACATGCGTGTCTGGATCACACAACGGTAAACCCCGACTTGACCACGCCCAGGGCGGCCGCGGTCGGCGCCGGCCACGTCCACAGGCGGCCTGGACATGCTCAGTGGTCGCCGGTGTGCGGGCGCACGGGGCGTGGCAGTGGCTGACGCCAGTCGCCCAGCGTCGTGAGGAGAAACTGGCGGGCGAGAGAACGTATTTCGTCCCACGCCGGATCTGTGGCCAGGGCGTCGCCCCAGAGGCCGGCGCGGCAGGCAGCATCGATCTCGCCGAGGCGACGGCCGATGGCCTGAAGATCGCGCAGATTCCTGTGTTCGAAGGCTCCGCGCTCCGCGATTTCTTCGGAGACGCGGCAGAAGAGCTCCACCTCTTCAACGACGGACTCCGTCTCCAGCTCACGCTCGCCCAGCCAGGCAAGTTGATCCTGGGTGTCGGCTGCGAGGAGGGCCATGAATCGCAGCGTCAAGGTGCGCAGGTGCGCGTCGCCGAGATGGTTCATACCTGCAGGATCGCACCTAGGGCCTCTCGTTTGGATCATGCCGTGCTCGCGGGCCCCGGCACCGCGCCTCGCCGCGTTGTCGTCGGTTGGCAGGGCTCCGCCCTGCCGCCCTCCTCCGCCTTGCGATGCACGGCACCGGACCCCGCTCCCTGATCCGGCCTGATACAAACGAAAGACCCTAGCTCCCGCCAGGCCGTGTTCGATGGCATGGAAGGGCGGCAATGGCTGGCACGCGACGGCCGCCACTGGCGCGACGGTCACCACGGCCGCCGGCGTCATCGAGGTCAAGGCCCCACGGGTGACGACAAGCGCGTCGACGAGTCCACGGGCGAGCGCAGGCTTTCCAGGAGCGAGATGTCTGCGACGGGGCCCTGGGGTTCTGGAAGGCCCTACGGGAGGTCTTCCCCGAACCCGCGAACACAGTTGTTGGGTGCACAAAACGGCCAACGTCCTGGACGCCATGACGAAGTCGGCTCAGCCGGTGGTAAAGGAGGCGATCAAGGACATTTGCAACCCCGAGGGCCGTGAGGCCGGCCGAACAGGCGATTGAGACCTTCGCCAAGCTGTATCCGCGAAGTTCCCCATGGCCGACACGAAGATCACTCACGACTGGTACGTGCTGCTGAAGCTCTTCGACTACCCGGCCGAGCACTGGATCCACCTGCGGACCACCAACCCAACGAATCGACCTTCGCCACCGTCCGGCTCCGGCTCCGCACCAAGGTCACCATGGGCGCAGGCTCACGCGCGGCCGGTCTCGCGATGGTCTTCAAGCTCGTCGCCTCCGCCCGGACCCGTTGGCGGGCGGTCAATGGGGCCCACCTTGTCCCGCTCGTCCGAGCCGGAGCACGCTTCGAACGCGGCCTGTTGGTCGAACGCGGCGAGGCGATCGCAGCGTGATCGGCAGCTTTCCGTCCTACGATCACGGGTGCTTCAGATCAGACGGCGATCGTTCGGACGGGTGATGTTGAGATGACCGCAGAAGCGTTAGCGATCTTGCAGGCGGCCGGAGCTGAGGGGATCGAGCACCCCGGCGGAACACTGCTGGCGCACCTGCAACGAGTCAGCGCCCTTCTCGCCTCGTGGGGTGCTCGCTCGGCGCTGGTGTCGGCCGGGCTGTGTCACGCGTTCTACGGGACCGACGGGTTCCCGGTCGCGCTGCTGGACTTGGAGCGCCGGCCGGAACTGGTCGAGGCGATCGGCGTCGAGGCCGAAGCACTCGTCTACTCCTACGCCTCCTGCGACCGCAAGTCCTCTTACCAGGGGCTGACCGATATCCAAGGCGCGTTCGTCGACCGGTTCACCGGCACACGGATCCATCCAAGCCTGGAAGCGCGTCGGGACTTCGCCGAACTCACCGCCGCCAACGAGCTGGACATCGCCGCAGTCAGCCCAGAGGCCCGTACCCGCTACGGGGCGGACCTACTTGACCTGTTCACTCGATGGCGGCCGCTGCTGTCCGAGTCGGCCTGGGCGCACTGCCGAAGCGTGCTGGACCAGGCCGATCACTGACCGACCAACACCTAAGGCCGGCAGGCACATCCACAGGAATTGACACTTTCTCGCCGAGGAGCGCGCGGTGGCGCTGCACATCAAATGGCGTTCACTAATAGCGCCTAACACAATGAGAAGAGACGCTCCTGCTTCTTGTCAGTCAATGCGGCCGGAGCGTCTCATTCCGATCTTCAGTGGCCCAACCGGCACTATCGGTTATCGAGGTGCTTGTGGGAAGTTTCATGCTCCTTGAGGGCCTGGTAGCGGTTCGCCAGGGCGTGGAACGCCTTCTTGGGTTCCCAGGGCATGTCCGGGTACGTACGTGCGTCCGCTGGGTAGCCGCTGTGCTCGTCGAGGATCTTGACGATGCCGTAGGAGGCGAGGTCGGGGTCCGGTCCGGACAGGCGGTGGGGGGTGCCGTAACCGGCGAAGCTGAACCAGAAGACGGAGTCGACGCCTTCGTCTTCGAAGATGGGCATGAGGTCGTCGAGATAGCGGACCTGCTCGCTCTCGTCACGCACCAGATCAGGCTTGGGAGTGACACCGTCCGGCTCCATGGCCACGTACCAGCCCGAGCCGCCGTAGTCGCCCGCCCCGCGGAAGGTGCAGCAGCCGACTTCCATGATGGCGACCGGCTTGCCGTGGGTGAACTCCTTGCGCAGGTCGTCGCGGTAGGTGGCAGCGTTGCGCAGACCCCGGAAGGCGTCCAGGCCGACGATGTCGAACGGGCTCCAGTCCACGCCGTCCAGAGGGCACGAGGCGTAGCTGACCGGGCCGGCGAAGAGGGGGCGGACGGTGCGCACGACGTCGCCGAGGAAGGCGTTGACTTTGTCGGGGATGGGCCGGAGCGCGGCTTCGCGATCGGGGCCGGCCAGGACCGGGATGCGCTCGTTGAAGGTGTCGCCGGGCAGGTACCCGCGGGCGAACAGGCTCAGTTCGCAGCCGGTGACGAGGACGACGTCGGCGCCATCTCGGCGCAGGCGTTCGGCTCGCTCGGCACAGTCGGCGAAGTACGGAAGCATCTGGTCGTTGGTCATCTCGCAGGGGAACGGCGAGAACCAGACCTCCAGCCCGGCGGCGGCCGCATGCCGTGCGGTGGTCTCGATCCGGTCCGGGTCGCCGCCCGTGATGCGGATCGCGGTGCAGTGCAGATCTTCGGCGATGACCCGCATGTCCCGCGCGACGACGTCGGCGTCGAAGACGGGGCGGGAGGTATCGCCGTTGGGAAAAGTGCCGGTGTCGTAGTGGATGCCTTTGCCTCGCATGCCGTGCGCCTCCGATGAGAATCCGCGTGTCGCCTACAGCGCGATCGTGAAGTCTCCAGCGGCGTTAGAGTCAAGCCCGGATGGTGATCAGCCGTTTGAACCCGATCGCTGCCTCCTCGCCGACGGCTCCGTCCTCCTCAGCCGTTTTGATGGGCGGCTGAGCACCAGCACTTGGCGGTATGTGATGAGACAGCATGCGAGTCGCAGGAAGGCTTCGTGGATGTCAGCCCTGCGTTCCCAGCGAATGCGCAAGCGTCGGAAGCCATGGAGCCAGGCGAAGGTGCGCTCGACCACCCAACGGTAGGTGCCCAGTCCGGTGCCGTGCCGGGTCCCACGGCGGGCGATGGCCGGCACGATGCCGCGAGCGCGGACCTGCTCGCGGTAGACGTCGTGGTCGTAGCCACGATCTGCGAACAATGCGTCCGGCTTGCGGCGAGGACGCCCGACCCGGCCGCGAACCGGTGGGACGGCATCGAGCAGAGGCAGCAACTGGGTGACGTCATTACGGTTGCCACCGGTCAGAAGGACCGCGAGCGGAGTACCGCGCCCATCGGTGATCAAGTGGTGCTTGGAGCCGGGCCGGCCCCGGTCGACCGGCGACGGGCCCGTGTGTACCCCCCTTTTAGCGCCTTGACGTGGGAGGAGTCGACTACACAACGGGACCAGTCCAGTTTCGCTGCCGCGTTCAACTCAGCGAGCAGGACCTCGTGAAGGCGTTGCCAGACGCCAGCTTCATTCCAGTCCCGCAGCCGACGCCAACATGTCATGCCCGAGCCGAAGCCCAGGTCCTGCGGCAAATACTCCCACTGGATCCCGGTGTGCAGCACGTACAAGATCCCGCACAGCACATCCCGGTCCGGCAACGGCTTGCGGCCCGGATACCGAAACCGCCGCTCACGCCGCGGCAGCAACGGTTCAAGGCGGTCCCACAGCTCATCCGACACGATCCACGGTGACGTCCCCACAAAGAGCCGAACGCTCAACCCTCGCCCCAGACACGGTAACAAGGGCCGATCCACCTCATTGTGTTAGCCGTTGTAAGCCCGAGGACCAGAGCACCAAGGACCCGACCCGCTGCACCGCACGGTGAACAAGACGCGCAAGGACGACAGCCGCAAGGCCGGGCGCGGGCACGGCCCTGGGCGCCGTGGTGGCCCGGCCGCTGCTGCACCAGGTCTTCCAGGGCGCTGACCTCGGCACGGTGGGCGTCGCGCCGGCGATCGACTCCTGGGTGTAAGCGACCACCATGCTCGGCATGCCCGCGGTGGTGGTGCTGGCCGCGCTGGTTCCGGCGCTGCGCCGGCCTCGCCCGGCACCGGTCCGCCGTCCGCGGGCAGCGAGGTGACTAGCGCGACCAGGTCGAGAGGGATGCCGGACGCGCTCTCCGCTGCCATCGCCTGCGCCCGCTCTCGGGCTTGACTCGCAACGTGGGCTGCGGCGGGGGTGGCGTAGCGCGGCACGTCGCCGAACCGGGGATGCCAGAGCAGGTGGTCCCAGTGGGGATGGGTGGAGAACCCGGCGACCACCGGAATGCCGAGCCGGTCCACGTCATCGGCGAGTTGGTTCAACTCGGAGCCATCGACGCCGGGATCGATCAGGATCAACCCGTCCTCCCCGCGCACCGCGATGGAATTGGTCCAGACCCACTCGCTCTGCCGGACCCAGACGCCGTCGGCCACCTGATTCAGCTTGCCCATCTCCACTCCCGTCGGTTGGTTGCAGTGCTGAGATTGCGATCCGCAGCCAAATTCATCGCTTTCAGCGCCCGCTGGGCGCGATGTTGTGCTTGAGGGGAAAGGCGGTGTCGCCGACGTTCAGGTCATCCGCTGATCGGCCGTCCGCAGGGCGAGTCAGCCCGGATCTTGCATCAAGGCGACCCCGGCCAGGAGGTGGTCCCGAACGCCGCCTTCGTGTCATGGACGAGCTGATCGAGGAGGAGCTGATTCGCCTCTGCAGCCCGAAGGGCGCGCACGACCCGGAGCGAGGCGCGAAGCGCCACGGCGCCCGGCAGGCCAAGGTGGTGCTCGGGGGCGCAAGTCAAGGCCCGGCGGCCCAGGGCCCGGACGACCGCGGGCGAGGAGGCGGAGCTCCGCACCTGGGAGCTGTTCGCATCCGAGGACCTGCTCAAGGAGCGGGCCGTGGAGACGATGCTCGCCGGACTCCAGACCCGGCGCTACGAGACGGCGCTCGAGCCGACCGGCGAGCCCGGCTCTTCGACCTCGCGCTCGGTGGTCTCGCGAACGCCCCTCCCGCTTGGGTTAGTTGGAGTCGCCTTGGTGGGGCCGCTGAACGCCGCCCCAGCCAGACCGGCCGGTACCGCCGATGGCCGGTACCGCCGCGATCGGGGCGGTTGTGCATCTGCTGGCTGCCGCCATCGAGGAGGGCTGGGGCCTGGTCCTCGATGAGCGGTGCACGACCGACATCAGCTACCGTCTGCTGCCGACCTGACGGCCCGGCCTCACTTCTGGTGCCGGGCGAAGAACCGAGCCCTGGCGTCGAGCTCGAACTGCGGGACGCCGGTGTGCCCGCCGAGATTGGCGTGCAGGGTCTTCTTCTTGGAGCCGAAGGCGTCGAACGGGTCCAGGGCCGAGTGCCGGTCGTTCCCTTCGTCGTCCCACTGCAGCAGGACGCAGCGGAATGGTGACCTGGCGGGCCTGCTCGAAACATGGCGGCGGGCACGAAATTCCCGGCGAAGAAACCGGCGGCGGAGATGCGCGGCTCGACCACCGCCAGCAGGATGCCGATGGAGATCACTCCTTCTTCGTACCCGACCGGGCCGCCGATCTCGGGCGGCGAAAGGAGGGCGTCCAGGGGGGCCCGCCAGTCCGGTGGCCGTCGGCCGACGGCCACCGGACTGGCGAGGATCAGACCCCGAACGGCTCGCTGGGTCCCACCACGGCGGTGAAGCCGTTGGTCGCGATGACACGTACCAACAGCTCTCGACCGGAGTCGAGCTGGCTCGGGTCCAGTGTGACGGACGGCGTCTTGAGCCCCACACCGACCGTCTGCCAGGTCCGGCCCTGGTCGCTACTGATCTGGACGGTGAACGTGTGGCCCTCCTCGGCGGGCCGCTCGAGATCGGCTGCGACCCTCAGCCTCTGGCGGTCGACCAGCTCGGTGCGCACGGCACGTGTGACCGGCGGTGCCGCCCCGGCACGGAAGGTGTCCACCACGGCTCCGCCGACGACCAGTTCGACCACGGACACCTCCCGGCCGACGGTGACCGTCGCGTCCACGATGCCGACTCGGTCCTCGTCGGGGGCGAGTTCGGAGTCGAGTTTCACCGGTGCGGAGTGTTCTTCCACCACGGCGCCGCCCGCGGTGGTGAACCGCAGCGTCACGGGGCTGTCCGGTACGGGAGTGGTCGGTGACACGTTCGGAGCCGGGTTGACGAACGCGATCTTCCCCTGGCCTTGCGTCAGGTTGACCGTGCTGATGACGTTGACCACGGTCTGTCCGGGCGCAGGGCCGCCGCCACCGTCGGCGAACGACGGCAGGGCGTTCTCGGCCACGAGTCGGCGCCGGATCCCCTCGTAGGTGTAGATGGACAGCCACTCCCGGGGGCAGTAGGTCATGACGTCATGCCACTGGGTGCCGGGCATGGCGGTCATGGGAAGCGTGTTGGCCGGATCGCCGACGTCGAAGCCCGCGAATCCCGCATCGGTGTTGGACAGCTGCCCGGCGGGGAAGGGGTAGTTGTTGAGGTCGTTCGTGGTCTCCCCGCAGAATCCCGGATGCAGCCTCCCCAACGTGTGCCCCAGTTCGTGGCCCCCGTACCAGTCTCCGTACGACCCGTCCACGTCCCAGCTGAAGGTCCCACTGGGTACTCCCGTAGGACCGCAGGCCACGACGGCCGGGTCGGGACTGGTGTCGGGGACGCTCGCCGCACTGCCTCGCATGAAGAAGCCGGCGTCGCTGACCATGCCGTAGTAGTGGGTGCGCGCGTCGGTGCCGGCGTTGACATCCTGGGTGCGGATCGCAGCCAGCTGCGCGTTGATGTCGCTGGAGACGAACGGCACTGTCGCCGTGGCGGCCACCACGGCCTGCGAGTTCAGCACCTGGGCCACCGGATAGGCCCGGCCGAGCCAGGACACGAGCAGGTCGAAGTCGATGTTGCGCGGAGCATAGGTAACCGACGGTGTGCCCTGCTGGTAGGTGAAACGGACGATCCGCACACGCAGTGGGGGGCCGGGCTGGAAAGTCACCGTGGGGCGGCGTTCGCCGCCGAGCGCGATCGGGTTTCCGGTCACGCTGTCGGTCACACCGGACAGCCAGACCGTGAGCTGACCGGCAGCGGTGGCGGCGGCCGGCAGCACGAAGTTGAGACTGCGGTTGGCGTCGTCACGGGCGCGGGTGAGGTTACCCGCATCGGCGGGATTGAGGGTCACCGTGTTGGCGGAGGGAACGACCACCGGCGCGGCCGACGGCCCCCGCACCGACAGCTGGGCCCTGACCGTGACGGGCGCGCTGCCGTAGTAGCTCAGATACGCCCTCACCACGGTCCGCTTATCGGCCACCAGCGGTACGGAATGGCCGAGGTCCTGCACCCCCTGGGTGACCTCCAGGGCGTCCATCTGCAACGGGTGGGTGCTGGTGTTTCCGGCGGAGAGGTCAACGCTGACCACCTCGGCCGAGTCGTCGGGGTGGGTGGCCTCGACCGCGCGCCCGGTGACGAGCGCGTTCGCCATGACCTGGATCATGAGGCGCTTGGCGGTGCGGACGGCCTCGGACTCGTCCGCGCTGGACTGGATGGTCAGCAACTCGTTCGCCGCAGGGTCGGGTCCGACCCACAGGCATGCCATCAGGCTTCCCTGCATGGACGACAACCGCTGAACGTAACCTTGTGTTACAGCCATGACAACACGCGCCCTTCGTCCGTCACACAGGGTCGATCTCGACCGAGGTGATCTTCGCGTCGCTGTCGCCGTGCCCGGCCGCAACCACGCGATAGTTGGTCGCCGCCGCGGCGAGCGACTGGACGAGGTTGGCCGCGTACGCGGCATCGGCCGCTGACCCGTCATTACTGACAGCCAGCACTTCGGAGTTGTCCGGTGTGGGACCTATCCAGACGCAGGCGGTGGTCTGCGACAGGATGGACAGTCGTTGTACCGGTCCGGTCGTCGTAGCCATGGCAGGGAACCCCTTCGGTGGATGACGGAATGGCTGTCAGAGCGGCCTGTCCAGCAATCCCAGTTCGAGGGCGCCGTCACTGAAGTAACGCAGGTCGCCGCGGACCCGGATGCCGCCGGAGAGGAACTGCTCCCGTGCGTCGGCCTCTCCGTCGAGAACGGCACGGATGACTGCGGCGTCGCCCATTACTTCGACCAGGGTGGGCCTGCCCACGCCGGCCGCTACGTTCTCCGAAACGTTGACCTCGTTCGCCCCGCACTCCAGAACGTAGGTTCCGCCGCCCTCTCCGGACAGATGGAGCACGATGTTTCCCGGCCGCAACGACCGGTTCTTCGCGAGCTTGTCAGCGAGGTTCTGCAGCGACTCTTTCATGGTTCCTCCGCCCGCCTTCGGCACGTCGGGGTTTCGCATTCATGAACCACTCCCGATCAATGTCACAGCGATACGCTCTGCCTCGACAGGGAGCGGGGAATCGAGCCAGCACGGGATCAACGGCTGCAATATCCGGGCCATACGTGATCGCGACCCGATGTGCTCATCACCGACCCGGCACGCGTCGAAAGCGGTAACGAGATTGTTGATCGATTCGTGCAGTCGGCGGCTTCGTGGTGCCGCTGTTCCATCCTAGGCATGGTGGGGATATCGCGCAGCCTGTGCTGGAAATGCCTTCACCTCGCACCGCGTCGAGCAGTACATCGAGCAGTACGTCGAGCAGTGCAAGGCCGTCGAGCGCCGGTCGACGCCGGTGATCCACCGGTCCCCGCACTCGGGGCACTCGACCTCACCCGCACCGTCCTGAACGGCCGCCGGACGCTTGCGCAAATGCCGGTCTGACCGCTACTGCCTCGCAGGCAGATAAGGGCCAACTCGTATAGAACCTGTTTTGTCGACGGTGCAACCGATTCAGCCAAGACGCCATCAGATCGCCGTACACCGCAGGCAGACGTGCAAGAAGCGCTGACTTCCTCACTCGCACCACATTGCGTAAGCACGTTGATTTTTGCGAATTCACCTTCCGCCCCCAGGCGCCGCTGCTCGTCCCCGACACCCTGCAAGTCCCGACGCAGACCATCGACGTACGCGACCTGGCGACGCCCCCTTGACGCTGCGGAACGCCGAACCACAGGCACCCCCAACGCGGTTGGCCCGACTGTGCCCTTCGCCGAGTGGATCGAGCTGTCCCGGAGCGTCGGGGGACACGCCGGGCCGGTCATCCCCGTCGCGTCCCAGCAGTTCCTCGCGCACCGAGTGGCCCAGTACATGGGCCCCGACTCACTGCCCATGTGGATGGTCGAACCGGGAGGATGGGAGGGGCTGGGCGGCGCACGACGGATCTGCCGCCACGGCCGCGGGCCTGCGCCACCACTCCCGCACCGGCTTCCTTGCCGACACCCTGTGCTGGGAATACGAGCAGGGACTTCACCGGCGCAGCGGGCGGGAGTAGCTCCTCATGGAGGGGCAGATATGACACCGTGCTGACGGTCAGGTTCGCCGCGCGCTGGCCGCCAGAAGGCCGGGCGACAGGCGAATTGGTTACTCGACCAGATGCCGGTGCGCCTTGCTCCAGTCGATCCTGTTGTCGAGTTCGGTCAGGAACCCATCGGCAGCCCAGGTGGCCTGGGGCTCGTGCCCCTGCTCAGCCAGCCGGCGCACGAGGTCGGCGTTTTCTTGCTGTCTGGTGATGACGGCGTCGACGATCCCCGCGGCCGAGTCGAGGCCGTACGCGCTGCAGAAGTCCTCCAGCCGCGAACGGCGGTCGGGCGGCGCCGGGTACTGCAGCCAGCGCAGGCAATCTGCATCGTTGCGGAACGGGGCAACGTACTCCAGGGCGTAGGCCACGTCCTGCATGCGTGGTGCCGGGCGGGCGAAGTCCCAGTCGATGATTCCCATCGGCTGGTTACCCTGCCAGACGACGTTCCAGGGACCGAAGTCCCCATGGCAGATGACCTCGTCGTCGCCTGGACTGCCTGCGTCCGTGGACCAGCTCGCGCCCGGCGGAGGTGAAAAGCTCCTGCAGGCGTCGTGGTAGTCGCGCAACAGCCGGGCGAAGTTCCTCAGACCTTGGTCGTCCACGACGTTGACCCAGCTCGCAGGACCGGAGTCACCCTCGATGTAGGTAAGGACCTCACGCCCCTCGTCGTCGATTCCCAGCGGCTGCGGCGCATAGGCAAAGCCAACCTCCGCCAGGTGCCGCAGCAACGCATGGACGGTGGGTGTCCACGGCTGGACGGGCCTGCGGACAGTGTCACCGATCCGCACCACCCGACGATGGGCACCGTCCTGCATCACTTCCTCACTCGACACGCGGTTCACGTTACCCAGCCGCCTGAAGGCGCGGCACCTCGATCAACCCAGCCCGAATGTGGCTCGGTCGGCGACGGACGACCACAACGCCGAGGACAAGGAACGCTGTGGGGTCGACCAGGTGTTGGTCCATACCGTGCCCGTCTTGATCCCGCGGCCGACGCGCAGCGGGCGGTCGGAGTCGCGTGTCCAGATGGATGCGGCGAGGCCGAACTCGGTGGCGTTGGCGCGCTCGGCGGCCTGATCCTCGGTGTCGTCCGGCACAGCCGGGGGCCCGCCGCAGGAATGACGTAGCCCGATGGTGGGGCTGACGGCTGAGGAGCGGTGCGGCGTGAGCGGGTCCGGTCGGCGGCCGCTGATCTGATTGACGCGGGGGCCAGTGACCGTGAGGTGGCCCGGCGGTACAGGGTGCCGCGGATGTCGGTGAACCGCCGGCGGCGGGCGTTGGCCGAGAGCCTTCGGGCCTTCAAGGCCCGAGCAGCGCCCGCTGCAAGCTCAAGGCGGGTGAATCGCGCGTGGTGCGGGCGGTGTTGGATGACGGCACCGGCTGCCTCCGGCTGGCACTGACCAGTGCTGGACCGTTGGCGGGGATCGCCGAGGTCGTACGCCACCAGTTCGGCGTCGAGTCACCCCCTGGCCGGGCTGGACCTGCTGTTGCGCCGCATCGTCGGCACCGAACCGCGCGCTGCCCGCGCTCGTCGTCCTGATCCTGGCGCTGCTCAGCCGCGCCGTACGGAGAACAGGCGCACCGCCACAGCCAGCGCCAGCCCGGCCGCGATGAGGTACAGGCCAAGACGTTGTTCGGGCACTGCCGGTGACCACACCCGCCAGGCCGACGGGGTGTAGCTGTCGGCCGCCAGGTAATCTCCGTAAAACCTTGGAGGCGCGCTGGTCTGGCCGCGAACCCACAGCAGGGCGCCTATGGCGGCAGAGGTTGCGGATATCGCATACATGGCCGTGGCGCAGCGCGGGGCCGGTCTGTTCATGGGTCCTCTTTGGTCGTGGTGGTTGTGGTGTGGATTCTCGCCGCCCATACCGGTCAGGTTCGCGCCGGGGTCAACGTCGGATGCGGGGCGCTTTTGAGCCTGGCTCGGCAATACCGGTTGCTCGTACGGTGACCGCATGGCCAGGGGCGGGGTGCCGGATGCGGCTGAGTACGACCTCGGACGACGACTTCGGGCCCGCTGCGGTGCCGTGGGTGCGGCGATTCACTGATATGTGCGGCCAACGCGACGGTGCCGGCGTGGACCTGGACGGCTGGGCGCCGGGCGCCGATGCCGAGTTCGCTGATCCATTCCGGCGGCTTCGGCCGGCTGCGCCGGCCGTGCTCTTCCTCGGCCCGGCGCCTCTGCGGGGCCGCGATCTTGCGGTCGATGCGCTGCAGTCACATCGCGTGCCACACCCGCATTCTGTGGAATCAATCGGGGCGGGGTGCGGCTCTTCCGGAGTGACCAAGCGATCAAGCGAAGAGGTCGTATCCCTCCTGGTAGGGCCTGCCCAGGGTGGCGTTCAGGTCTCCTTCGTCACCCACCCGGCGGAGAACGTCCAGCCCGTCCATGGGCGCCTGCTGGTGGCCAGGGACAGCAGACCGGCGAACGTGGCACTGGCCGCGTTGGAGAGGGGGGCGGTGCGGCCGGTCCACTGAAGGGGGCAGCGTTGCTGGCGCAGCCACCAGAAAGCAATGCCTACGGCTCCGGTGCCAGCGGCGCAGGAGGCACCGCGCAGGGCGCTGGAGAGGAGGGCACCTCGACGGCGTCGGACCCAGGCGACGGCTCGGTTTGACCAATGCGGCTGCTGTGCGTGGGAGGAGGGAAGATCAGGATCGGGCATGGTGGTGCTCCTTGGGGTGGGTGTCGCTGGGTGTCCGACGGCGCCTGTGTCGGCGCCGGATGCGGCGCCGTTCCTCCCGAGTGGGGTCGGTGTCGGCGGCGTGCCCGGCTTGTCCTTCCTGCACACCCCCTTTCGCCGGGCCTTCTCCTCCTCGGCGGCGGCCTTCTCCAGGGCGCTGAGAACGTCGTCATCAAGGTGCATCCCGGCGGCGTCGTGGTGGGCGCGGGCGGTGGTGGAGTCCACGCTGATCAGGGACAAGTCCACCTCGTCCCGCTCAGCGGCTTGTGCGATCAGACCCTCCAGCAGGGCCTCGAAGACACCGGCGTCCCGCCACCGCCGGAAGCGGTTATGGACAGTGGGCCAAGCCCCGAACTCCGCTGGCATCTCCCGCCATTGCCCGCCCGTCTTGAACCGCCGGATCACGCCCTCGAACTGCTGCCGAAGCTGCTCTGGATACGGGCCATACCTGCCGATCGGCAGGTACGGCCCGGTGAACTTCCACTCCTCGTCCGTCAGTTGTGCTCGTGTCACGCAAGAAGATCTACCGGTCCGGGCCCCGCCGCGAGAGCGAACCGCAGATCGATCACGATGCGAACTGCACGCTGGAGCACCCCGGACACTGCAACGTCTTCGCGATGTCCTCCGCGCCAGAAATAGCTGATCCAGCGCGGCCGGTGTCAGGACCAGGCGATTTCGCCCTGGCGGGAGACGAAGCGTCCGCTGCCGGCGCCGGGCTCCTCGGTGGCGAGGTGGACGATCGCGTCCGTGCCTTCGGTGACGGTTTGGGGGCCGCTGTGACCGTTGAGGTCGGTCGCGGTGTAGCCGGGGTCGGCGGCGTTGACGCGGATGCCCTTGAGTCCCTTGGCGTACTGCGTGGTCAACATCGTCAGCGCCGCCTTGGAGGAGGTGTACAGCGGCGCGACGACGTGCGACTCGGGTCGGTCGGGGTCGTGAGTGAGGGCGAGGGAGCCCATGCCGCTGCTGACGTTGACGATCACAGGGTCGTCCGAGCGGCGCAGCAACGGCAAGAACGCGGTGGTGGTGCGGATGACGCCGATGACGTTGACGTCGAGGACGTCGCGGGCGTCGGCGGCGGTGAGGTCGCTGGGGTCGCCGACGGGGCCGAGCACACCGGCATTGTTGATCAGGACGTCGATCCTGCCCTCGTGTTCGGCGACGTTCGCGGCCGCGGCGGCCACGGACGCGTCGTCGGTCACGTCGATGGGGACGTAGCGTGCGCCGAGCGCAGCGGCGGCTCCCTCGCCCTGCTCGCGATTGCGCGCTCCGACGAGCACGGTGTGGCCACACTCGATCAGGCGGCGGGCGGTCTCGCGGCCGAGACCCTTGTTGGCTCCGGTGATGAAGGTGATCGTCATGCGCTCGATGCTGATCCCGACGAGGGAGGCGGACCAGGGACGCTCCGACGGTAGGAAGACCAGTACCACCCTCGGGCCCCCATGCACGACCGGGGATGCAGGAGGATGGAGGTCATGTCGGCGATACCCGGAACCGGACTGGGCGTGACGATCCGCACATGGCGGGAACGGCTGCCCCCGTCGGCCGCCGGGCTGCCGGTGGCCCGCGGGCGCCGGGCTGCCGGGCTGCGCCGCGAGGAACTGGCTGACCTGGCCGGGGTATCGGTCGACTACGTCGTGCGCCTGGAGCAGGGGCGGGCCACGACACCCTCCGCGTCGGTGGTGGCGTCCCTGGCGCGCGCCCTGCAGCTGTCCACCGCCGAGCGGGACCACCTTTACCGGCTGGCCCAGCTCGTACCGCCGGTGGACGGCACGATCGCTTACCATCTCCCGCCCGGCGTGCAACGGGTGCTCGCCCGCCTCGGTGACGTGGCGGTTGCCGTGTTTGCGGCGGACTGGCAACTGGTGTGGTGGAACAGCGGATGGGCCGGCCTGCTGGGCGATCCCTCCGCATCGCCGCCGCGGCTGCGCAACTTCGCCCGCGACAGGTTCCCAGTAGACGCCGGGCCCGCCCGCCTCGCGCTGTGGCCAGTGGCCGAGACGGACCGCGACGCCACCGACGCAGCCGTCGTCTCAGACCTGCGCCGCGCCACCGGCCGCTTCCCCCAGGACAGCCGCCTGGCCGCGCTGATCATGGATCTGAACGCGGGCAACAGGAGGTTCGCCGAGCTGTGGACGACCGGAGAGGTGGCCGCGCACCGCGAGGACCACAAGACCATCGACCACCCGTCGGTGGGCCCGGTCACGGTGGACTGCGACGTCCTGACCGACGGCGACTCCGAGCTCAAGATCGTCATCATGACCGCCGTACCCGGCAGCGAGGACGAAACCAAGCTTCGGCTCACCGCCATCGCCGGCCCACCGGCCACCACACGCAACTGATCCGACCTACGTGTCGATCGACCGGCCGCTTGTGCGTGGCGAGCGCCGAATCACGACACCAACCTCTACAAGGAGAGGAACACTGTCGAGCGCCTGATCAACAAGCTCAATGCCTGGGCATCGCTGTGTTCCTCAATGATCTGGATCGAAGACCTCACACCGGACCACCGACGATCACAACTCGATACGCGCCCTAGAAGGAGAGAAAGTCATGGACTCTGCGCGCAGGGCCGACGACGAGCAGGCAGCCCGCTGGAAAGGACCCGCCGGTCACGCGTGGGGCGAGCTGAGGGGAGTACTGGACGAGATGTTCAGGCCCATCGAGGAGCTCCTCGTCGATGCCGTCGCCGCCGAACAGGCTCGGCATGTGCTCGAGGTCGGCTGCGGTACGGGCGGCCTCACGCTGGCCGTGGCGCGACGGCTCGGTCCGGAGGGTCGCTGTGTCGGCGTCGACATCTCCGAACCGATGATCAGCACGGCCCGGGAGTACGCCGAACAGGAGGACGTACCGGCGTCGTTCATCTGCGCCGACGCACAGGACCCCGCCTTTGAACCCGGCGCCGTCGACGCCGTCATCTCGCGGTTCGGTGTCATGTTCTTCCCCGATCCCGTCCGGGCCTTCGCCAACCTCCGGCGCGCTGTCAGGGACGAGGGCGTGCTGCGGTGCGTCGTCTGGCGTGATCCGGCCGAGAACCCGTTCATGACCACGGCCCAGCGCGCCGCGTCACCGCTCCTCCCGGACCTGCCCGTCCGCCGGCCGGACGAGCCGGGACAGTTCGCCTTCGCGGACGCGGACAAGGTCCGGCGCATCCTGGCGGAGAGCGGCTGGGCCGGGATCGACATCCGGCCGGTCGACGTGGTCTGCACCCTGCCCGAGAAGGAGCTGGTCCGTTACTTCACCCGGCTCGGTCCGGTGGGCATGTACCTGCCCGAGGTGGACGAGCAGACCCGCGGACGGGTCGTCGAGACGGTCCGTCCCGCCTTCGAGCCCTTCGTGCACGGCACGGAAGTCCGCTTCACCGCGGCCTGTTGGACGGTCGGCGCCCGAGCCTCGTCAGCGAAATTTTCGTGAGGCCCGGCCCTCTTTCGTGAGCGCGGGCGCCCGGCGCATAGTGAGATCACGATGACGCTGAAGAAAGCCCTGGTGGTCCGCGGCGGCTGGGAGGGGCACCAGCCGGCCGAGGCGACGGAACTGTTCCTGCCCTTCCTGCGGAGCAACGGATACGCCGTCCGGGTCGAGGAGTCGACCGACGTCTACGCCGACGCCGCCGAGATGGCCGGCACCGACCTGATCGTGCAGTGCGTCACGATGTCGGAGATCACGCGCGAGCAGCTCGCGGGGCTGACCTCCGCGGTCGTGGCCGGCACCGGGTTCACCGGCTGGCACGGCGGCATCGCCGACTCGTTCCGCGCCTCCTCCGACTATCTCCACCTGGTGGGTGGGCAGTTCGCCACGCACCCGGGCAGGGAACCGTGCGAGCGCCGGGGCGGGCCGGAGGACAACTTCCTGCCGCATACCATCGCCGTCACCGAAGCCGGCCGCGAGCACCCCGTCACCGCGGGCATCGAGGACTTCGAGCTGCACACCGAGCAGTACTGGGTGCTCCACGACGACCTCATCGACGTCCTGGCCACCACCACGCATCCCACCCGGCCGTGGGAGCCCTGGCACCGGCCGGTCACCTCACCGGCGGTCTGGACCCGCCGGTGGGGGGCCGGTCGGATCGTGGTGACGACGCCGGGGCACAGCCTCGACGTGCTGGAGAACCCCAACGTCCGCACCATCATCGAGAGGGGCATGCTGTGGGCGACGCGCACCGCGTCGGCGTCGTAGGGCTCGGAGTCATCTCCCGCGCGTACCTGGACACGCTGGCCGGTCATCCCGCCGTGCGCGTGACCGCGGTTGCCGACCTCGACGCCTCCCGGTCGGCAACGGTCGCCGCCGGACTGCCCGGCGTCCGGGCGCTGACCGTCGAGGAGCTGCTGAGCAGCCCGAACGTGGACACGGTGCTGAACCTCACCACCCCCGGGGCGCACGCCGAAATCGCCCTCGGGGCCATCGGCCACGGCAAGAACGTCTACGGGGAGAAGCCGCTCGCCGCCACGCTCGCCGACGCCCACACCGTCATGGCGGCCGCCGCGCGGGCGGGAGTCGGAGTGGGGTGCGCGCCGGACACCGTGCTGGGCACCGGAGTGCAGACGGCGCGGGCGGCCCTGGCCGCCGGGAGCATCGGACGCCCCCTGTTCGCCTCGGCCGTAATGATCACCCCGGGCCACGAACGCTGGCACCCGTACCCCGACTTCTACTACACCGAGGGTGGCGGCCCCCTGCTGGACATGGGGCCGTACTACCTCGCCTCCCTTGTCCATCTGCTGGGCCCGGTGCGGGCCGTGACGGGGGCGTCCAGCCGGCTGCGCGCCGAGCGGGTCATCGGTTCCGGCCCGCGCACGGGAGAGCGGATACCGGTGGAGGTGGACAGTCATGTCTCCGGTGTGCTGGAGCACGTGGACGGAACGCTGACGACGATCACGACGAGCTTCGACGGGGTGGCCACCACGGCGTCCCCGATCGAGGTCCACGGCGAGGTGGGAACCCTCGCCGTCCCCGATCCGAACCGCTTCGACGGCGACGTACGGCTCTTCGGACTCGGCGACACACAGTGGCGCACGCTCCCTCCGTCCGCGGGCTACGTCGACGGCGCACGGGGAGTGGGCCTGCTCGACTTCATCGCCGCCGACGGGCAGCGGGCACCGCGCGCGAGCGGCGAACTCGCCCTGCACGTAATGGAGACGATGACCGCGCTCCTGCGTTCGTCGGCCGAGGGACGGCGCATCGAGTTGACGACGTCGGCGCAGCCGCCCGCCTGCGTACCGCTGACGGCCGCCGAGGACTGGGGTGGCGGCGCCGAGGAGTGGGGCGGCCGGGCCGCGCCCAGCCCCGCGTGACCCGGCGATGCCGCGGCGGTCAGTCCACGGGCCAGGTGTGCGCGGGCGCGTTCATGTGCATGTAGTCCATGTATGTGGCGGTCATCTGCCGCAGCGCCTCACGCCGGTCGGAGACGCCGGTCTTCTCCAGATGATGGACCCTCTCCGCCTGCCACAGGGCGCCGTTGCGGGTGGTGACACAGCGCTGCTCGACGATGCCCAGCAGGGGTTCTCGCCACTCCGCGCCATACCGGTCAGCTCCAGACCCCGGTGGGCCAGCGGCAGCAGACGCCGCAACACCAGTTCCGTAACAGGCTCGTCGACGCCAAAACGCCCCGGGGCCTGGCCTGGCCGGGTCGGCTTCGAGCCCGGTCAGTGCCTCCTCGAGGGCGGCGGCCGCCTCAGGTCGCGGCCCTGCTGGGCGAGGGTGGGCAGCAGAGCCCAGGCGGGGAGCTGGACCAGGCCGGCGGGAACCGCGGCCGCGCCGCGCTCGGCGTACGCGAGCGCGGCGGTCAGGTTGCCGGTGTGGCGGGCCACCATGCTCTGCGCCCCGTAGGCCCACGCCGCCAGCGCCGTATCCCCGCACCGGTTGGCGTACGACACGGCGGTGCCCAGGTGGTGTGTGCGCCGGCCGGGTCGTCGAGGTGGAAGGCCAGGTTGCCCAGCAGCCCTGAGAGCCGGCCGACCTCGCGGTGCAGCCCGGTGCCGTCCGTGCCGGGAGATAGCAGCCCGGCCAGCAGGGTGCGGGCTGCGCAGACCTCCCTGAAGAGCACCGGGACGGGGTGCTTGCTGTAGTTGAGGTGGTAGTGGTCGGCGGCGGCTTCGGCGAGTTCGTCCACCGGCGGACTGCCCTCGCCTTCCGCCAGGTCCACGAGCTGGAGGGAGTCTCTGACCGAGGGGAGCCCAGCGTCGGTGGTCATCGGATTCGCCCGTTCCTGCTATGCGGCAGCGAGCTCGAGGAGTTTTGGAACGCCCTGGGCCTTCTGGTAATGCTGGAAGCGGGGGAGAAGGTCGTCGACAAGCTGCACGCAGCGGGGGGCTCCGATGCGACGTGCCAGGAGCAGGGATTCTCCCCGGCGATCCTGCCGCCACGGTGCCGCGCACGTCCTCCGAGGTCGCCGAGGTGCTCCCGCTGCTCTACCTGCTCGGCCTGTCCTGCGGCGACTCGTACAAGCCGTCCCCACAGAGACGGCCGGCCGGAGCTCACCGGGCGGCCCCGATCCCGAAGGAGCCACCTCACACCCCAGTCACGATCATCGGCGCCGGATGCGGCGAACTCACGCTGACCCGCGTCCTGCACGTTCGCGGAATCCCGGTCACGGTCTACGAGGCGGATTGGCCGGCATCCACGACAACAACGGGCAGCTCACACTCAAGGCGGCCAGGGTGATGGACGAGTTCACGCCATCGTTCTGGAAGGTCGCCAGGCAGTGCGGGTCCTCGACCGGGATGGGACCGTCCGGCTCGACCAAGCCGACGACGGCACGGGCGGAGGCCACGTAGGCCGGGGTGAAGCACAACTCGACCTTGTTCTTCTTCGCCCAGCGACGGATGTCGGCGCCTTGCGTGCGGACAGGTTGTCCAGGATCACGTAGATCGGGGCGCCGACGGGCCGGGCGGCGCGGATCGTGGGCCCATCGACGTGTGAGAGCCCTGAGCCGGGCCGGACCTGCGGCAGCGGCACATGAGTACCGTCTCCACGAGACAGGCCGTTGGCGGTCGCCTCACGTCGGTTGCCAGATGCGGGCGAGCGTTGATGCGGTGAGGAGTTGTTCGGGGTGCCCCTGTCCTGCCAGGTGGCCGTTGCGGAGGAGGAGGCAGGCGTCCGCGGAGCGTGCGGCTTCGAGGTCGTGGGTGGCGTGGACGACGGTCACTCCGTCAGCGACCAGCTCGGTCAGCAGCGCGCTGATCCAGCCCCTCGCCTCGGGGTCGAGTCCCGTGGTCGGTTCGTCAAGGAGGAGCAGGTCCGATTCCTGGGCGAGTCCTTGGGCGATCAGGGCGCGTTGCCTCTGTCCGCCGGACAGCTCTCCGAGTTGGCGGGTGGCGAGGTCGCTGATACCGAGCCTCTCCATGGCCTGGTCCACGGTGATGCGGTCCTGTCGGGTCAGTCTGCGCCACGGTCCGCGTTCGCCCCAGCGCCCCATTTCCACCGTCTGCCTGACCGTCAGCGGCAGTGCGTCCCCGACGGCGCCGCGCTGCGGGACGAACGCCGGTGGCCGGTCGCCATGGTGGTGGAGCTCGCCTGATGTGGGTTGGATCACTCCGGCCAGGACTCCGAGCAGGGTGGACTTCCCGCTTCCGTTCGGGCCGACGAGCGCGGTGGTGGCCAACGCCGGTATGTCCGCGTCCAGTTGATGGAGGACGGGACGGCCCGGGTAGCCGGCGGAGAGCTCGGTGAAGCGGACGCGGGACGTTTCGCCCTCGGCTTGGGCGAAAGAGGGGGATTTCTTGAACATGATTTTCATTGTAATGTCCATCGCATGGAGTGGTTGACGGGTCCCTTCGAGGTGACCTTTGTGCAACGGTCCCTGTGGGGCGGGATGTTGGTGTCGGTGATCTGCGCACTGGCCGGTACCTGGGTAGTGCTCAGGGGGATGGCCTTCCTGGGTGACGCCATGTCCCACGGGCTGCTGCCAGGAGTCGCGCTCGCCGCGCTGCTCGGTGGCAACCTGCTGGTCGGGGCGGTGCTGAGCGCGGTCGTCATGACCGCCGGTGTGACCGCCCTCGGCCGCACCCCGAGGCTGTCCCAGGACACCGGTATCGGCCTGCTTTTCGTGGGGATGCTGTCCCTCGGCGTCATCATCGTGTCGCGCTCGCAGTCCTTCGCGGTCGACCTGACCGGGTTCCTCTTCGGTGACGTCCTCGCCGTCCGTGAGCAGGACCTGGTGCTGCTCGGCGGGGCGCTGCTGCTGGCACTGGTCGTCTCGGTCCTCGGCCACCGGGCTTTCCTCGCCTTGGCCTTCGACCCGCGCAAGGCTCGAACGCTCGGCCTGCGTCCCCGCCTCGCTCACGCCGTGCTGCTCGGCCTGCTGGCGCTGGCCATCGTCGCCTCCTTCCACATCGTGGGGACGCTGCTGGTGCTGGGCCTGCTCATCGCTCCGCCGGCGGCCGCGTTGCCCTGGGCGCGCAGTGTGCGGGGCGTCATGGCCCTCGCGGCGCTGCTCGGCATCACCGCCACCTTCGGCGGTCTGCTGTTGTCCTGGCATCTGAGCACCGCGGCCGGCGCGACCGTCTCGGCCCTCGCGGTGGCCCTGTTCTTCCTCTCCCACCTGGCATCCGGTCTCCGCGACCACCGCCGTGCGCGCTTCGTCGGCGTGCACGCCGCGGCAACCGACTGAAAAGAACCTGAGGCGATCCCTTTGCTCGTCCGAAGTAGCGTCCGAAGTAACGTCATTCCTTGGGTGGCTGCCGCGCTCGTGGCCGTCTCCGTGTTCACAACGAGCTGCGCCGGTCAGAACGACGACGCGTCCGCTCCGAAGCCCGGCGCCTCGGCCTCCGCTCCGCACGGGTACGTCGAGGGGGCACAGGAGAAGGCGGAGCAGCAGTCGCGGCTGCTGCTCAACGACCCGGGGACCGGAGACACCCGGGTACTCGATCTGATCACCGGAAAGGCGCAGGAGGCGTCCCGGAGGACGGGCACCACCGGACTCACCACGGACGGTCGGTTCGGCTACTTCCATACCTCAGGCGGCACGCACGTCCTCGACAGCGGCGCCTGGACGGTGGATCACGGCGACCACGTCCACTACTACCGCGCGGCCATACGTGACGTGGGCCGGCTGCCCGGAGGGCCCGGCACTCGCGTCCGCAGCGACGCTGCCGTGACCACGGTGACCGACGAGGACGGCCGCGCCAGAATCTACCGTCGGGCCGAACTGGAGAAGGGCAAGGTCGGCTCGCCCCGCACGCTTCCCGGTACACAGGCGGGCGTTGTCGTGCCGTACGCGGAGCACCTGCTCAGCCTCACCGACAACGGACAGGACGCCGCGCAGCTCGCGGTGTACGACCGCGAGGGCAAGCGCGTCGCGTCGCCGGACGCGGCGTGCGAGGACCCGCGGGGCGATGCCGTCACCCGGCGCGGAGCCGTCCTGGGCTGCGCCGACGGTGCCCTGCTCGTCCGTGAGACCGACGGCGCGTTCACAGCCCGGAAAATCCCGTACGGCGACGACGTACTCGACACCGATCGCGCCACGGCCTTCCGGTACCGGCCCGGCAGCGACACGCTCACGGCTTCGGCCGGGGAGCGGGCCGTGTGGGTTCTGGACGTCACCGAGCGCACATGGACACGGGTGAAGACCGGTCCCGTCGTCGCGGCCAACACGGCAGGCGAGGGTTCTGCCTTGATCGTGCTCCAGTCCGACGGATCGCTGCACGGCTACGACATCTCCACCGGCAAGCAACTTTCGAAGACAAAGCCGCTGGTGACGGGCGCACCCGAGGCCGCCACCGACCAGAGCCCGGCGCCCGTCATCGAGGTCGACCGCAGCCGCGCCTACCTCAACGACCCCCGAGGCAAGCGCGTGTTCGAGATCGACTACAACGACAACCTGCGCATCGCGCGCACCTTCGACCTGGACATCGAGCCGGCCCTGATGGTGGAGACCGGACGATGACGAGACGGACGCGAGGGTCGCGGCCGCTGCGCACCTTCCTGCCGGTCCTGCTCATCCTCGCCCTGGCCGGTGCCGGCACCGCCTGTACGAGCAGCGGCGACCAGCCCCGGGTGGTCGTGACGACCAACATCCTGGGCGACATCACCCAGGAGATCGTCGGCGGCGCGGCCGAGGTGACGGTGCTGATGAAGCCGAACGCCGACCCGCATTCCTTCGGTCTGTCGGCCGTGCAGGCCGCTGAGTTGGAGCGGGCCGATCTGGTGATCTTCAACGGGCTGGGGCTGGAGGAGAACGTACTGCGGCACGTGGAGGCTGCCCGCGAGGCAGGGGTGGCCACCTTCGAGGCCGGCAAGGCGGTGGACCCGCTCACCTTCCAGGCCCACGACGACGGCGGACCCGAGGAGGAGGCCGGGCAGCCCGACCCGCACTTCTGGACCGACCCCGACCGCGTACGCAAGGCCGCCGGCCTGATCGCCGACCAGGTGGTCGAGCACGTGGACGGCGTCGACGAGACGGCCATCCGCGACAACGCCGACCGCTACGACGACCAACTCGCCGACCTCGCCACCTGGATGGAGAAGTCCTTCGACCGCATACCCGAACAGCGGCGCGCGTTGGTGACCAACCACCACGTCTTCGGCTACCTCGCCGAACGCTTCGACTTCCGGGTGGTAGGCGCGGTCATCCCGAGCGGTACGACGCTGGCCTCGCCCAGTTCCTCCGACCTGCGCTCACTCACCCAGGCGATGCGCAAGGCAGGCGTACAAACCGTGTTCGCGGACTCCTCCCAGCCCAAGCGGCTGGCCGAGGTGCTGCGTACGGAGATGGGCGGACAAGTACGCGTCGTCGAGCTCTACTCCGAATCGCTGACCGAGAAGGGCAAGGGCGCCGGCACCTACCTGCAGATGATGCGCGCCAACACCACCGCCATGACGGACGGCCTGACCGGCGCCTGAACCAGCGCGCCCGACGTGGACACCGGCCGACCGGCCGCTCAAGCACACCCACACCCATGCCGCACCCGCGCGGCACAGAAAGGAACACCCCGGTGAACAAGTCGATACACACCAGAGCCCTCACGGGCACGGCGCTGGCTCTGGCGGTCTCCGCGGTCCTGACCGCCTGCGGAGGGGAGACCACTTCCTCGTCCGACACGAAGGCCAAGAACGCGCCGGGCACCAAGGCCGTAGAGGTCAAGGACCCGCTGGTCGCCACGTTCGACGGCGGCCTGTACGTTCTGGACGGCGAGAGCCTGAAGGTGGCCGACACGATCGAGCTGCCCGGCTTCAACCGCCTCAACCCCGCCGGAGACGACTCCCACGTCATCGTCTCCACCGACTCCGGATTCCGCGTTCTGAACGCCACCGAACAGACCTTCACCGGCACCGAGTACAAGGGCGCCAAGCCCGGCCACGTCGTACGGCACGCCGGCAAGACAGTGCTGTTCACCGACGGCACCGGCGAGGTCAACGTCTTCGATCCCGAAGACCTCTCGGGCGGCGAGAAGCCGCAAGGCCGCACCTACACCTCCGCCGAGCCGCACCACGGCGTCGCCATCGAACTGAGCAACGGCGAACTCCTCAGCACCCTCGGCACCGAGGAGAAGCGCACCGGCGCCCTCGTCCTGGACAAGAACAACAAGGAGATCAAGCGCAACGAGAAGTGCCCCGGCGTCCACGGCGAGGCCGCGGCCAAGGGCGAGGCCATCGGGATCGGCTGCGAGGACGGCATCCTGATCTACAAGGACGGCAAGTTCACCAAGGTCGACGCCCTCGACGACTACGGCCGCATCGGTAACCAGAGTGGCAGCGACGCATCGCCCATCCTCCTGGGCGACTACAAGACCGACCCGGATGCCGAACTGGAGCGGCCGACCCGCATCTCCCTCATCAACACCGAGACCGGGAAACTGCGCCTCGTCGACCTGGGCACCAGCTACTCCTTCCGCTCACTCGGCCGCGGACCCAATGGCGAGGCACTCCTCCTGGGCACCAACGGCACCCTCCACGTCATCGACCCGGAAACGGGCAAGGTGGACAAGAAGATCCCCGTCGTGGACAAGTGGCAGGAGCCGCTGGACTGGCAGCAGCCCCGCCCCACCCTCTTCGTCCGCGACCACACCGCGTACGTCTCCGAACCGGGCAAGCGCAAGCTGCACGCGATCGACATCGAATCGGGCAAGAAGGTCAGGTCCGTGACCCTGCCGAAGACCACGAACGAACTGTCCGGCGTCGTCGCCGGCCACTGATCGTCCGACCTCGGCGAGGCCGCTCCACACCCGGGCCGACGGCCTACGACGGCCTGGGGTGTCGGCGCGCCGCCGCCTCGCCGAGGTTGTTCGTTGCGGGGCCGACTTCGAGAGCCTGCCGGCCGGCGAAGCGGTCGTGTGGTGAGCGCCGGGACGGTGACCTGCCAGGGCACGGCAGGAGACGCGGTGCGAAATGCCGTGCTCGGTCCCGAAGTCGCTGATCGCCCCGACCACTTGAGACGGGTCCGCCACGGTACTTCACCCACAGGACCGTGCAGCGTTTGAGGACACCACGCTCCATGACCGCGCGCGTGGCACCCGCTCCGTCGTCCTCGCCCACGCTTTCGTCACCGGCGGCGAGGCCAGCGACAGCGAGCGGGACATCACCGTCGGCGGCCTTCCTCCCCGAGAAGCCGGAGAACCGCCAGCTCGTCTCCACCGCGGACGGCTTCGCCGCAGCGCACCAGGCATTCCACAAGGTGACGTGGCCGGGCTCGGTGCCGGCAACGGTCATGGTTTCGGAGAGGACCCCGTTCGACGGGTCTCCAGAGGACGCCCAGCGCCGGCGTGACGCCGCCGCTTCATTCGCCCAGGAGGAGCCCAACCGAACGCTCGTCACCGCCAAGGGACCTCCCACGAGGTGCCGGCAGAACGTCCCGACCTCGTGCTCAAGGCGATCGAAGACATGTTCACCGCACAGCTGCTGGTCGCGGGGCTGGTGTGCGCTGTGTTCAGGATGCTCAGGCTGGCCGCGGGCGTATGACCGCAGTTCGTCAGGACCAGCAATGCCCTCACCGGCGCGGTTGCCCACTTCGGGTCGGTGCCTGCGGTGCAGCGAGACGACGGCGCGCGCACCGCGATGAGCGGCGCGGCGCACGGTGCGCGCGGCGCGGCGCACCGCCCGGCGGTGGTGCGCACCACCGCCGTCCCCAGGGTGCGCACTACCCGATGGTGAGGCGCACCGGGTGCGCACCGGCCAATCGGGCAGGAACGCGGTGTTCGCCTTTGGCTTTACGCATGACGCCTCACGGTGACGCGCCCGGGACGCGTCTCAGGTGGTGAGGTCGACCGGTCAGCCTGGACTCCTCGATGACAGCACAAGCACAGGTCCCCTGGTGATCACATACCGTCGCAACTTCATGATCACTAAGACCCGTGCCTGCCTTGCTGCCGAGGCCCACCACCGCGCCTGTCTGCGCGACCTCTTTAGGCCCACTCGACCCGTTCGACGGTGTCGTTGTGGTCGGCGGGCTCTTCCAGGGACTCGCCGGCCTTGAGGATTCGGGTGCCCTTGCTGCTGACCAGCTTCGCGTCGCTTTGGGTCTTGTTGACCCATGAGGACACGTTCTTCGTCATGCTGCCGCCGTCCGCTGGCAGTTCACCGAGGGACACCGTGTACCCGGCGCCGATGCCGTAGGCGGGGCCCTTGCGCCCGTAGTGCTTCCACAGCCCCAACGTCGCCGGAGGGCACTCGCTGCCCTCGATCACGACCACGCCGGCAGGCAGCCTTGTTCCTTGAGTCGTCATAACCCGTTCCCTTCTTCCGGCCCGCCGGCCTGACGACAGGCGGTGCCGCTTCCCATCTCAGTGGAAAGCAGCCCAAAGCGCATGTCGGCCAGGCGGCAATCCGGAAGTGGGTAAGGAGAATGAAGCCGATCGGTGGAAGGCCCGGCCCTCGCAGGGCGGCGGGCCGGAGCACCTGTGAGCGCTGCTGCGCATGGCACGCACGCCCGACAGCATCCTGCGCAGGGTGCTGACCGCCCGCGTCCAGAGCACCGATGCTGTACCCCCGGAAAAGTTCTAGCCGTCCTGTACCCGCTCACTCATCGCGGCCTCGTGTTTCCTCCGAACCGTACGTCCAACAGAGATGTGGACTCCGCGGGATCCCTGTGCCGGGCGGGGGACAGGACGCCGTTGAGGACGGGGCGCAGATCGCCCCGTCCCGGTTGCCGGACCAGTGCCCAGTGCTGCCCGGCTTGAGGCCACCCGTTCGGCGTAGCTGGTCGGGCGCTTCCTACTGTGACCGCCCAGCATCGGAAGGGATGGCCGCAGTGGTTCTTTCCTGTGTTCCACCGTGCTGAGAGGTGGTCGTGATGAGCCGGGGCTTGGTTGTGGTCGATGTGCAGAACGACTTCTGCGAAGGGGGCAGCGTTCCCGTTGAGGGAGGGGCGCGGATCGCCTCGGCGATCGCGGACCTGGTCGAGCGGAGCGCGGGGCGTGAGTACCAGTACGTGGTGGCCACCCGGGATCATCACATCGATCCGGGCAGCCATTTCTCCCAGACCCCGGACTTCCATGACAGCTTCCCCGTGCACTGCGTGGCAGGAGACGAAGGAGCCGACTTCCACCCCCACTTCGCACCGGTCGTCATGGACGGCAAGGTGCACGCCGTTTTCTTCAAGGGCGCCCACAGCGCCTCCAAGAGCGGTTTCGAAGGCGCGGACGCGGAGGGAACCTTGCTGGCGGACTGGCTGCGCGCCCGCAAAGTCGAGAAGGTCGATGTGGTGGGCATCGCGACGGACCACTGTGTGCGTGCGACCGCCCTGGATGCCGTCGCGGCAGGCTTTCGTACGCGCGTACGCCTCGACTACTCGGTCGGGGTGGCCCCGGACACGACGGCTGCCGCCCTGAACGACTTCCGCCGGGCCGGCATTGCGGTTTGCGGCAAACCACCGGTACCGAAATAGTCGTGGCACCGGTGTTCCGGGATCATCCGTCAGAGGTTGAGCACGATGCGTGCTGAAGCGCGCTGAACCCGCGCGGACCCGTTCGCGTCCCGGACGTCCCTCAACTACGGGCCGGCGAAGGTGCCGTGGGCCGTAGCCCCTTCGCGCGGGGCGCGCGTGGCGTTCAGGGGGCGCTCGGATCGCGCTGAGTGGTTGCCGTGCTTCTGCACACCCTGCGCCCTGTGCCCTCGGTGGAGGAGTGGACCGACAGGATCGGGGAAATGCCGGGGTCTCCGGCAGACGGCATGTGCCGGCGGTGCCTCAGGCTCGGTCGGCGACAGGGAGAGGACAGGCATCGTGAGCCACCCGCACAACAACGACGTCGTGGGTACCGCAGCACAGTTGAGCCGGATCGCCCGGCACGGCATCTACACCTCGCCCACGTCGCTGGACCCGGCCGCCGCCCACGTCGCCGAGGCGTTGATCGCCACCTTGGACGGCACGGCTGAGCAGCCGGTACTGCCCCCTGACCTCCAGAGGCTGACGGAGCAGGTGCAGCAGAAGGCGACCATCGGCTTTCCCCGCATCACTGCCGAGGGCGGCGTACAGCTGTCGGCGCACACGATCAAGCTCAAGACCGATGAACCCGCTCCCGTGGTGATTGTGCCCGCCGGTTGGACGCCCTTCGGTTGGGGCCTGTTCGAGTACACGTACCTCCAGCTGGCGCTGCGCGGCTACCACGTTCTGGCCTACACCCCGCGTGGGATCGGGCTCACGATGGCCGTGCCTGGCAAGGGCTACATCGACGGGCCGTTCACCTCCGGGGGCACGATCGACGTCGCCGGACCCCTTGACTGCAGAGACGGCTCAACCGTCATCGACTACGCGGAGCAGCACTTCAACCCCAGCCGGATCGCCTTCCTGGGCGAGTCCTACGGTTCGGGCATCAGCCAGCTGGTCGCGGCGCACGATCCAAAAAAGCGCGTGGCCGCGGTCGTGGCTCTGAGCACCTGGGGCGACCTGGCCACGAGTCTCCTCCAGCACGACACCCGGCACCTGGCGGCGGTGACGGCCCTGATCAACTTCACCGGCGGTCCGGTCGAGCGGAAGTTCGACGAGGCCACTCAGAAGATCCTGGCGGACTTCCAGGCCGGCCAGAACCTCCACACCGTAGAGGAGTGGGGCAAGGAGCGATCTCCCTCTTCCTGCACCGACGAGACCAATGCCCGCGGCGTTCCCACGTTCTTCTCCAACACCTGGCACGAGACGCTGTTTCCGGTCAACCAGGTCATCGAGCACTTCAACGGCCTGACTGTGCCCAAGCACTTGAACCTGTGGATCGGCGACCACGCCGCACCCGAGGGCGCCGGTCTGACCATCCCGTTCAGCGGGCCGAACCAGCCGGTCGAGGAGGCGTTCGCCTGGCTGGACCACCACGTGCGCGGGATCGACAACGAGGTGCCCACCTGGTCCCCGGTCAACAGCCAGATCATGTTCACCTACGAGACCCGGACCGATCCGCAGACCGGAAAAAGCGAGATCGTCACACCTGCTGACCGCGAGTCCAGCCCGTCCTGGGAGGACGTCACCACCTCCACCGAACGGTGGTACCTGACGGCCACCGCATCGGACGACCGCGACGGCGGCCTGGCAACTGAACCGGAAACGGGCTGGGAGCGGGAGTTCACCGCCGGGCAGCCGACCGAGGCCATCGCGGCGGACGCCGTCATCACGAGCGGCCAGGCCGAGTGGAACGGCAACCCGAAGACTTACGTCACGGAAAAGTTCGACCGACAGAACCTCGCGGTCTGGACGAGCGATCCGATCGCGGCGGACAGCCACGATGGCGCCGCACGCCAGATCCGGGGCATCTGCGAACTCACGCTGACCGTGCGCAGCACGGCCCGGTCCACGACCCTGGTGGCCTACCTCTTCGACCTCGGCCCCGACAGCATGGCCCGCATCATCACCCACGAACCACTTACGCTCACCGGCCTGGCCCCCGACCAGGACCACAGTGCCACCTGGAAACTGCAGGCCGCAGGATACGACCTGCCCCAAGACCACCAGCTGATGCTGGTCGTCACCAGCAAGGACCCGCTCTACTCGGACGCGAGCGTCGACGGCAGCACCACAACGATCAGCTCCCCCGACGGCAAGGCCGCATACCTGACGCTGCCCCTGGGCTGACCAGCTTCAGGCGGCGTGGACGTCTCGCAACTTGCGTACGGCGCGTTCGTCGCGCCATGGTGCTGGTCGGCGCGGACAGCTCCAGCGCCCGCTGCTGGCTCTCCAACGCGCGGCGGGTGTCTGCGAGAGTGGTGAAGGCGTGGCTCAAGTGGACGTGGTGCTCCTGCTCGCCGTATGTCAGCCACGTATCCGACCGCTCGGATTCGGGGAGCCGGTCCATGAGGGCGTCGCCTGCGGCCAGTGCTTGGCGGGCCTGCTCGGGTTGCTCGTTGAGGGCGTAGGCGCGGGCGGCGACCGCGGCCGCCAATGTCGCGTCGGCGGTCGGCCGGTGCCTGGCGGGCCTGCGACCGCCGCCGCGACAGGAGGACGCTGGCGTCGCGATCTGCCGCTGCTCGCCTCACCCGATGTCCAGGCCGATCAAGCTCGCCATCCACTCGCGGGACGCGATCGTCCACGGTCGCCTCGTCGCGGTCGTCGGCCAGGTGGTACTTCCGCTGATCACCCGTCAGTATCCTGACGAAGCAGACAGGGCGGGTGTCCGCAAGGACGAAGGGCCCGCTTGAGCACGGCTACGAGCACGGGCTCGACCCGGTACAGCGCGTGCGCTCATCCCGCCCCAAGCAGCTTGGAGTTGTTCTCCGGACCGGTGCGCGCCGCCGTGTCGCCTGGATGCTGGCCTCGCTGCGCGGCCCTTTACAGTCTCCCTCTCGGCGCAGTCCGTTCCATAGTGGTTCTTCTCCGGTGGCCCGGATCACGGCTCGCGTTCGTCCTTCTTGTCTTCATCGTTGCGCACTGATCGCGTTCCATCCCTCGCGGGGCGGGCGGGTCGGGGCATTCGTATGGCAAGAGGAGCACCGAGCGCGGCCACGCCGGCCAGGACCAGTAGTGCGTAGCCCGTGCCGAGGGGCATCAGCGTGGTCGCGGCCGCCACTCCCAGTGTCGGGCCGACGTTCATCGCGGTCTGCTGGAGCCCGCCCGCCACCCCGGCCGACTCCGGCGGCGCATGCCGTACGACGACGGTGGTCGCGGTGACCATCAGCGCGCCGAAACCACCCCCCAGCAGCAGGAACCCACTGCCGATCAGCGCCGTCGACGACCCGGGGCCGAGCCGGGACAGCGCCAGCACCCCGGTGGTGAGCAGCGCCGTCCCCGCGAGGGCGGTGGGACGGGCGGCCCATCGGCGCAGCAGTACGGCCGACAGTGGCGCCCCGAGCACCATCATCACGCCGCCGGGCAGGGCGACGAGACTGGTGCGCAGCGGGTCCATGCCAAGGACGTCCTGGAGGATGAAGCTGCACACGAACAGCGCCCCGAACATCGCCGCCGACGCGGCCACCAGCACCCCGAGTGCCGCACTCACCGTCGCCGAACCCAGCAAGGCCGGCGGCAAAAGCGGGTCGAGGGTGCGTCGTTCATGGCGGACGAGGGCACTGGCCGAGACGGCCGCGATCAGCAGGCCGACCGCACCGGTCGCCGTCCAGACGTGCTCCGGCACCCCGACCAGCGTGTGCACGAAAGCCGCCAGGGCGACGGCGAGCAGCGCGGCGCCGGGCAGATCGAGCCGGGGCCCGGGCCCCTGCCTCGTCCGCTCCGTCTCCGGGGGACGCACCGCCAGCGCCAGGAGACCCATGACCAGAGCCGGTACAACGTTGAGGAAGAACACCGCCCGCCAGCCCAGCTGGGAGACGAGCACACCGCCGACCAGCGGACCGGCCGCGGCCGCCACCCCGATTGCGCTGGTCCGCAGCGCGATGGGCATCCCCAGCCGGCCGGGCGGGTACGCGGCCCGCAGCATTCCTAGCGTGGCGGGCTGCAACAGCGCGCCGAAGACGCCCTGGACGACCCGCAACCCGATCACCCAGCCCACTTCGGGTGCGAATCCGATCCCCGCCGAGGCCGCGCCGAACCCCAACACGCCCAATGAGAAGACCCGTTGATGACCGAACCGGTCGCCAATCCGCCCCGCGAACACCAACAGCCCCGCAACCGCGATCAGATAGCCGGTACTGGTCCACTGGACCTCGGTGAGGGACGCGTCGAGATCTCGCCGCAGGGTGGGCTGGGCGATCGTCAGTACCGTCCCGTCGAGGGCGACGATCACGGCACCGAGCACACTGTTGGCGAGCGTGAGGCGGCGGTGCGGCGCGCGTAACGGCCTGCCCCGGTCGATGCCGGCCTCCGAGGAGGACGCCGTCATCGACCCTCCCTCCCCAGGTGTGCCTCCAGTGCGGTGTCGAGCAGGGGGACAAAGTCGTCGGCGCCCGTTGTGAGTTGGAGGCTGCCCCACGTCCACAGCTGGGCGATGCCGTACAGGTTCGCCAGCAGTGCGCCCGCGACGAGGGGGGCGTCGGCATCGGACCGGGCCCGTCCGACGAGATCCACCAGCAGGGAGAAGATCGGCAGGCTGGCGTCCCGCAACCCCAACCTATTGCTCTCGAGCAAATCATGACGGAACATCAGCTCGTGCATGCCCTGGTGGGTGAGCGCGAAGTCGAGATACACGCGCCCCAGCGTCGCGATCTGTTCGCGCGGGCTCGCTGTGCCGTCCCCGAGCGCCGCGGCCCCCCGACCCGCCAACTCCTCGAACCCCCGGCGCGCGATGGCCGACAACAGCTCCAGGTGGGTCGGGAAGTAGCGGCGCGGTGCCCCGTGCGACACGCCCGCCCGCCGCGCGATCTCCCGCAGGGAGAGCGCCTGCACGCCCTCCGTCGTCACCAACTCGACCCCGACATCGACCAGCCGGGACCGCAGCCCCATGTTCGGCTCGCTCATAGACGCTATCTACCAAGGAAGATAGACGGTGTCTACTCCTCAGTGGCGGTCGACTGCCTTCTCCAGGGGCGCAGGGCGGTTGGCGCGCTTGTAGGTACCGGTGCCGGCCAGTCTTCTGAGAGGTCGTTAAGTCCGTTTCTAGTAGTGGCCTTGCGTGGTTGGGCGAGGAAGCCTTGGCGTCCGAGGCGGCTGCGGTTGACGTTCACGTCTGGGCCGTCGGTGGGCAGGCCGAGTAGTCGTGCCGTTCGCAGACCCTGACTGTCTGGTCGGGGGTGCTGGTTGAAGGCACCCACGATCTGCTGGTAGGCGGTGCCTTGGTCGTCAGGGCCGGACCGTGATCGGATATTCGGTGTTCTGCCCTCCCCATGAGGACGCAAGATGGTGCGCATGACTTTGGCCACCCCCATACTGCACACCGCTCGCCTGCGACTGCGACCCTTCACCGACGCCGACGCGGACCCCCTGTTCGCGCTGCACAGCAGCACCTATGTGATGCGCTACTGGGACTCCCCGCCGTGGACCGACCGGGCCCGCGCCGAGCGTTTCATCGCGATGTGCCGGACGATGGCGGACGAAGGCACCGGAGCGCGGGTGGCCATCGACCGTGCTTCTGACGGGGCCTTCGTCGGCTGGTGCGTTCTGGCCGAATGGAACCCGGACTACCGCAGCGCGTCGTTGGGCTACTGCCTTGCCGAGGCGATGTGGGGCCACGGCTACGCGACGGAGGCGGCACACGCCCTGCTGCAGTGGGCATTCGACACACTGGACCTGAATCGAATCCAGGCCGAGACCGACACGCGCAACGTGGCATCTGCCCGGGTCCTGGAGAAGATCGGATTCATGCGTGAAGGGACATTGCGGGAAGACTGCGTCGTGAACGGCGAAGTTTCCGACTCGTGGGTGTTCGGATTGATCAGGCGAGAGTGGCGGCCGTCGGCCGTGCCGATTCCAGCCCACGCAAAGCGGCGCTAACTGGCCACCTGCGACTGGGTCAAGAAGGGCCTGCCGCTCTGCCTGATCGGCGACTCCGGCACCGGCAAGTCCCACCTGCTCATCGCTCTTGGCACCGAAGCCGCGATAGCCGGCTACCGGGTCTCCGCTACACGCTTGCCACCAAACTGGTCAACGAGGTGGTCGAGGCCGCGGACGAGAAGGTGCTGGCCAAGACCATCGCCCGCTACGGTCGCGTGGACCTCCTCGCGATCGACGAGCTCGGAATACATAGAACTGGACCACCGCGGTACGGAGTTGCTGTTCCAGGTTCTGACCGAGCGGGAGAAGAAGAACAGCGTCGCCATCGCCTCGAACGAGTCGTTCGGCGTGTGGACGAAGATCTTCACCGATCCGCGGCTCTGCGCGGCCATCGTCGACCGCTTCGGAGGGAACATCATCGAGACCGGCAGCGACTCCTACCGCCTCGCCAGCACCAGGGCCTCCCAGGTCCAAAATGCCGCCGCGAGCTGATCAGTCCTTGCTCTCCCCGGCAGCGGCTTCTTCGCCGTGCCGTGTCAGATCAGCTGTCGAGGGATCGAGTTCGTCGGCAGTACGGGCCCGCCGGGTGGGAGAAACCGTCAGCACGAGTGCCTGGATGACTGCTCCGGACAGTCCGATCCACAGGGCGAAGCGATAGCTGACCTGGTCGGCGAGTACTCCGCCAAGTGGGGCCCCCACCGCTACCATTCCCCAGTTCATCGAGCGGATCGTCGCGTTCATCCGCCCGCGCAGCCGGTCGGGTGTCACCGCCTGGCGGTAGCTCATCTCCACCGGGCTTTCAATGCCGATGGCCAGGGACACGAGGAAGAAGGCGAGCGACACGGAGGCGAGCGCCCATGGTCCGCGCTCAGCCAGGACCAAAGACAGCCAGCCGATGGCGGCGAGCGGGCGGAAGGCGATCAGAGTGGCGCCGACGTCCAGTCTTCTGGCCACGCGCCCGGAGAGCGCACCGCCGAGTACCGCGCCGACACTCGCGCAGGCATACGTGACCCCCAGACCGAATTCCCCGATCTTGAGGCTCTGCAGGGCGAAGACCACGAAGACGGTGCTCACCATGCTGTTGAAGAAGAGCATCGCGTGCGAGGTCAGGGCGATGGACGCCAGCGTGCGATGCCGGTAGACCCATGCCACGCCCTCGCGCAGCTCGCTGCCCAGGCTACGCCGTGCACCTCGATCGGGGACGGAGTCGGGCGCCTTCACCGAGGCGAGCAGCAGGCCGGATATCAGATAGGTGAGGGCGTCCACCAGCACGGCAAGCGGCGCTCCCATGATTTTGATCAGTACCCCGGCGATCAGAGGGCCCGTCGAGCCGGCCACCGCGTCGGCCTGTTGCACACGGGCGTATCCCGCGTTGAGCAGCTCTTTTGGTACCAGCTGTGGCACATACGACTGGTTCGCCGCCTCGAACAGCAAAGACAGCACCCCGAACACGAAGACGAACATGCACAGAGCGGGGATGCTGAGCCGATCCAGCGCATACAGCACGGGTATCGCACCGAGCAGGACCGCCCTTCCGAGGTCCGTGGCGACCATCATCGGCTTGCGCCGCCAGCGGTCCACCACGACCCCGGCTATGAGTCCGAAGAGCAGATACGGAACCCAGCGGGCGGCGTTGACGATGCCTACCTCGGTGGCGGATGCGCTCAGTGCCACGGCGGTAAGGATCTGCAACGCCAGCCCCGTGACCTGAGAACCGAACGCAGACACAGACGAGGCGGTCAAGAAACGTACGTACCCAGGGACTTTCACCAGGCGCGACATGATCGGACCGTATCAGCGAAGATCACCGGCAGACGATGTCGGAACAGGTCACCCAACGACGGCAGGCATGCGCCAGTGTTGTCAGCTCTCATCGATATTTCCGAGCGATCTGATCGTTAAATGCTGCCCAAAACCAGCGATAAACGTTGCCCGCTCTCGCTTACGAAACCAAGCAGCCCGGCGCCGAGCGCGGAAACGGCCCCGGACCTGACCAGCGGACGTGACCGCCGTGCGCACGGTGCGGCTCCAGCAGAGTGCGGTGGGATCCGTCCTGCGGGACGGGGGACGAAGTCGCCGGGCCAACCGTCGGGACGCGACCGGCAGGCGGGCCCGGAGCCGTCGGGCAGCGGCCAGGGTGCGGGGACCGACCCACTTGAAGGCGGAGGACCCGCATGATGGACCCGACCGGGCGTCAGCTCTCGCCCGAGCGACACGCACCTGGAGCGGCACACCGGGCCCGGCGGACTGCAACAGATCCGACAGCTTGTTGAGGAGAGCCGGCGGTCGCAAAGCGGCGCTGTACCCGCCCTTGAAGCAGCCGCAGCGCCGTCGCCGAACGCGGCAGTACCCAGGCGGCCGGCCGAATCCGTGGGGGTTCGCGCGCCGACGCCGCCAGAAGTGAGTGCGCGACATCCCGACATCCGGTGCGCGCACCGACGATGTCGCGGACTCCCGGCCGCCGCACTGGTGCGCGCAACTGGTGCGGCCACGCGCGCACCGCCCGCCCGAGTCGGTGCGCACCGCCCGGCGGGAGCGCGGCACGCGCCCTCTGGAGCCGCCCGCACACCGATTTCGTGTGACCAGCCGTATATTTGCCGATTGGTCAAAATGGCAGACAAGGGGCTGTGTGATAGACGATCCCGGCCCTGTCGGCCCCCTCCCGCGCTGGCATTGCGCCTCATCCCCGAGCCGCGCCGCGCACTGCGATGTGTGCTACCGGGTGGCGGTGCGCGCTCCACCCGCACCGCCACCCGCACCGGCCCCACCTTCAATGCGCACCACCGCACCGGGAGTGCGCGACATCGTGCGGAGCGCCCGGGCCCGGTCGGGCGCTCCGTCGTTCCTAGACCGGGTTCGCTACGTGCGACATCCCGCCCGAACCAGACAGCGCCCGAGGGAGGAGAGATCTTCCATCCCGGGGCTGTCCCGGCTTCCGTCTCGGCCCGGGCCGCAGCCGCCCCGTCACCGGTGCCGGCGTCGCCGCGGACATCGACGTGGAACTGGTGGACCTGGTCGACCTTCTGCATGCATTCGATCAGGAACCCCGCCGCGATCCAGGCGGCCTGCGCCTCACGACATCACCACGTGAGACATCCTCTTAACTTCCTGAGCCCAGAACTTCATTGCCAGTGGCGAGAGGTGAGGGAGTATCAGGCGAGGCGGGGGGTAGCAGCGCATGCAATCGCTTCTAGTTCTGTTCCATTCGATCACCCTCTTTGGAAGGACGACGCATGCGCAGAGCACGAAGAGTGCTGCTCCGGCTGGCCACGGGCTTGATGGCCCTCGCGGCGCTGGGCGGTGTGGCGACACCGGCTTCCGCCGACACACCGGCCTCGTCCCAGACGGGAACGCGGCAGTACAGCGCGGACGACGACTACACCGCCGTCTGGTCCCGCGCGGACGCGTTGAAGCTCCGGCAGGACAAGACCAACACCGCCCCCCGTGTGTCTCCCGACTTTCCGGTGATCAGCGACAGGGTGTGGCAGTGGGACACCTGGCCGCTGACCAAGCTCAACACGAAGACCGCCACCTACAAGGGCTGGCATGTCATCTTCGCGCTGACGGCCCCGCGCTCGGTCCCCTTCGGTGACCGGCACTGGTACGCGAAGATCGGCTACTACTACTCGCGTGACGCCAAGAGCTGGAAGTACGGCGGCGACCTGTTCCAGCCCGGCACCGCGTTCGGCTCACGTCAGTGGGCCGGCTCGGCGGCGCTCGTCGGCGACAAGGTGTACTCCTTCTACACCGCCTCCGGGCGCGACAACGGTGGGGTCGACCCCAACGATCCCCTGCAGCGCCTGGCGATGGCGAGCGGCCGGATCCACGCGGACAGGACGCACGTGTGGTTCGACGGGTTCCAGAACCACCGCATCATCGCCGAGGCCGACGGCAAGCTGTACCAGACCATGCAACAGTCCCAGGCGGGCCCGATCATCTACGCCTTCCGCGACCCGTTCGTCTTCCGAGACCCCCGGGACCGCAAGATCCATATCTTGTTCGAGGGCAATACGGCCGGTGTCGCCGGCAGCTACCAGTGCACCAAGCGCGACATAGGTGACGTCCCGGCCGGCCATGAGGTGCCGGAGAACGCGAAGTACTACACGGGCAACATCGGGCTGGCCACGGCTGACAGCGACAGCATGGGCAAATGGCGGCTGCAGCCCCCGCTGCTCTCGGCCAACTGTGTGAACCAGCAGACCGAACGGCCCCACCTGGTCATCCGCAACGGCAAGTACTACCTGTTCACCATCAGCCACAAGTTCACGTTCGCGCCGGGGCTGAGCGGCTGGGACGGCCTCTACGGGTTCGTCGGTCCGTCCCTGCGCAGCGACTACAAGCCGCTCAACGGCAGCGCACTGGTCCTGGGCAACCCGGAGGACGCCCCGACGCAGCAGTACTCGCACTACGTGATGCCCAACGGGCTGGTGGAGAGCTTCATCGACACGGTCCCGACCGCCGACGGCGGGACCCGCTTCGGCGGCACCCTGGCACGCACGCTCTTGCTGTCCCTGAAGGGCGACAAGACCAAGCTCACCAAGCAGTTGGACTACGGCTTCATCCCGTAACCAACCCACAGTCGAGCAACCCGCCGTGGCCGGCCGCGCCAATCGTGGCCCCACGGCGGGTGTGTCAATTTCACGGGCCTGGCCCGTAGTCGGTGGTGACGCCGAGTAGCCGTCCTAGATCATGATCTCGTGGTGGATGCCAACTCCCTTATCAGGACGGTGTTTCTGGGCTGTCGGTGCTGGTTGTCGAGGACGTGGTGGACGGCGGCGGCGCGGTGGTGGTCACGGCTCGCACTCGGGAGGTGGCGGTGCCGTGTCCGGTGTGCGGGACGCCGACGGCGAAGGTGCCCGGTCATCATCGCCGGGCGGTGACGGAAGTGCCGGTCGACGGCCGTCAGGTATTGGTCCACCTGCGGGTACGGCGCCTGGTCTGTCCGGTCCTGGGCTGCGGGCGGCAGACCTTCCGCGAGCAGATTCCCGGACTGCTGGAGCGCCATCATCGCCGCACGGTGCGGCTTGCCCGGCGTGACCGGGGACCGCATGCCGAGGCACTGCTCGCGGTACCGGGGACCAGCGCGCCGGCCAAGCGCCGGTCCGGCAGAACGCGTTCAGCGGTGAGGTGCCGGAGGCAGGACGCGCTCGAGGAACTCCAGCCGCGTCTGACGGGGGAGCTGGCTGTCCAGCCCCAGTGCGGTGCGGATGGATTCGGCGGTGACGTCGCGCGGGATTTCCAGGCGGCGCTCGGCGTCTCCGATGATCTCGCCGATGACGTGGTGGGCAGCCAGGGGGTGGTGGCCCGATCAGCCAGTCCAGCATTTTGGCCACTGGGGTCACGATGCCGCAGAAGGTCGTGGGCCCGGTGTCTCCCGTTGCCTCGTCCAGTTCCTTGCCGTAGGCGAGCTCGTCGTGCCTCGGAGGGCGTCTGATCAATGAGCAACTCTGTCGGGAATCTTGAGGTTCGGGGTCATTTACCCTGCCTCCACCACAGGGGCCGGGGCAGTCCTCGTTTGTCGAGGTACTGCTGGAACGCCGTGGGCGGGCGCGCGGGCCGCCGTTCTGTCGCCGGGCACTGAGGCGGCCATGGCCCACCACGCGCCGGAGGTGCTGGACGAGCACTTCCTGGTCGACGGGCGCGGCAGGTTCCGGCCGCGCACCGAGCGCGATGGCCGGCCGCCGTCGCGGGTGCGGATCGAGGCCGCCCGCGACAGTCCCATTTCCATAAATTATGAATATAAAAATGCTATGCTTTGAGCATGAGTCGTCAAGACACCGCTCCTGGCGCGTCCGCCGCCATCGGGGCAGCCCTCTACGGCCTGGCCACCAGGGCCGCGAGACGCCTGCCCCGGGACATGAGCCTGACGTCCGCCGCCACCCTGGCCACCCTGGACCGGACCGGCCCGCGGCGCATCACCGATCTGGCCGCGGTCGAGGGCGTCACCCAGCCCGCGATGACTGCCCTGGTGCGGGTGATGGAGGAGTCCGGCCTGGTCGAGCGGCGGGGCGACGCGTCCGACAAGCGGGTCACACTGGTGTGCCTGACCGAGGCCGGCGCCTCCTATGTCCGGACGCGGCGCCAGGCGGGCGTCCACGCGTTCGAGCGGTTGATCGGCGAGCTCACCGGCGACGAGGTCGAGGCGCTGGTGGCGGCCCTTCCGGCGCTGAAGCATCTGGCAGAGCTCGAAAGCCAGGACCGCGAAGGGCCGAAGCAGTGACCGGGCAGCCGGTCGGCGGGGTCGCGGTGAAGGCGTTCCCGGTGGCGCGTTCCGAGGCGCGGCTGCTGGTCCCCGCCCTGAGGCTGGCCGCTCCGGCCGTCCAGGCCGGGGGCGGTCGAACCTTCGCCCGTGGCGGTCGGGTCGTGGCGGATGACGCCGGAATCGCCGAGCGCACCGTCCTGATCGAGTTCGACAGCTTCGAGCAGGCCGTCGCGGCGCACGAGAGCGCGGCCTACCAGGAGGCGCTGGTCGCCCTCTCCGACGGCGTCGAGCGCGACTTCCGCATCGTCGAAGGCATCGACTGACCGAGGTCCAGTCGGATCTTCACTGAAGCGCGCTCAATGGACCCGCCGTTGGCCGGTCCGTCTCTACCGACGCAACGGGTCAGCTCGCCTCCGACAGCGCGACCGACCAGGGCGAGACCAGATGATCGACGTCGCGATCGAGACGGCCGTGGCGGAGCTCACGCCCCTGCCCGGGGATGCGTACCGGGCCACCGGCCGGGCACAGGCCGGCCACTACCGCCGTCACCGCCAGTCCCCGCGGCCATCGGCCAAGCCGCGCCCGCCGCACGACCGCAGCCACGCGCCCTGTCGACCCAAGAGCGGGCCACCGTGCGGTCGCCGCTCAACACCGGCGACTTCGCCGACACGGCCCCGGCATCGGTATACCAACAGCCGCTCGACCAAGGCGTGTACGTGGTCGGCGTGTCCACCATGTACCGCATCCTGCGCGAGCCCGACGAGGTCCGTGAGCGTCGCCGCCACGCCGTCCACCCAGCGCACGCCGAACCGGAACTGCCGGCCACCCGCCCGAACGAGATCCGTTCCCGGGACGTAACGCGGCTGCGCGGACCGGGCAAACGGGTCTTCTACCACCTGTACTCGATCATAGACATCTACAGCCGCTACACCCTCGTCTGGATGGTCGCCGTCCGCGCCGACGTCCTGACCGCCGTCTACCTGCGCAACCCCGAACGGTTCGTCAACAAGCCACCCACCCCGCCGATCATCCCCACCAACGTGTGGATCAACCAGCCGGACGACCACGCCGCCGCCCAGTGATCACCTCGGACGCCGGCGACCCCGGCTCACTCGACAAACCCTGAAACCGACCGACTCACCAGGCTTGACACGTTCCGCATCTCGTGGTCGACCAGGACGAGGCCGCCACCATCCGGGTTCTCCACGTGCACGGGCGGGCTCGGTCTTGTACCGAGCCCGCCGTTCCAACTCCACCTGTTCCTGATCGCTCGCTGTGACGCTCACCCGGTTCGGCGTACGTCGTGGCCCGCGAACGTCAGGAACAGCGGAGCCGGACCTGTGTCACGCCATTGGCTAGCGCTGCAGTGTCAGTACCCCCGGGCGGTACGGCAGGAGGCCGTAGTCCCCGCCCTCGCTGCTGGGGTCGCGCCCCTGGTAGAGGAACTGCAGGTTGCAGGGGTCAATGGTCTTGGTCTGGTCGGGGTTGGTGCGAACCAGATCGCCGTGGCTGATGTCCTTGGTCCAGGTCGCGCCGCTGTTGGCACTGCCGGCGAAGGGGCTGGTCACGGTGTTGGCCTGCGGTGACGGTGTCCAGGTGCCGTTGAGGCTGGTGGCCGTGAACGCACGGAAGTAGCGACCGTACCCCGTGTAGTTCTGTGCCTCGACGATCATGAGGTACTGGTTCTGGCCCTGGACCTTGTAGACCTCCGGCGCCTCGAACAGGTCGAGCGCCGATTCGCTCATGATCTTCGTGAACGAACCGAAGGTGCCCGGGAAGTTGCCGATGGGCATGCTGGCGCGGTAGATGCCGCCCTCGTCGTCGGCGAAGAACATGTACATGTTCGTGTCGTCGCCGATGAGGGTCACATCGAGGGGGCCCCTCTTCCGGGTCGTGCCGTCGGGATTCACAACGTCCGGGAGGGTGGTCGTGAAGAGATCCTGCTGCGGGCCCCAGCCGTTGGGGTTGGTGGGGTCGGTCGAGGTGCGGTAGGAGAAGCTGTAGGGCCAACCCCCGTTGTAGGCGAGCACCCAGATGTTCTTCGGCGCGAAGTAGAACAGCGTCGGCGCGATGCCGTCGAAGGGGATCGTGGTCTGGGTGGCGGTGGCCATGTCGGACCAGTTCGTGAAGGGGCTGAAGGTCGCCAATCCCCAGCGCCCATCGTTACCGGCGAGGTTGTTGTGCGACGTGGCATAGACGACGTGCTTGCCGTTGTAGACGACGCTGGTGAAGTCCTTGAGCGCGGACCACCCCGCCTTCGGCTGCGCCAGCGGGCCGGTCGAGTTCCACCGGTAGGTCGACGGAAGAGCACACGCGTTGCTCGCCCCGGCCAGGCCGGTCCACTTCTGGTTGGCGCCGCCGGTGCACGACCAGAGCTGCGCCACCGTGCCGTTGGCCGTACCCCAGCCCGCGGCTTCCAGGCACAACCCGGACCGCACGCCGACGATCGTGCCGTCGGAGTTCACCCGCCACTGCTGGTTGTCACTGCCGGTGCACGACCAGATCTGCACCGCGGTCCCGTTCGTGGTACCGCCGCCCCGGGCATCCAGGCACTTGTTGCCGTACACGGTCAGCTGGCTGCTGTCCGTCAACGTCCACTGCTGGTTGATCCCACCGTGGCAGTCCCAGATCTGGACGTTCGCGCCGTCGGTCTGGCTGAAGCCCGACACGTCGAGACACTTGCCGGAAGCAACACCGCGCACGTCGCTGGTGGTGGCCGCCTGAGCCGGGCCGGCGACGAGCAGCGCCGCCAGCGCGGCCAGGGCCGCGACCACGGCGGCGAGCACCGCGGGCGGACGTCTGCGGCTGAGAATACGTCTGTGCATAAGGACCTCGTCATCCTTGAGCAAGCGACTCCGGTCTGGCCCGTCAGGGGCTGTCCGGAGGCGGTGTGGTGCGGCCCTGAAGTGTTCGGCATAGCGAACACGGGTCGAAGTGTCGAGCAACTGGATAATAGGGTTCCGGTGATCAGCGTCAATACCTCGCGCAAAACACGCGGGCAGAAACGTTCGCAGGCTGAAACCGGGCGGCTTCAAGTCCCGTGGTTGTACGGGTCTTCGGCTGAGTGTCAGGTGGAGGTGCGGGCGCGGGCTTGGTGATCATTACGGACCCCGACCAGGTCGCTCACCTGAGCCTCTGGTTCGGCTCGGTGCCCGACCCGCCGCTCGCGGCGGGGCCGGTGGCACTCACTGACGCCGGTCTGGTCGACGTGTGCCTGCGGCGGTCGTCTGCGGTGCGGGGAGCGTCGAGAACTCGCCGAGCGGGGTGCGAGTGGCCGGGCGAGCAGTCCTGCTCATCCCGCACCGCACCGCAGCGACGCGGCCGATGAGGGCGCGCTGCCCGGCGACTACCACAAGATCCGGGCGATCGTGCGGGAGGCCGACGGTCCGGTGCAGGTCAGGGCGGTCGGCGAGCGGCTGGGCCTGGACGCCTCGGTGCGCGGCAAGCTGGAGCCGCTGCGGGCGAAGATGACCAAGCTCGCCGACCGCGGCTGGCTGCACAAGCGTCCCGACGGCAGGTTCACCGCACGCGCGCAGGCGTAGGGAGGCGGGCGCCGACCGGGCGTAACCCGCGGGCCCCCGGCGGCAGTTGAGTTTGCTGTGAAGAAAAACAACCATCCCGTCGAGGGCCCTGACGGCCTTGTCTGCACTGCCCGCCTGCCGCTGTCGAGTGCCCCCCTGAACTGGCTCGCCGATCTGATACGCGGCCACTGCAAGAAGATCAGATCACGGTGGCGGGCCCTGCCCTCGGGGATCGCCGCCATCGTGCTCGCGGTACCACGCTGTGACCAGCGGCCGGGCGACCTGGCCGGCGGCAACGGGATACACCGCACCACCGTGACCCGGTGGGTGCGGGAAGTCGTCGGCCTGCTGGCCGCCCGCGCCCCGCGCCTGGACCGCGCCCTCAAAAAGATCACCCACAAGGGTGGCGGGGTGGCGCTGTTGGACGGCACGCTGATCCGCACCCGGCGGCGCACCGGTAAAGAGAGCAAAGAGAACTGGAAGAACTACTCCGGCAAGAGCAAATGCCATGGCCTGCTCGTCATCGCGCTCACCGACGACCGCGGCCGACTGCTCTGGGTCTCGGCGGCCCGGCCCGGACGCACCTCGGAGATCACTGCCTGCCGCCACGACCAGCTCACCGCCAAGCTGCGGGCGGCCGGCCTCGGCGCCATCGCCGACCTGGGCTTCGTCGGGCTCGACGACAGCGGTCCCGACGCCGACCCGGCGGTGATCACCGGCTACAAGGCCGCCCGGAACCGGCCCCTGACCCCGCGGCCAGAAGCTGTCGAACACCGCACTGGCAGCGGTCCGGGCACCGGGGGAGCACGGCTTCGCCCACCTCAAGAACTGGCGCGTGCTCGGCAAGGTCCGCACCGACCCGACGTGGGCGACCGCCCTGGTCAGCTCCCTGCCCGTCCTCACAAACCGCGAAGTTTCCCGGTGACCGAAGATCTTCACCGAAGTCATCCACCCCACGACCAGCACGAGCATCCCGAACCCCGCACACACCAGACCCGTGACCAGCAACTTCACGATGCACAGTGCTCAATGCACAGGATGCCGTTTTGCGTCCAAGCGAGTGGGTGGCAGACGGGCCTTGCGCGAGTGTCAGGTCCATCATGCCTGTTCGGAGGTGGTTTTGGTAGGACCGAGCGCACGTCCGTTCGGCCTTGTGGCAGCTGTTGCCGCGCGCCAGACTCATCGTCATCCACTCCCCGGCCAACGTGTCGGCAACCGTTCTCGGCTGTCGGCGCGTTAGCCGTGCTGTCTCGCCGTGTGACGTGCACCGGCCGGGGGTGGCGCGACGAAGGGGATCGATGGATCAGGACATGGTTGTGCTGGCGAGGGTCAGGCTGCTCAGTGCCAACCGGCGGGTGGTGCGCGGTGCCGAGGGGCTGTGGATCTACCGCCTTCTGACACAGGTGGAGCCGGAGGCGTACGGGTCGAAGCTGGCGTACGTCCTGGTGGAGGCAAGCGCATCGCCCCTGGTGCGGGAGTTGCCTGAGCGACGGTTGGCCCTGTTGGACGAGGCCGTGGAGGTGGCGAAGGCCCTCGGTACATCGAACCCCTACCGGGCGAAGATGCTGGCGAGGGCCCTGGCCGCCAGGCAGCGGGAACTGGAGGGTCGCCCGGCGGAGCCGCTCGCGTCCGATGGGCGGGAGCATCGGGCGGCCCTTCAGGAAGAGCCGCAAAGACGCGCATAACTCTGTGGGTATCGGGCGTTGACTCCCCGGACGGTGAAGAAGGAGAGGATCCATTCCCGCTGTCTGGATGGAGCGGCGCCTGATTCCCTGGAGTACAGCTCGGAGCGTGGGGCTTCGATCACGGTCGGGACCCACGCTCCCGATGCCGGGCGCTGGAACTCAGCCCCTGTTCCGGAGGGCGCGTCCTGCCGCCGTCGGAGATGTGAGGCGGCGGTCAGAATGCCGTGGCGCGCCCGTTCTGTCTGATCCTTGGGGGGCTGACGTCCCGGATGCAGGTGGAAGGTCAGTAGTCGAGCTCGAGGTTGCCGATGTCGTCGAGGGTGACGTCGGTGAGTGTGGTGGCGCGGTTTCCGCTGTCTTTGAAGTAGGTCTCTTTGAGTACTTCGGCGATGATTCCACGCATCTGTTGGTCGCCGGCTCGTGCCTCGCGGGCGTCGGACAGGCGTTGGGATGATGCCCATCGTCCAGGCCCTTCGCGGCCGGGGCCCGCTCCCGACCGCCGCCGGCGCGGGCCTGCGGGTGATGGCCTCCGCCCCGCTGCATGGCGGTGAACTGCCCGGCATGGTCGACCAGGAGCTCGCCGACTTCATCCGGCCGGGCCTGACCCCCTCACAGGCGGGCGTTCTGGCGGTCGCGTCCTGCCCAAGTGACGGACGTCCTCATCGCCGCCTCAAGTGCGCCACACTGGAGGGAGGCGGCCGACGCCATCGCCCAACCCTCGCTGACCGCCGCCCAGTTGCGGGAGATCACGGGTGTACTCGTCTCCTCCTGACCCGGACACCGAGCGCCGCATGCGCGCCCACCACGCCCGAGCCGCCCAGGCCCTGGACGTGCAGACCGCGCCGGGCGGGGAGTTGTGGGGATGGGGCGGGGGCACCCTGGGTGCCCCGGCCCGCACCGCCGCCGGGCAACCAGCGTGGCTGCGGCTGATGTCCGCGCCGGATGACAAGGCGTCGGGGAAGTTGTGGGATGGCGCCCTTGATGCCGCATGCCTTCGGCGACCTCGCCGGGCACCGGCCGGCGCTCTTGGCCGTCCACGACGCCGTCGACGACGGTACCGCCTACCGGGCGGAGCTGTCGGTGCGCGTCGATCAGCCGGTCCTGTCCGACGACCCGATCCTCCAGCACGGCCTCCAGCTGCCAGACTCCTGGAGGGCCGACCTCGCCGGGACGCTTCAGAAGGTGTCGGCCGTCGACACCGACCGCGTCGCCGTACGACAGCAGTACATGGACCGGGCCATCCCCGAGTTCGCGGGCATCCCGGCGCCCGCCGGGACCTGCTGGACCACCGCCCACTCCGACCTGCACTGGGCGAACGTCACCGAGCCCCTGCGGATTCTTGACTGGGAGGGCTGGGGCCAACCTCCGGAGGGGTTCGACGCCGCCACGCTCTACGCCTACACGCTGCTCCAGCCGGACACCGCCGCCCGCGTCCGCGACGCCTTCCCCGTCCTGGGCAGCCCGGCCGGCCTCGCCGCCGAAGCAACCGTGTGCGCCCAACTGCTCCAGACCGTGGCCCGCGGCGACAACATCACCCTCGAAGACCAGCTCCGGCACTGGTCCGGAGAACTCCGCCGCCGCTGACCGAGATCCTTGGCCCTGGCCGTCGCTGAGCGGGTGAGGGACCAGGCTGCCCCGGTTCCCGTAATGATGGCCAGGCGGACCAGGCGCATGGTCAGCCGCCGGTGACGGCCAGCAGGAGACCGGAGATGACCAGGCCGATCTCGACCACGATGACGAAAACGTGGGCGGGAAGCCGGTCGACGATTATCTTGCCGGTCCAGGCGCCTGCGGTGCTGGCAGGTGCGAGGGCCAGGCCGATGACGGCGTTGGAGGTGGTCAGCACGGCTGCGGCGCCGAAGACCACCAACTTGGTCAGGTGCATCACCACGGCGGAAGCGGCCTCGGTGCCGATGTAGGCGCCCTTGAGCAGGCCGCGAGCGAGGAAGAACGGGGCGACCATCGGGCCGACCGAGCCGACCAGGGCGGAGCCGAAACCAGAGACGGCGCCGACGGCGGTGAACGCGGTGTCGTCCAGCCGGGCGGCGTGCGGCTTCCAGCGCCGCCAGGCGACCATGACCAGCAGGAACACGCCTATGAGGCGGGTGAGCGCAGGCAGGGGCGCGGTGGCGAACAGGAGTGCGCCGCCGACAGCGGCCGGGACGGCGCCGAGAGCGAAGATGCCGACCAGGCGCCGGTCGACCTCGTGGCGGTTGAACCAGACCCGGCTGCCGTTGCTGGCCAGTTGGGCGACAGTGAGGACGGCAACCGCGTCCCGGGTGCCCAAAACGGCGACGAACACCGGCACCAGGAGCACTCCGCCGCCGAACCCGGCGACCGCGGACAGAGCCGCAGTGCCGAAGGAGGCGACGACGATGGCGATGATCTGCAGTGTCTGTTCCATTGCGGGGGATTCTCCTGCCCGCGTTGGCGGCAGGGCCGGGGGCCCCGGGAGTTCAGTCTGCGGAGCATCCTGGGCCGGGCCGCTCTGGTGCTGGCGAGTCGCTCCGCGTCCGGCCCCGGCCACTGCTGGCCAGCACGGCGTGGGCCTTTGGGACGTGCCGTAGCGGGCGGGAGATGAGACCAGCGAGGATGCCCGCCATGGCCACTGACAAGGACCTCGCTCCACTACGTTCGACGTACTCAACGCCCCTGGTGTTTGGTGCAGGAGCGGTCATCGGCGTACTGGGCGGGATGATCGGCCTGGGGGGCGCGGAGTTCCGCCTGCCGCTACTGGTCAGTCTTTTCGGGTTCGCCGCACTCTCAGCGGTCATCCTGAACAAGGCGATGAGCCTGGTCGTGGTTCTGGTCGCGCTGCCCGCCCGCCTGGCAGCGGTCCCGGCCTCCGACGTGGCCGCACACTGGCCTGCCGCGATCAACCTGTTGTCCGGCAGCTTGTTGGGCGCCTGGGCCGGAGCGTCCTGGGCGGTGCGCATGCGCAGCTCCACGCTCTACAAAGTGCTGGCGGCGTTGATGGTGCTCATGGCCGCAGCACTGATGGTCACGCACACCACCACCCTGGGGACGCTCGCCCTGCCGCTGTGGGCTCAGGTGCCCTGCGGAGTCGTGGCCGGCTTCGGCATCGGGGTCGTCGCGGCGATCATGGGCGTGGCCGGCGGCGAACTGCTGATCCCGACGATCGTGTTGCTGTTCGCGGTGGACATCAAGACCGCAGGAAGCCTCTCCCTGCTGGTGTCACTGCCGACCATGCTGGTGGCCTTCGCCCGCTACAGCCGTGACGGCAGCTTCTCGGTGCTCGGTGCCAACCTTCGCTTCACCATGGTTATGGCCGCCGGCTCGATCACTGGCGCCCTGCTGGGCGGGCTGCTTCTCGGTGTGTTCTCAGACCCTTTGCTCATCCCCGTGCTTGCCGCGATCCTGCTCGTCTCCGCGGCCAAGCTCGCCCGCCACGAATGACCAGGCGCATGCTCACGAGCTTGCATCCGGTACCCAGGTACAGGTTTACCGTCGGTGGTGTCCCCGCCGAGGGACGTGATGACGGGAGTGAGTGCGATGAACGACCTGGCGTGGGTGCCGCAGTCCTGCACGCTGCCCACCGAGGAGCGGCCCCTGCGGGTCGCGGAGTGGGACGCGCTGTTCTCCGAGCGGCTGACCTCGCTGTCGAGGCCCGAGCCGCTCCGTCTGCGCCTTGACCTGGCAGGCGGAGAGGGTGTGGAAGACCGGGTGCGGGGCCTGGTGGAGCGCGAGAGCGGGTGCTGCTCGTTCTTCACCTTCGCCACCACCCCCGGCCAGGACCTGATCCGGCTGGACGTCTCGGTGGACCAGACGCACGAGGCGGTCCTGGACGCTCTGGCCGAACGGACGGCCGCTGCCGGGGAGCAGCGGTGAGTGCGGGCCTGCGCAGCGGGCAGGTCGCCGAAGCGGCCGGGGTGAACATCCAGACCCTGCGCTACTACGAACGGCGCGGCCTGCTGGCCGAACCGGAACGCAGCAATGGCGGTCACCGCCTCTACGGCGAGGACGCGGTCACTGCGCTGAGAGTGATCAAGGCCGCCCAGCGGCTCGGGTTCACGCTGGAGGAGGTCGCGGAACTCCTGGAGGCCGGCCGCGACCGCCACGGACGCCCCGTGGCGGGGCTCCAGGGCCGCGCCGCGGCCAAGCTCGCCGAGGTCGACGCGAAGATCGCGGACCTGACCACCATCCGCATCGCCCTGGCCGCGGCCCTCGGCGCGGGCTGCGACGACCTGACCGTCTGTGCGTCCAGCGCCTGCTGCCCCATCCCCTTCACCGACCTCGCCGAGGAGAACCGCCATGCCGGACCCTGCTGCTGACACCCGCACCGGGCGCGCCCCGAAGGCGCTCGCGGGCCTGGCCGCCCTGGCCTGCGTGGCGTGCTGCGCGCTGCCCGTCCTGATCACGGCGGGTGTCGTCGGTGCCGGCGCCGGGGCGGTGGTGGGCTGGCTGCCCGCCCTCGCCGTGGTCCTGGCTGTGCTCGCCGCCGGAACCTGGTGGCTCGGACAGCGTCGCCGCTCCTGCTCCTGCGCGCCGAAGGCCGCAGGAGAGAGCGGATGCGGCTGCAAGACGTCCGCCGACCCGCTGAAGATCAGCGGCACGGGCCGTCGGTAGGCTCACTGATCATGACTGTCGCTCGTTCCGTTGCCCTGTTCGTCGTCGCCGCCCTCTTCGAAATCGGTGGCGCCTGGCTGGTCTGGCAGGGCATCCGCGAGCACAAGGGCTGGATCTGGATCGGTGCCGGCGTCATCGCCCTCGGCATTTATGGCGTGGTGGCCACCTGGCAGTCGGACGACAACTTCGGGCGCATCCTCGCCGCGTACGGCGGGATCTTCGTTGCCGGGTCGATCGCCTGGGGCATGGTCGCCGACGGCTACCGGCCCGACCGTTACGACGTCATCGGCGCCCTGGTCTGCCTCGCCGGAATGGCCGTGATCATGTACGCGCCCCGCAGCCACTGACCCCACCGATGGGGCTGGCAACTAGGTCTTTCGTTTGGATCAGGCCGGATCAGGGTGCCGGGGCCCGCGAGCCCGGCATGATCCAAACGAGAGGCCCTAGCCGCTCAGTGGCAGACTGAGCGGCTACCCGACCACACCGGGGCGACACCGACTTCCCCGACGACCTGGTCCAGATGAAGCACGCCTGGAACGCCGCCTACGAAACGCTCGCCGCGCCCCGGCCCCGCGGCACCACGGTCCCGCGCCGCCGCCTGCTGCTCCTGTCCGTACGGGTGCCATGGCACCCGTACGGGAGGGGTGTCCCCTCGGTGCCAGCGGCGCGTACCGAGCTGCGGCAGCTGGCCCGCACCCGTGGAGCAGCACGGGCTGCATGAGGAACGTCCCGTGCAGTCGGCTGCCCGTAAGCACCGAACCGGTCAGGTTGCGCTGGGTGTTGCGGCAAGTGTTGCGCCGGATGTTGCGCTCAGCGTTGCGCTAGGTGTTGCGGGACCTGTAGATCCCCTCTCGCTCTGTGCAGGTCAGGTCGCAGTTTCGGCGTGGTCGGGTTGCTGACATCCCCGTTGCGACCCCCTTCGCCCATGCCCTGGCTGAAGTTGCGGATGGGGGAGGGCGGGATGGGCGGCGCGGACGCAGCCGGGGATCGGGCGCGCTCACCGGTGTTGCGCGTCGGCGGGCCGCCGCGCCCGGCCGCCGTCTGCGCGGCGGCGACGTCACCACCAGAAGGGATCCAAGCCCGCCGAACCCAATAGGCGAGCACCAACCGCCCATACGCTGCCACGATGCACCCCATGGACGTCGAGAACCTCAGCGGGCTTCAAGTGGACCGCGCGGACCCATCGGACTGGGCCGCGTTAGCCAAGATCGATTCCGTCGCGGCAGCAGGCGACCACACACGACGGGACAGCATCCGACGCTGGTGCGAACAGGGTGTGGTCCTCATGGCCCGAGACTCATCCGGACCTTTGGGTTACAGCGTGCTGGAGTACAGCTTCTTCGAGCAGGGCTTCGTCACCATGCTGATGGTCGCCCCCAGTGCCCGCCGACGAGGTGTGGGCGCACGTCTCCTCACGGCCGTCGAGACCGTATGCACCACCACGAAGCTGTTCACCTCAACCAACGTCTCCAACCACCCCATGCAGCAACTACTACAACGCGCCAGCTGGCACCCGGTCGGTCTGCTCCACGGCCTCGACGAGGGAGATCCCGAACTCTTCTACCTCTGCCCGAGCACTCGACTCCGCGACGCCGCAGGCACCGGAGGTTAAACAACAAGGTCAGATCCTGTTTCTGAACCTCAACGCCGCAGGTCGCAGCGCGTTTTGTTGATCCTTCGACGGTGGCAGCCGTTCGCCCAACCGTCTCGGTGACCGTTTGGCGAACGGCTCCTTGGGGTGCCGGCCACCGTGTCCAGCCTCGACCGGCGCTGCAGGGGTCAGTCCACGTAGAACTGCTGGATCGACTCCCCCGTGCAGGGGTACAGGTGGAGGCGCGCGCCAGGCACGTTGCCTTCGATCGCAGTCAGGCACCAGTCTCCGAAAACGCGAATCTCGTACCTCCCGCCTCCGGTGGGAACGAACCTGAACCTCTGGTTCGAGGAACCGTTGCAGTAGTACTGGATGACCCCGTACTGGGGCTGGTTGCCCGGGACGTCCCAGCACTTGCCTGCGAACGTAGGGACCTGCTGCTCATACAGGGAGCCGGAGTCGAAGCCGAAGCTCTGACTCCCTGCGCCCGTGCAGTTGTTCTGGACGAGCTGCGCACCGTCCCGGGGGCTGTCGGCCGCGATGTCCAGGCACTGGTCGGCGTAGGTGATTACCCGGTGCCCAGCCGGGGGGCTCGCGGCTGCTGTCGCGGTCGCCGTCGACAGTGTTCCGGCCAGCGTCACCGCTCCCACGGCGACCGCCGCCCATCATTCGTGACTGGCGCTATTCCTCTCCCTGTACCTGGTCGGGGCTCTGGTGTTAGTGGCTGTATGTCCGTTTCGTTGCGATCGCTGCCAGGGTGCCCGGGGTGAGGGAGACAGCCATCACGGCTGTTATGGGCGCGGGGCTTTGGGTGCCGAACAGTCCGACCACGGGAGAGGCGGCTGCACCGAGGCTGAGGGTCCGCTTCCTGACAACCGCCCCCGGGGCGGTTCCGCGCTGGCAGCTTGCTGTCCGGGGGCGTTCGGGGCAGTGGCGGCGTGGCCAGACTGATCCGGTAAGTACCGGATCGTAGTTAGGAGTGCTTCATGCGCATGTCCATCGCCAAGAGCGGGGCCGTCGCCGCCGCGGCGTGCGCCACGCTCGCGCTCGGTGCCGCTCCGTCGGGTGCCGCGACGAGTACCCTGCAGCGGGCCGCCTGCGAGGCCAACGGCACGCAGTTCTACTTCATCGCCGTGTTCAGCGGCTCCACCTGTTTCAAGGGCCACGGTGACCTTGACTCTCCGATGACGCTGCCCATGTGGAAGCCGGGCCCCTGGGGCGCCGGGCAGAACACCGGCTGGTTCAGCTACGACGACGCCAACGGCGTGGAGCAGCGGGTGTACTTCACCAAGGGGCAGACGGGCACCGCTCCGTACATGTACATCAAGCACCTGCACATCGACTGACAGGTCGGCTACGACGCGACGAACCTGGACGGCGGTGGCCTCGGCGACATCGTCGTGCGGCCGAGCCGGACCGCGTCCAGCAGCTGGCAGCACGAGGTGCGGCCGGTCTCCAGGACCGCGACGAACGAGTACGGCCAGCCGGGAATGAACTGGTCGCTGGAGCGTCCGTTCCGGCCGTAGACGTGGCAGAACAGCCGCTCGGGACTGCACGGGGCGCCCGACCGCAGCCAGTTGGTCACGTCGACCGCCAGGACGAGCCGGTTGACCGCCGCCTTGGGCTGCGGCAGCATCGCCAGCGCGTGCCGCAGCCCGGGCACCTCGATGTGCCCGCAGTTCAGCGCATGCTTCGATACTCGACGTGAAAGTCGCAGTTTGAGCCAAATATTAGTAAGCATCAGCTTGGAATTCAGGGCGTGGCGGGCCCGATGCCGAGTTGGTCCTCGTGGGCGGCCCTGTGTTCAGTCTCGGTGTCGGACGGGCCGCGAGACAGGCGTTCCAGTCGCGAGTAGCTCGGCGGGTCCACTTGAGTGCCGCGGTGATGCTGAGACCAAGAGTCTCGCTGAGCACTGAGGCGGGCAGGTCAGCTGCGAGGGCGAGCAGCGCAGTGTTCCGGCCGGTACGCGCTGGCAGGTTATGGAGGCGCAGTTTGCGCGCGAGATCGGCTGCTGAGCGGTGTGTCCCGGCGGCGTACCCCCCGGGCACGCCTGTCACCCACTCAGGTGATGGTGCAACACCTGTGGCGCCAACTACCCTTCCGGTAGTGCGGTTGAGCTGCACTTTTGCGATCCTCGGCCGGCGCGCCACTCTCCGCCCCCTAGAGAAGGTCTGCCCGTCGGGAAGGACCACAATGATGGGCGGCTGATCCGGCTCGGGTGGCTTGTCCGCCACGGCTACGCCGCCTCCTGACGCTCGCCGTCCTCACGTTCGAGGGCGTGCTTGAACTGGGAGCGGGCATCGCGCCGTTCGGGCCCGGGGACCTCGCTCCAGGAGGCGTGCGTGAGGATCACCCCAGTGAGGTCGCGTTCCCTCTCCCGCAGCACGGCGACCTCCTGCTGCTCCTGCTCCGACCAGCCCGGCGAGTCCGGGTGCGCGCGCGAGGTGGCGAGCCAGTAGCCCTCGGGACGCTGCCAAGCCTCCATCGATTCGACGGAGTACGGCAGCCGCTTGTACAGGGCAGTGAGGTCGGCCCGCACCTGGTTGAGTTCCTGCTGCGCTGCGATGAGGTCGCCGGGGAAGTGGCACGTTGTCGCCACGGCTCCAACAGTAGTTCGACCCGGTGGCCGCGCTGCCCGTACGACGCGGCGGCACTACGCGTCCGGCAGCTTCTGCTGATGACAGTTCAGGGCTGGTCGGGCGGGGCGTCCTGCAAGTACCAGCCCTGGGCAGCCATACACTGTCGCCGGTGTCGCATACCGGGCACAGCTCCAGGTGGATTTGCCGCCCGTGTTCGGCGTCCTGCGGCGCCACCCAATCATGCTGGACCCCCGAATCCCAATGGCAACCGCAGGTCAGGGCACAGGCGCGGGAGCGCGCGGCGACCTCCAGCGGCACGATGGGGGAGGTGACGGCCTACTTCGGATTCACCTGCACGGGCAGCTCGGACGACGGCCGCGAGCGCACGATCACCACGCCGATCTCGCCCACCTACGCCGCGCAGATCCTCCAGCTCCAGGAGGCCGGTGCGACGGAGGAAGACCTGCATCCGGTCGTCGCGGAGGCCATCACCGAGTCGTATTTCACGGAGTTGGGCACCCGTGCCGACGGCCTCCGTGCGGATTTCACGAACGTGCAGTCGATAGATTTCCAGTTCTGAACACGCGGAATTCAGAGCCTGCTGTACGACGTAGCTGAGCCGAAGCACGATAGGTGTCACCAAGGCAGCGTGTTGTCACAAGGGCTGTCGGCCCCTGTTAGCGGTCAGGCGGTGAGTGCCGTGCGCAGGGTGGTGGCCATCAGATCGATGGCTTCCTTCCCGGCCGGTACCGGGCCGGTGTGGGTGAAGTAGTGGTCGACACCCTCGAAGCAACGGTGGGTGACCGGAACGCCGGCAGCTTCCAGGGCCTTGGCGTACGCATCGCCCTCGTCGCGCAGGCGGTCGTTCTCCGCGGTGATGACCAGGGCGGGCGGCAGCCCGGTGAGGTCGTCGGCCAGTCCGGGCGACACCAGCGGATGGGCGAGGTCGGCGGGATCAGGGACATAGGCGGCGGTGAAGACCCGCATGAGCTGAGGGGTAAGCAGGGGCTTGACGATGGGTGACTGCTTGGTGGCCGGGTCAGCGAGCTGGTCGAGCGGTGCCGAGTCGATGATCTGGAGGCGGGGCGTGAAGGTGCCGCGATCCCGAGCGGTGCGGCAGACCGCGGCGGTCAGGTTGGCCCCGGCGCTGTGTCCGCCCACGGCGAGTCGCGAACCGTCCCAGTTGTTGGGGGTGCCGTTCTCGGCCACCCAGGCGGTGACGTCGTACGCCTGGGTGACGGGTGCGGGGTACGGCCGCTGCGGGGCGACGGCGTAGTCCACGTTGATCACCACGCAGCCGGCCGTGGCGGCTATGTAGCGGCAGATGTGGTCGTCCTGCTGGGGGCGGGTGATCACGAACCCGCCGCCGTGGAAGTTGACGTACACGGGGGCAGGGGCTGCGGCGGCGGCCGACGGGCGGTAGACGGTGCACGTCACCGGTCCGGCGCCGGTCTCCACCCGGATGGATTCGGTGCGCTTCGGGATGTCGGTGAAGCGCAGATCCTTGTGCACACGGCTCATCATTCGGCCGAGCAACAGCTGAACCCCTCTGGCCTGGATTCTGGGCCTGAGTGACATGACTGGACTCCATAGCTGCAAACTTAAAGTATCAGGATTCCTGATAATGGACGCTCGTCGCTGATCACGCAAGGGGCGGCCACGAGCCGACTGCCGAAGGGGGGACGGGCGCTCCAGCCGTAGCGCCCCGCCTGATCCACCAGGCCCGTGTGGCTCCAAGCCCACCTGGCTGCGTCCGTCGGCGGCAGCCGAGGCCGCAGCAGCGGCCTGAGCCCCGGACGGGTCCGCTCTGCTGGGTGCGCAGCAGAACGGTGCCGGCCATGGCGGCCAGCGCGCAGCGCGGCTGTCACGTCGGCGGCGGTGGCGATTCCGCCCGCGGCGATGACGGGCAGGGCGACGGCGTGGCGGACAGCGGCAACCAAGTCGGGCAGCTGGACGGACTCTCGATCTTTGGTACTGGTGACAGAAAGGTTGGCGAATGAGCATCTGTGACAAGCCGAATGCCTGGTTGGTGCCAACGAGGCTGCCTCGCCCCGTCCTGACGGCCAGCTCATCCAGCTTCACCGGTGACAAGTACTGGGCTTCGGCTCAGTATCGGCGGGCCGCCGACAGCGCTCTGGCGGCGGCCCGCACCTTATTCCGCACCCCGAGTGCGAAGCCCTGACGAGCAGCCCCTGGCCGCCCCGGCACACTGCCCGCCGTTTTGTGCCCCGCACGGCCGCGCCCCGCGAGCCGGTCGCCCGCGCCCGCATCGGCCGGCGCGCGGTCCGGCGCCGGGCGAAGGGTATGACCGCGGCCGCCGTTGCGGCGGCCCTTGAGGACGCCCGCTTCGATGCTCGGCAGGACTCCCGCCACGAGCGCCTCGCCGAAGACGACCGCGGCCGGGCGGAGCTCGCGGAGTGGGAGCGCATCGACCAACTGTTCGCCGGCGCGGTCCCGAACGCCGTCTACGACCCGGGCGCCGACGACGTCGTCCAGGCGGAGTTCGCCGCCGACGCTGCGGCCGCCGCCGCGCGGGAAGCCGAGCTGCGTGAAACTGCCCGGGGCGCGGCCCGTGCCGATGAGCTCCAGGCGCTGCGCGAGGTCGGCACGCTGGAGCAGACCGAGCCCCGCGAGGGCGACGAAGCCGCCCGGGACGAACTCACCCGGCGGGCCGGCTCGTACGTGCAGAAGGACGTCGACGCCTGCTCGCCCGCCCTGACCACGCACCTCGGGCACTACCACGACCCGGCCGCCCGGGAGGCCGCCGTCGGCCTCTTCCGCCGCCGCTGCTCACCGAACTCGCCCACCTGGTCCCGGGCGCCCGTGCCCGCTCGTAGCGCAGCATTCGCCAACCCACTCAGACGCGAGGTGACCTCACCCCTCCTGTCCCGTGACGGTGAAGTCGGACCGCTTGCCATCGAAGTAGGACGGGCTGTGCGGCAGACCTGCGCTTCCCGTAGGGGACAGCGAAAGGACTGATTGTCGGTCCGCCCTGCTACAACGCGACTGTGAAACGTCCAAAGATCGGTCATGCCGCCGCCGTCCTCGAGCTGCGGGCCTCCGGGCTTGAGCCCGTAGATCGGTATCCCGGAGTGACTTCCAAGCCCTTCGCCGTGCGCTGCACCCAGCCACGGTGCCAAGGTCATACTGAGCCCTTCCCTGCTTACCTGAGCGCCGTCCGGAGGCTCGCCGAGAAGGGCCGGGTCGGATGTATCCACTGCAATAAGAAGAACCGGGCAATTCGACGTCGGTCGGACATGGTTCGGCTCGGACATGTATTGCCCGTCGTGGAGATTCCCGACGTCAAAACGCCGGTGCGGTCATGGTGCTTGCGGTGCTGGAAGATCTGTGACCCTGGCCCCCGGCTGGACAACATCAGAAACGGTAAGCAAGGAGGCTGCGACCACTGTGGAGGGAAGCGGCGCCTGCCGGACAGCGTGGCCCGGGAACGCGCTCGGGCCTGGGGTTACGTTCCGGATCCGAACATCCCCTACACAAGCGACGCCACCAAGTGGCCGGGCCGATGCCTCGCCAAGGGCCATTACTGCGACCCTGTACTGAACTCCTACAAGAGTTCGGGCCCTTGCGGGGCCTGTGCCGAGAACGGATTCAAACCGCACCGCCCAGCTCTCTTGTACCTGGTCACGAAAGCTGGTCTCGTTGCGGCCAAGATCGGCATCTGCGAAGACAGCCCCAGAAACAGGCGGCTGTATGAGCACAAGCGCAACGGCTGGATCACCATCGAAACGATGCGCTTCGCCGTTGGTTCTGACGCCCGCAAGGTCGAGGACATCATCGTCCGATCCTGGCGCACTCGGCTCCTTCCACCCGTGCTGGACGACGGCTACGGGTACAGCGGATACAGCGAGACGGTGTCGCTCCACGAAGTGCGAGTCAGCGAAATCTGGTCTGAGGTGTGTGCTGTCACCGACCAAGTCATGACTGGCCGAGCTGGCCCAGTCCAACTTCGATGACAAGCAGGTGGGGGAGAGGCGGGCCGCGCGCTCCCGAACGGTGTCACGTTGACGGAGCGTGAGCGTGACACCGGCTGTCACGCTCTCCCGGAGAAGTGGCACGCCGCCTCGAATATTGTCCTCTGACGCTGAACCTGGGCCGCGCTTCAGGTCCGTGCGAAGCACGGCTGCCTCCTGGAGGGCAGGAGGCAGCCGTGCTTCGGCGTGCGCCTACTCGACCCGCAACCCTTCGGCGGAGACAGCTCGCACGCCCTTGATCTTCTTGGCGATGGCTACGGCCGTGTCCTTTTGCGGAGCAGAGATCGTCACCGTGCTGGAGAGGGAGACCACGCCCTTGTTCGTCTCCACCTTGATATCCGAGCCGGGAAGGCCCTTCTCGGTGATCAGATCAGCCCTGACCTTCGTCGTGATCCACGTGTCACTCACGCCTTCCGTCGCCTCTGTCACTTCGCCCGCCATTGCCTGGCTCCCTCTTCGCTACATGCTTACCGTCACTACTCAGTTACAGATAGTAGCGATGCAGCCATCGGCTCGCGCCTTGGCAAGTTGACGGAGCGTTGGCATCCCGGGCGATCCGCTGGGGCAGAGACGTCACGCCGAAAACGACTGCTGGGTCCCCCTGGGGCCTGGGTCCCGCACCCTCGTACGAGCCGGTTCGTCCGGAGTGGTCCCCCTGGGCCGGAGCGGCCGATACCGTTGGATCAGACGCCAGTTCCGCGCCCAAGGAGGCCTCGATGAGTGAACAGCCGGCCCCCGCCGACCACGCCCGGCAGCAGCTGGAGCCCGCGGCCGCCGACGCGGTGCGCGCGTACGCGGCCAAGACCCGCGCCAACGCCGACCAGTTCGCCGCCGTCCTGGAAGACATCGCGGAGAACGGGCTGCCCTCGGTGGAGGACTGCACGCCGTGGGAGGAGCTGCGCGAGGCCCACCTCGCCCGGCTCGCTGGCCAGCGCCCGGCCGTCGCCTGATGGCCCCGCAGCAGGGCCCGCGCCGCGCCAGGATCGCCTTCTCCGACTCCGCCGCCAAGCAGCTGGAGAACATCACCAGCGAGGCGGAGATCCACGCCCTGGACCGCGCCCTGGTCGTCATCTCCGTCGACCCGGACGTCGGCGAGCCGATCCCCGGCGACACCGCCGGCCCCCAGCTTCGCCAGTACACCGACGAGGTCGAAGCCGTCCGGGTCCTGTACTTCGTCACCACCCTGCGCACCGTCGTGGTCGTCGCCTACATCGAGGTCTAGGGCCTCTCGCCGAACGAGCCCGCGTGCCATCCCTCGTTCAGCAGCTGTCCGCCAACCGTCAGCTCAACGCGCTGCGCACCGTCCTGCGGTGCAAGACGAAGGCGACGGCACTGCGGGAGGGCCCCGTGGGCGACGGGCCTGGCGCGGCCTGGGTCCCGTTCCTGTGCCCCGTGCACTCCGAGGGCTTGCCCGAGTGGCCGGCCACAAAGACTCACGCCGACCAGGACTCGATGCCCTGCGGAACCGTCCTGGACTTCCGGCCGACCGAGCAGCTCCTCCAGTCGCACGCGGACCTGTGGCTGACACCCCTGACCGGAGTGTGCCCGGAGACGTACGACGGTGTCTGGTCCGACGTCCTGGACCAGGCCGACCGCGTGCTGCGCGAGCGCCTGGAGCAAGACGCCGATGCCGATGAGGACGGGCCGCTGCAGAGCATGATGACGATGATGTGGTTAGCCCGCCGGTCCGCGGCCAAGGGCGACCTCCTACAGGCGGCTTCAGCTCTGGGCCACTGCGAGACGCTCGCCCAGGGCCTGGAGCCGCGGCACGAGGACGGCCTTGCACCCCAATAGTGGTTAGTCCAGGTAGTACTTAGACGTCATCTCAATTGGTGGCTGATGGCGTAGATAGTCGCTGGCAGGCGTGCTGTGGGGACGGTTGAATGCCGTGATGAGCGACTACTGGACACCCGCGCATCAAGCGGTCGAGCAGGAGGATGCAGAGGCCCTGGCCCGGCTGCTGGCCGCTGGTTCCGATCCCGATGAGGTCTTCAGCAATATGACGCTGCTGACGCACGCGATCGACGTTGAGGGTGATGGGTCCCTGCAGAGCGGACAGCCGTTGACTGTGCACACCACGGCCGTGTTGCTGGCCTTCGGGGCTAATCCAGAGCTCGCAGACCCAGACGGCCACACCCCCATGGACATGGCCAGTCACTACGGTCACGACCTGGCGATGAAACTGCTGCAGACCCACATCAGCAGACGAGCCGCCGATAACAGATGAGGGTGCAGGCGATGCTGGTGAAAGCGAGGAAGTGCTCGGCTTTGCGCTCGTAGCGGCGGTGCAGGCGGCGGCATCCGGCGAGCCAGGACATTGTGCGCTCTATGGTCCAACGATGGCGGCCCAGGCGGGCCGAGGACTCAATGCCCTTGCGGGCGATGCGGTGCCTGATGCGGCGTCCGCGTAACCATCGCCGCAGGTGGTCGTAGTCGTAGCCCTTGTCGGCGTGGAGTTTTCCCGGTTTGCGTCGCCGGCGTCCACGCCGGGAGCGGATGGGCGGTATGCCCTTCACCAGCGGGATCAGGGGCCTGGCTGTCGTGCAGGTTCGCCCCGGAGATTCCGGCGGACAGGGGCAGACCGGTCCGTTCGGTAATCAGGTGGATCTTCGAGCCGTACTTGCCCCGGTCGACAGGATTCGGACCTGTCAGGTCCCCCTTTTCAGGGCCCGCATGTTCACCGAATCGATCGCGCAGCGGGACCAGTCCAGCTCGCCGCGGGCGCCGAGTTCGTCAAGGACCAGGCGGTGGAGCTTGGCCCACACCCGGGCCTTCGTCCACTCGGCAAAGCGCCGGTGCGCGGTCGCCCCCGACGGGCCGAACGACGCGGACGGCAGCTGTTGCCACGTGCAACCCGACGTGGCCACGAACACGATTGCAGCCAGCACCTCCCGGTCACCGTGCCGGCGCCTGCCGCCGCCCTGAGGCCGCGACGGAGCCTCCGGGACCACACGCTGGAACAATTCCCACAACTCATCCGGCACCAGCCGCTCAACGATCGAGACCACGACCGGCAGCCTACCGACCCAAATGAGATGGCGTCTTAGGTGCGGGTTGTAGATCCCTCCCCCCTGAGAACACAGCTCGCAGGCGCGGGCACCGATCTTCTGCTCTCACCTGTGACCCCGGCCCGTCGGTGTCCGGCGCACATGATCCTTCCCGGCCCTCTGCTGCTGGCTCTGACCATGAGAACGGACAGCAGATGTTCATCGATTTCGGAGGCGGAGGACGCCGAGGACGAATCGAACTGCGCAGGAGTTCAGGCGGCACCGAACTGGCTGCAGGTGGCCGGGTCATCAGCTCCGTCCGATGTGCTGTACACATGTCCGATGACCGCTTCTCAGTTCCAGCTTCGCTGTGTTGCCGAGCAGGAGTTTGTTCCCTGGGCGCGCATGATTGCCGACACCTATGGCATGGATCGGTCGGAGGAGGAGCTGGCCGATCAGCGAGCTGCGACGGATCTCGCTCGCACTCTGGCCGTGTTCGCCGAGGGCGAGCCGGTTGCCGGGGCCTCCGTCTACAGCCGGATGCTGACCGTGCCCGGTGGCGTCCTGCCCGTGGCGGGGATCGCCTCGGTGGGCGTGGCCCCGACGCATCGCCGCCGCGGCATCCTCACCTCGATGATGCGCGCCCAGTTGACCGACCTGCACGAGCAGCGACGAGAGGCGATCGCCGCGCTTCGCCCCTCTGAGGCCGGCATCTACGGACGGTACGGCTACGGCCCCGCGACAGTCGGCAACCGGATGCGCTGCGACCGACGCGCCATGCGCTTTCGCCCGGACACCGACTTCGGTGACGGGACCGTCCGGCTGCAGCACGCCGTCCAGGCCCGCCCCCTCCTGGAGAGGATCTACGACCAGGTCCGCACCACTACGGTCGGCTGGCCCGACCGGCAGACGGCCCACTGGGCGGTGCGCCTCGCCGACCATCCGCACCGGCGCGGCACGGCGACCTCGCTCCGGTTCGCCGTGCACCAGGAGCGCGACGGACGGGCCACCGGCTACGTGCTCTACAGGCACAGCTCCGCGCCGGACGGGCTCGGCGGCAGTGCCGGGGTGGTGGAGGTGGTGGAGCTGGCGGCGTGCTCGCGCCAGTCGTATGCGGCGCTGTGGTGCTTCCTCGCCGGGATCGACCTCGTGACCTGGATCGACTACGAGGGCGCCGTGGACGAGTCCTTGCCGCACTTGCTGGTCGAGCCGCGGGCGGTTCGGGCGGCACCGGTGGACCGTCTGTGGCTGCGGCTGGCCGATGTCGACAGAGCCTTGGCGGGCCGAGGTTACAGCCTTCCACTGGACCTGGTCCTGGACGTGCGGGACGACTTCTGCCCGTGGAACAGCGGGCGCCACCGGCTACAGGCGGAAGCAGGGAACGCCCTCTGCGAGCCCACGACCGCTCCAGCCGACCTACGGCTGACGGCGGCGGAACTCGGCGCCGCCTTCCTCGGCGGCACCTCGCTGACCGCCCTCGCGGCCGCCGGCCTCGTCGAGGAACTACGGGGTGGTGCGCTCTCTCGCGCCTCGGCGGCCTTCCGCGGCGAACGCGAACCCTGGTACCCCGGCGGCTGGGCCTTCCCGCTCTACTGAACAGTCCTTCGGACGCCCGTGCTGCAGACGGCCACTGCGGCGCTGTCGTTTCTCAGGTTCTGGCTCAGATTCCGTGACCTGGTTACTTAGCGTTCGGGTGCCCATGAAGTTGAGCTCGGAGCGAGTGGGCTATTTGGTCTGCCTGGTCAGCCGTTACTCGCTCCTGCTCTGGGCGCCGAAGCAGCTCGAAAATTCCCGGCCCACGATGCTCTGGTTGCAGATCTGCCGTGCGCGGAACGATGTGGAAGTGCACGTGCGCGAAGCCTTCGGCTTCGGCAAATTGGACGACGTAGGTCTTGGCACAACCCGTCACGCTCCGGAGAGCCCGGGAGAGCTTGACCTGCCACACCCCTAGGGCAGAAGCCTCAGCGTTGGTGAGGTCATGAACTGCGGCAACGTGGCGCCGAGGCAGCAGCACCAGCCAGCCGGGCACTGCGGTGTTGAAGGCGTGGGCCACCCGCCAGTGCTGGTCGGATACCACGCACTCGCGTGGTGGAAGGTCGTCGAATTCTGCTTCCTTGCTGCATGTGTAGCAGTCGGGAGTCATCATGAACTGAGATCGTAGAGCTGTCTCGCTGCGAGACGCCTGTCGGCCTCAGTCACTAAAGGTTGTCCGCAATGTTGGGCAACGGTCAGGCACATGCCGAGTGGAGTTACCCCTTCGGGAATCGAGCGCCCCAGGTTTCCTCCTCCAGGAGGAGCCCGTTGGCCAGATAGCTGATGGTTCGGTACCAGCCGATCAGTACGAGGAGTTCGAGTAGCTGAGCGTCCTCGTAGTGAACGCGCAGGGCATCCCAGGCGGACTGCGAGAGCTGGGCCGTGTCGTGCAGTTCGTCGACTGCGTCGATCAGTGCGGCATGGCGTGGCGGCCATGTGGCACTGGCTGCCGTATCGGTCCAAGCGGATCGCACACATCAGCTACTACCGGCTCAGCGAGAAGAGCACCGGCGAGGACGTAGTCGTCCCTCTGCGCCGCGCAACCTGAACGGCTCGAAGAATCAGTACTCATGTACGTGGGGTCAATGAGCACCACAGACGAAAGCACTACGTCCCTGTCTCAGGCCGTCGGGTCCCAGAGTCCGCCGGCCTCGCCGCGGGCAAGGTGTTCGGCGTAGACGCCGACCTTCCAGGCGATCACTGATCGACACTCCTCCAGCGCCTGGATCTGTGCCTCGACGCGCTGCTGATGAGCGTCGAGAAGCCGCAGCCGTTCCGCCTCGTTGCCTGGGCCATGCCGTACCAGTTCGGTGAACCGTTTGAGGTCGGCCAGCGGCATGCCGGATTCACGCAGTTTGACGCAGATCAGCAGCCAGTCGACATCGGCGGTGGCGTACCGCCGCCGTCCGCCCGCGGTGCGCTGGACCGGTCCGACCAGCAGGCCCTCGCGCTCGTAGAATCGCAGTGCATGCACGCTGAGCCCGGTCCGCTCGGCCACCTCGCCGATGCTCAGTGGCTCAGCGTGGGGTTCAACAGTAGCCATGCCGCCCAGCCTAAGGGCTGTCCCGCAAAGATCTTGGCTCCGAGTGCGGAGCAGCCTGCAGAGCTGGCGAGGTGTTCAGCCGGTGGTTCGTGAGGTGTCCAGGGACCGGGCGAAGTCGGCGAGCGTGTGGAAGTCGTTCTCCCGGAGGCCGATCCGTGGGTTGACGTGGTGGAGGAGCCCGGGCCCTGGGTGGTGGGCGGTCACGTAAGTCTGATCCAGCTCGCTCTGCTCATCGTCCACCCAGGCGAAAGGACGGCCGCCTGCGTGGTCCACTAGCGGTCCGGTCTTCCAGTGGACTCCATCAGGGCGTTCTTGGAGCAGGACGTCGCCGAAGTTCACGAAGGGAAGTTCAGGAAGGCCGAGGACCGGTGCGATCCACCGGTTGGCGTCGTCCATCCATGTGGTGGCCCAGCACAGCTCGAAGCCGAGCCGGAGCAGGATTCGTCCGTGCTCCGGGTTGAGCCAGACTCGTAGGGGGCGTCGTCGGGACGACAGGCCCCTGTCGTCCCGATGGGCGTCGTTCCGGGGGACCCGGAGTGTGGTGTAGCCGTCGGGACGCCTCTCCGGCTTGGCTGCATAGGGGTTGAGTGGCCCGTCCACGTCGAGGAACAGCAGAGGTCGGTTCACGGTTTCCCCCGGTTTTACTCACTGTGGACTGCCTCGATCAGCGTAGCTGTGGGCATGCCTCGGCATGAGGCTGGCCTGAGTGGTGATCATGGTGTGGCGAGTGTGATCACGGCGTCGGAGCCGTCCTGGATAACCCCGTTCGCGGGGCTGAGCCCGCGCTGCTTCGGCAAGCTGCTGAGCGCGCTCCGACGCGATGGAGCAGATGTGATCCACCGAGGCCGGCCGTGGAGTCTGCCGCTGGAGGACCGGGGGTTGCTGGTCACGGCCTACTGGCGAACGAACCTGACGTTGCGGCAGCTCGCACCGCTGTTCGGCGTCTCGAAGTCCACGGCCGGCCGAGTCATCAACCACCTCGGCCCCCTGCTCGCACTCCAGCCCCGCGAGCGGTTCGCCAAAGACACCGTGCTCATCGTGGACGGCACCCTGGTCCCCACCCGTGACCACACCATCGCCGAGCGGTCGAAGAACTACCGGTACTCCACCAACCACCAGGTCGTCATCGACGCCGACACCCGCCTGGTTGTCGTGGTCGGCCGGCCGCTCGCCGGGAACCGCAACGACTGCAAGGCGTGGGAGGAATCCGGCGCCAAGGCCGCCGTCGGCAAGACCCTCACGATCGCCGACGGCGGCTACCCAGGCACCGGACTCGTCATCCCGCACCGCCGACAGCGAGGCCAGAGCCAACTCCCGGACTGGAAGGAGGAGCACAATAAGTCCCACAAGCAGGTCCGGGCCCGGGTCGAGCACGTCTTCGCCCGCATGAAGACATGGAAGATCCTCCGTGACTGCCGCCTCAAGGGCGACGGTGTCCACCACGCCATGCTCGGCATCGCCCGGATGCACAACCTCGCCCTCGCCGGATAGGTCGTAGGCAGCAGGGTGGCTGGCCCGCTTGCACGAGGCGACTCCAAGATCTTTACGGGACGTCCCTTAGGACTTGATCTAGACCTCGCTCTAGTTCCTAGCGTCGTCGGCATGACCATCACTGATCAGCAGCCGCTCGGCTCGCCCTTCTCTGCCACCAGCACCGCCGAGGACGTCATCGCCGACCTCGACCTCTCCGGCGCAACCGCCGTCGTGACCGGGGGCTACTCCGGACTCGGTCTGGAAACCACCCGGGCCCTGGCGGCCGCCGGAGCCCGGGTCATCGTTCCAGCACGCCGACCCGGCCTCGCCCGCGCCGCTCTCGCAGACGTGCATGGTTGCGACGTCATCTGCATGGACCTGGCGGACCTCGACAGCGTGCGCGCCGCCACCGCACAGATCCATGACTCTCTCAGCAGGCTCGACCTCCTCATGGCCGTCGCCGGCGTCATGGCCACCCCTGAGCGACGCGTCGGGCCCGGCTGGGAAGGCCAGCTCGTCGTCAACCACTTCGGACACTTCACCCTCGCCTGCGAGCTCTACCCGCTCCTGGCCGCCGCCGGCGGCGGTGCGCGTGTCGTCGTCAACAGCTCCGCCGGGCACACCTTGACCGACATCCGGTGGCACGACCCGCACTTTTGCACCGGCTACGACAAGTGGCTGGCCTACGGCCAGGCAAAGACCGCCAACGCCCTGTTCGCCGTACAGCTCGACGTCCTCGGGCGCAACGACGGAGTCCGGACGTTCGCGCTCCACCCGGGCAAAATCATCACCGGCCTTCAGCGAGAGATGACTCTCCAGGAACAGATCGACCGTGGCTGGGTGAACGAGCACGGCACCGCGATCGGCGCCGACTTCAAGACACCCTCCCAAGGCGCCGCCACCGGCCTGTGGGCCGCCACCTCCCCGCTCCTCGACGACCGCGGCGGGCTCTACCTCGAGGACTGCGAGGTCGCGCGCGTCTCCGCCCCCGCCGCGCCCATGGACGACGGCGGCGTCCGCGCCTACGCCATCGACCCCGACGCAGCCGCACGGCTGTGGGAACTGTCCGTCGCGGCGACCGGCGCCACCCCGCTCACACGATGAACCTGTGCTCTGCGTGCGCCGGGCTAGGGCCTCTCGTTTGGATCATGCCGGGCTCGCGGGCCCCGGCACCGCGCCTCGCCGCGTTGTCGTCGGTCGGCAGGGCTGCGCCCTGCCGCTCTCCTCCGCCTTGCGACGCACGGCACCGGACCCCGCTCCCTGATCCGGCCTGATCCAAACGAAAGACCCTAGCGCCGTGCGAGCCAGCGCAGGTACGGCTCAGCTCCTGGAGCAGGCCGGAGCGGAGACAGGTCACCGCCAAGGGGCCATGAGGGCCACGCTCACTCGGCACCCCGCGCGGTGTCGCGTCGGTCCGGTAGGGCAGCATCTGCGCAGCATTCGCTTGGCCGTGAGGGGTCATCATGCGTTCCACCAGCCGCGCGCTTCCATCGCGGTGCTCGCCTGCCTGCTGCTGGCAGGCTGTAGATCCGTCTCTCTCGGCACGTCGCCGTCGTCCGAAAGCCGGAGCCCGGCGGCAGGAGCGCCGGGCACGACGGTGCCGACCAGGTCGGGACCGATCGCGGTTGGGGCGGGCCGCAGAATCAGTACACGGTGCAGCAGCAGCCGGCCGCCGGCTCGTGCCACTGCCGCTACGAGCACGGTGAGCCCCTCGAGGACCCGGCGTGCACGCCGGGCGGGATTTTCCCGGCGGTGACGCAGGCGAACCTGAAGTCGACGATCTGCCGCAAAGGCGGCTACACCTCCGGAGTACGCCCCTCCGCGTACGTGACGGGCAAGGAGAAGAAGCTCAACGCGGCCTCCTACGGCTACACCGGCCGCATGGCGGATGCAGAGTACGACCCCCTGATCAGCCTCCAGCTCGGCGGCGACCCCGACGACCCGCGCAAGCTATGGGTAGAGCCGCCTGACCCGGGCCACAAGAAGGGCGCCGGGGTGAACAACAAGAAGGACCCGGTGGAGACGAAACTGCACACCGCGGTCTGCAAGGGCCAGGTGTCGCTCGCCGCCGCGCAGCAGGCCATCGTCACCGACTGGACCGCCGCCCTGACCGTCCTTCACCTCCGCTGAAGAGGCGGTTGGGGAGCCCCGATGCCGGGACGCTGCCGACGGATTCGTGCCGAACGGCGGCGGGCAAAAAGCCCCGGCTGGACGGGGGAGGCCAGCCGGGGTCGTGAGCGGTGACGTGCGGAGGGTGGTCGCCTCTCGGCGGGATGGTCCATGGGGCCGCACAGCCCCGACTGCCTGTGTGAGCTGGGGGGCGAACACTCCTTGGTGGAGGCCTAGGGTCTTTCGTTTGGATCAGGCCGGATCAGGGAGCGGGGTCCGGTGCCGTGCATCGCAAGGCGGAGGAGGGCGGCAGGGCGGAGCCCTGCCGACCGACGACAACGCGGCGAGGCGCGGTGCCGGACCCCGCGAGCCCGGCATGATCCAAACGAGAGGCCCTAGTTGAGGTAGTCGGCAACCAGTGTGGCGAATTCGTCCGGGGTGGCCAGGCGGATACCGAGATCTTCGGCCTTGGCTCGCTTGGACCCCGCGCCGTCTCCGGCGACGACGAGGGTGGTCTTCTTGGAGACGCTGGAGGACGAGCGGCCGCCGGCCTGTTCGATGAGCTCGTTCATCTGGTTGCGGCTGAGCTTCTCCAGGGGGCCGGTCATCGCGCCAGTGACGACCACGGTCATCCCGGCCAGCGGTCCGCCCGCAGGCTTCGTGTTCTCGTCGTAGTCGCCGGCGTCGCCGTCGGACGAGGTGGGTGGGGTGGCGCCGGGTTCCGTCATGTTCACCCCGGCGGCGGCGAGTTTGTCGATCAACGGGGCGAGTTCGGCGAGCTCGGCGACGATCGAGGGGGCCTTCTCGCTGCCGATGCCCTCGACCCGCTGCATCGCTTCCGCGTCCGCGGCGCGGACGTTGTCCATGGTGGCGAAGTACCGGGCGATACGGCGGGACATGGAGCGGCCTGTGCCGCGGACCCCGAGCGCGCACAGCACCCGCGACAGCGGCTGGCCCTTGGCCGCGGCGAGCGCGGCGAGGAGGTTGTCGGTGCTTGTCTCACCCATCCGCTCCAGGCCGAGGAGTTGCTCGCGGGTGAGGGCGAACAGGTCGGCCAGGTCGGCGACCAGGCCCGCCTCCACCAGCTGGACCACGCGCGTGTGCCCGAGGCCTTCGATGTCGAGCTGGTCGCGCCCGGCGGCGTAGGAGAGGGAGGCGACGAGATGGCAGTTGCGGCCGTTCTCGCAGCGCCAGCGCTGCTCGCTGCTGTCGATGCCCGAGCCGCACCGCGGACACACCTTGGGGAAGGCGATGGGCTGTTCCTCGCCGGTGCGCAGATGGGCGACGGGGGCCTCGACACGCGGTATGACGTCGCCGGCCCGGTGCACCATGACGTGGTCGCCCAGACGAAGGTCGCGGCGGGTGATGTCGGCCGGGTTGTGGAGGGTGGCGTAGGTGATGGTGGCGCCGTCGATCTCGACCGGTTCGAGGACGGCACGCGGGGCGATGATGCCGGTGCGGCCCACGTTCCACTCCACCTCAAGCAGCCGGGTGATCTTCTCGACGGCCGGCAGCTTGTAGGCGATCGCCCAACGCGGAGCGCGCGAACCCGATCCTGCTGTCTGCTGGTCGGCGGCCAGGTCGGCCTTGATGACGATCCCGTCGATCCCGAACGGCAGCTCGGCCCGCAGGGCGGCGATCTCCTGTACGCGGGCCAGCACCTGCTCGACGGTGTCGGCGGAGATGCCGGGTACCGCGGTGGTGGCGGTGGTGTTGATCCCGTACGCCGCGGCCTGGGCCATGAGGTCGCTGTGCGCGAGTTCGCCCAGCCGCGCGGCGAGCGCCGTCTCGGTGTTGGGCAGGGGCAGCAGGCCGTAGCCGAAGAACGTCATCGGCACCGTGTAGGCGCGCTCCTTGGCGCGCAGGGTGCCCGCCGCGGCGCCGCGCGGGTTGGCGAACGGCTGCCCGCCGTGCGCGGTGCGCACCTCGTTGGCGCGCTCGAACTGAGCGGTCGTCATGAGGACTTCGCCGCGGACTTCCACGGTGACGGGGTCGGTGAGTTGGTCCGGCAGGCCCTCTATGGTGCCGATCGCGTGCGAGACGTCCTCCCCGGCCGTCCCGTCCCCGCGTGTGATCAGCTGTCTCAGGCGGCCGTCGGCGTAACGGGCGGCGACCGCGAGCCCGTCCAGCTTCGGCTCGACGCTGAACCGCTCGACGTCGTGGCCGATGCGCCGGGCCAGGGACGCGGTCCAGGCGGTGAACTCCTCCGGCGAGAACACGTTGTCCAGACTCAGCATCGCCACCGTGTGCGGGACATCGCCCTCCACAGCGCCGCCGGCGACCTTCCCCGTCGGAGAGTCGGGCAGCACCTGATCAGGATGTTCGGCCTCCCACGCGGCGATGCCTCGCACCAGCCGGTCGTAGGCGTCATCGTCCAAGGCCGACGTCCCGCCCGCGTAGTAGGCGGCCGACGCCTTCACCGCGTCCCCGACCGCCTGCGCGTAAGCGGCGGCATCCATGATCACAGCTGCAGGTGTTGTCATGCCCGTCATCCTGCCTGCCACCACTGACATTGCCCGATGCAGCGGGACGGAAGAACGACCGCGAAGAAAACGGGGGCGGAGGCCGCCCAGCGCCCAGCCGCACCCCTCAGCGCGAGCAAGCACGCGTATCACCCTGGACGTGATCTTTCGGCTATGTCCGTGAGCGGGCGCAGCGGCGCATGCTCCGTAAGCGAGTAGGTAGCGCGGCGCGTATACCCTGCGGGAGACTGCGGGCAACCGCAACCACCTCGGGGCCCTGGCGTGCCGCTACGCCACCCGCGCCGAGCACTCCCTGCCGTACCGATCGACAGCGACGACACGTAGCCGCCGGGCCCGCGCCGCAACAGGGTCCTGGACGCCCTCAAGCGGGCGGAGCGCAAGGTGTTCCCCCGGCCCGCGCCGAAATCCGCGAAGGCCCAGGTGGAATTCCTCTGCACGCGCGCCAAGAAGTCGACGAAGGCCCTGGCCGAACAGCTGGGCGTCTCGCCTCGCACCGTGCAGCGCTACCGCGCCGGACAGCAGACGAAGCCTCAGAAGCGCCTGCAGGCCACGCTGGTGGAGGAGACTGAATCTCAGTGGCAACCGCAGGACAGGGCACAGGCGCGGGAGCGCGGGAGCGACCTCCAGCGGCATGATGGTGGAGGTGACGGCCTACTTCGGATTCACCTGCACGGGCAGCTCGGACGACGGCCGCGAGCGCACCATCGCCGATCTCGCCCACCTACGCCGCACAGATCCTCCAGCTCCAGGAGGCCGGTGCGACGGAGGAAGACCCGCATCCGATCGTCGCGGAGGCCATCACCGAGTCGTATTTCACAGGTTCAGAAACGGGTACCAGTGAACGGGGCCCGCCCGGCTGAACGCTGCACCGGGGCCGTAGGGCACCGGGCGCCTGCGTCCGGCCGGGGGCGGCCGAGACGTGGGTGAGAGGAGGAGGGGTGGATGGTCCCGTGGTGGCCTACGCGCCAGAGGGGCGCGGGGCATGCTCTACCGGTGACAGCTGTTCGGGGGAGTCGGATCGGCTGCTGAGGGCGGTCAGATCCAGGTAGGTGATGGCCCCTGGGTTGGCCATGCCCGGCAGCAGTCGCCGCCACAGGTCCGCGACGCGTTCGGGAAGGTCCTTGCGGCCGTTCGCCGCCTGGGAGAAGAGCTGAACTCCCGTGTACGCGGCGACGATGAACTCGCCGCAGGACTCGGGATCGACATGCGGCAGCAGCTCCCCGGCCTGTTGGGCCTCCGCCAGGAGGGAGATCACCACAGTTGTCCAGTCCGCGAACGGGGTGACCGGCGCCTCGTCGAAGAGCGTGTCGACGGTGATGCGCGTCCCCGCCATGAGCAACGGGTCGCTCTGCAGCCCGCGTGCTACCTCCAGGCTCATGATGATGAGCCGCTTCAGGGGGGAAGGGGGCTCCGACGGCGAGTAGGGGAGGGTCTGCTCATCGATGATGGCGTCGGCGAGAGCGCGCTTGGAATCGAAGTGGAAGTAGAGAGCGCCCCTGGTGACATCGCCGGTCTGCATGATCTCGGCGATTGTGGCAGCCGAGTAGCCGCGCTTGCTGATGACGGTCGCGGCGGCCTCCAGGAGCCTTCGGCGGGTGCGCAGAGCGCGTTCTTGGCGGGTCAACTTTTCCTCCCTCCGGGCAGTGGCTGAGACACCCTACCCAGCCCTCCTGAGGATGCCAACCGTCTGGTTTTGTTTTGCCCAAGGAATGTGATCTTGGTCGGAACTGCGTTGACAAAACCGCATGGGCGGTTTTTATTAGCTGGCGGTCTTCCCGCAGAGGGCGGGGGCTTCACGGAAGGCTGGTGATTTGTCGTGTCCTTGGAAGCCGTGCGGAGCGGAGCGCTGTCGCCGGACCTGGTGCACCGGCGCCATGGTGAGCAGGTGCTCGTCACGGGTGTGGAGCGACTGGCAGCGGATCGTTTCGCCGTCAGCGTGCGCTGGCCGCAGGACCACACCTTCTGCGGACCGTGCGCGCATGGCGCGATCGACCCGCAGTTGCTGCCCGAGACGATGCGTCAGGCGGGGATCCTCGTGGGCCACGTCGGATACGACGTGCCGCAGGGTCATAGCTTTGTCATGAACGCGCTGAGTCACGCGGTCGACTGGGAGGCGCTGCGCCGGGTCGACGTGGAGACCGGGCTGGTCTTGGAGGTGCACTGCGCCGAGGTGCAGCGGCGCGGCCGGATGATGCTCGGCGCCCGTGGCGCGATGGCGCTCACTCGCAACGGCCGGCAGGTCGGTACGGGCGCCTTCGATTACCGGTGCATCTCGCCTGGCGTCTACCGGCGGCTGCGGGCCGGGGCCCGCTCCTCCGAGGACCCGGCGCTGCCGGTGCTGCCGTCCCCGATGGACCCGGTCGCCGTCGGACGGGTCCGCCGCCAGGATGTCGTCATCGCCCCGAGCGGCCTGCCCAACACGTTTCTGCTGCGCGCAGAGCGCGACCATCCGGTCCTGTACGACCACCCGCTGGACCATGTCCCGGGTATGGCGATCATGGAGGGGATGCGCCAGGCGGCCCAGGTCGTCACCGCGCTGCCGGAGGTGGTGACACCTTGCACGGAGGCGGCCTTCGCGCGCTACGTCGAGCACGACGCGCCCTGTTACATCACCACCGGCACGCCGCGCCGGGCGGGCGCCGGGACCGTCGATGTTCCCGTGCAGGTGTGGCAGCGCGGCCTGGAGGTGGCCCATGGGCTGATCTCCCTGAGCGCCCGCGAGGGCGAGCCGGTGGCAGCGGTGCTCCCGTACCCGGCCGGCCGGCGGGTTGCCGCGTCCCGCGCCCCGCTGTCCCAGGCTGCGGGGAGGGCAGGGTGAGTTTGCTCACCGCCCGGAACCTGATCCGTCGGGCCGCGGTGTGCGGCTGCTGGTCCGGGACGCCTCCCGGGCGCCGACGGCGGAACCCGGTACCGACGTACCGGTCGCCGCGGGGCACTTCGACGATCCTGGCTTGCTGCGGCAGGCCGTGACCGGTGTGCGTGCGGTCTTGGCCGTGACCGGCGAACCTGGGCGTCCCGAGCAGGAGGCCCATCTCGTACTCCCGCGAAGGACGCGGGAGTACGCCGTCAGGCGGAGCTGTCCGTGCTGGCCGTGACCGACCGACGAGCACAGGACCTGGTGACCTGCTGGCAACGGGACAGCGAGGACCGCATCCGGCGTCCGGCCTGGACTGGACGCTGCTGCGGCCCCGCGCGTTCATGACCAGCACGCTGTCCTTGGGCGGCCGATCCAAGGCCACGGGCTCGGTGCGGCACTGGCCGGGCGACGCTCTGCCGGCGTGCGTCGACCCGGCGGACGTCGCCGCCGTCGCGGCCTTCATGGTCACGGGGACGGCCATGCTGGACGCGCCTACGCGCTGACCGGGCCCCAACCGCGGCAGGCGCGGCACCAGACCCGGATCCTCTCCCGGGTCGTGGGCCGCCCGTCGGCCTTCGTCGAGCGCGCGGGAGGAGACGGGCCGGTTGCTGCGCCGACGGCACCCGGCCCAGGTGGCGCAGGCCCTGCTGGAGAGCGCCGAGCGCCGCCTGACCGGCGCGAAGTGCGCCGTGGTGGACACCGTGGAACGGCTGCTGGGCAGCTCCGCGAGCAGCTACGCCGCATGAGCCCAGCAGGCGGTGCCCGCCTTCAGGTGGGTCCGGTCCGTCCGGTGCCTTTGACCAGGCGGGTACTGACGGAGTTCTCCTCCGCCGGTACCGCCTTCGGCGTTCTCAACTCCCGTGCGAGTGCTTGGCGGTGACGGCCGCCCAGCGTTCCAGCACGCTCGCGGCCGCTCCCGAGTCGATGGACGCGGCGGCCCGTCGCACGCCCTGTTCCAGGCGTTCGGCCACTGGGCGGCCGGAGGGTTCGAGGGCCGCGAGGCCCGCCGCCGCCGACAGCAGCACCGCGTCACGGACGGGGCCGTGTTCCCCGGCGAGGAGGTCGCGGGCCACCTGGGCGTTGTGGGCGGGGTCGCCGCCGCGCAGGGCGTCGGGTGAGGCGAGGGTGAAGCCCAGGTCGCGAGGGTCGAAGGTCTCGGTGCGCACCTCGGAGCCGGTCACCGACCAGATCGTGGAAGTCGTGGTGACCGAGAGTTCGTCCATCCCGTCGTCGCCCCTGAAGACGAGCGCCGACACGCCCCGGCGGGCGAGCACCCCCGCGACCAGAGGCGCCGCGGCGGGATGGGCCACGCCCACCGCCTGGGCCGCCGGCCGGGCCGGATTGCACAGGGGGCCGAGCAGGTTGAACACCGTACGGACCCCCAGCGAACGCCGAGTCTGCGCGGCGTGCCGCATGGCAGGATGGAACAGGGGCGCGAAACAGAAGGTGATGCCGACGTCCTCGGCGACCTCCCGGATGCCGGACGGGGTCAGGTCGAGCACCACGCCGAGCTCCTCGAGGACGTCCGCGGAACCGCAGGCGGAGGACGCGGAGCGGTTGCCGTGCTTGACCACCCGGGCCCCGGCGCCTGCCGCCACGATCGCCGACATGGTGGAGACGTTGACGCTGTCGGAGCCGTCGCCTCCGGTCCCGACGATGTCGAGCGCGGGACCGGAGATGTCGAGGGGCAGCGCGTGCCCGTGGGCGGCGCGCACCAGCCCCTCGACCTCCTCCACGGTCTCACCCTTGGCGCGCAGAGCCACCAGCAGACCTGCCAGGACGGCGGGTTCGGCGGCGCCGGACATCACCTGATCCATGGCCCAGGCAGTGTCCTCCGCGCGGAGGTCAGTGCCGTTCATCAGGGAGTCCAGCAGTTTCGGCCAGGTACGGCCTTGCGACTGAGCGGGCACGCCGGGTTCTCCTCACACGGTGACTGGGGGACATACGGGATGACCAGGGGCTGTCCTGCGGATCTGGTCGCAGGGGACGGTGCCTCGGGGCCTCTCGTTTGGATAGGTCCGGGCTCGCGGGGTCTGGTACCGCTTCTCCACGCTCGGCTTCGCTCGCGTGGGAGGGGCTCCACCGCCGAGTTGTGGTCGGTCGCCAGGGCTGCGCCCCGACTCCCTCCTCCGCCGTGCGATGCTCCCCCTCTGCCCGAACGGCGTGGGAGGTGCCCACGCCCGCCTGCGGCGATGGCACGCAAGAGGGACATCCGGCGTCGTATCTCCCGCAAGGGCATCGAGTCTTCCACGTGGCCCGGCCGGCACGCCGGGCCGTCGAGCGCACGCTGTCCTGGCTGAGCGGGCTGCCGCCGCCTGCACCGCCGTGACGAACACAAGGCCGGGCATTCCCTGGCCTTCGCCGCCATCGCCTGGAGCCTGATCTGCCCCCGCCGAACCACCGGGTTGGACGGCTGCCGGCGCGGCTGAGCGGGGCATGGTGCGGTTACAGGACGGAGGAGGGCGTCGATGTGATGGGGCCCCGCCCGAGCGAGCCGAGCGTGGGGGAGTCGCAACCGACGACAGCCCCGCAGATGTGCGTCCCATGCCCCGCTTCTGCGACAGGATCCGCCGGACAGGCTCTGGAGCTGAGCGACGAGCGGGATGCGCTCTTGGTGCCGGGCCAGGGTGAGACGGCGGAGGCCTCAGCCCCTGGGACGGTCCGCCAGCTTCACCAGGAAGATCACGGCCGCCGTCAGGAGGACGTACACGACGTTGAGGATCTCCATGGCGTGGCCGGCCGAGGCCAGCGCCGGGCCGGCGAGCGCGAAGAACGCGGTGCCGACCACGGTCACGCCGAGCGAATTGGCGAACTGCTGGGCGGTGTTGAGCGTTCCGGAGGCCGCTCCCGCTTCCTCGGGCTGCACCCGGGTGAGCGCACCGCCGATGAGCGGTGGCAGCAGGAGGCCGTTGCCGAGACCGATGACGGCCAGCGGCGGCACCAGCCACCAGGCGGTGAGCCCCTTCCCGCCCGCCGCCAGTTCGGCGGTGACCAGGAGGAGGCCGACGATCACCAAGAGCCCGCCGGTCACCGGCACGCCCGTCTTGAACCGGGCCACCAGCCGCCCGCCGAGCATGGACGCGATGGTGAACAGAACGCCCTGGAGGAGGAAGACGAGGGCGGCCTGATCGGGATCTGTCCCGAGCCAGCTCTGCACGACCAGGGTGAGGGCGAACAGGAAGCTGCCGAAGTACAGCTGGTACGTCGAGGCGGCCGACAGCATCAGCGTGTAGGGGCGGTTGCGGAACAACCCGGTGTTGATGATCGGTGCGCCGCCGCGCTTCAGCAAGGCCCGCTGCCATGCGATTGCCGCGATCATGACGGGCACGGAGGCGATCAGGCACAGCCAGGTCCACAGCGGCCAGCCGGCCTCCCGGCCGAGCGAGAGCGGGACCAGGATCAGGGCCAGCGCGAGGGAGACGGCCAGTGCGCCGATCGGGTCGAACTTCGCCTTCTGCGCGGCCGGGGTGTGCGGAAGCACGGCCAGGCCCAGCAGGATCGCGATCACGCCGACGGGCACGTTGACGACGAAGATGCCACGCCAACCGAGGCCGAAGAGATCCGCCTTGAGGATCAGACCGCCGAGGATCTGCCCGCACAGGGCGCCGAGACCGCTGACCGCCCCGTACCAGCCGGTGGCCCGGCTGCGGTGGGCGGCCGGGAAGGTGACGGTGATCAAGGCGAGCACTTGCGGAACCATCGCGGCTGCGGTCAGACCCTGCAGCAGCCGGGCGGCGACCAGTTGGCCGGGGGAGACGGCGAGCGCGCACAGCAGCGAGGCGACCGAGAAGGCCGCCATGCCGCCGATGAACATGGTCCGGTAGCCGAAGCGGTCTCCGAGCCGACCGCCGGTCACCAGTCCGGCCGCGTACGTGAACGCGTAACCGGAGACGACCAGTTCGAGCGAGGCGTCGCCGACGTGCAGGTCGGTGCGCAGGGTCGGTGCGGCGATGTTGACGACGTACAGGTCGAAGACCGCCATGAACGCGGCGATGAGTGCGACGGACAGCACGCGCCACTCGCGTGATCCGGGTGGCGGCTGCACCGCCGCGGAGCCTGCTGCCGAGTCCGAGCGAGTGAGGGCCATGCCATCTCCCGTGAATCGTTCTGACTGGGTATCGGATAGCTATCATGGATACGCAATATCCACCAGCGCATCAAGAGGTGCCCCGCTGTGGTGCTGTGCCGGCCGGATCGAGCTCGCACGCCCGGTCCGGCGGGCAGATGCGTGGCAGCAGCAGGCGCCAGAACGAGGTGAGTGTCTGCCGGGACAGCCAGCGGTCGTTGCTCCGGCTGAGCGCCTCGAACCCCACGGTGGCGCCCACCACCGTCGCCTGGATGTCGCGTTCGGGGATGTCGGCGGCCAGGTACCCCTCCGTCGCCGCTCGCCCCAGCAGCAGGCGGACGTGGTCCTCCCACTCCTGATGCAGCGACAACTCCGATTTCCGGGTCGGCTCCTGGCCGAGCAGGAAGCCCGCGCGCGCGACGACGTTCTCGCTCAGCAGCGCGGCGATGGCGTGCGAGGAGTCGACGAGCGCTTGAAGGCTGCCCTGCGCGGCGGGCCGCGCGGTTCGGCAGGTCGCCCGCAGCAGCCGGGCTGCCTCGTCCTCCACTGTCGCGGCTATGGCCGCCTTGTTCTTGAAGTGGAAGTGCAGGGCGCCGGGGCTCACCCCGGCGGTCAGGCTGATGTCGACGATCGTCGCCTGGTGGTAATTGCGAGACGCGAACGTCTCCGCCGCGGACCGGATCAGATCGTGGCGCGTGCGCGTCGCTCGGGGCTGCACCATGCGGCTCCTCAGGGAAAAGTCAAGGAAGGGTAAAATTGACGGGCGCTTAACAGGCCGTCCGTGCCGTTATTTTGCTACTCCGTCGGGTCGCTCTGTGGATCGGGTGGTCTGTTTTCAGAACCTCATGACCTGCAGTGCTGGGCGATTTGCCAGTTTTATAAGCAATTGCCCGTCCGAATGAGCGGCAAGTGAGGAACTTCCTCAGTTGCGCACTCGCCTTCGGGCTGCATTGAAAACAAGACGTTCGGTTTGTAATCTCCCTACGTCGATGTAACAGGCAGCCATCGGGGAAGGTGTCAGCGACATGGCATTTGGCGACCACGGACAGCAGGCCGCGCACGAGGCGGACCAGCCCAGAGTCAGCGCTGCCGAGCCGCCGCTTTCAGAGGTGCACCACGTTCCGATCGCTTCGCTTCTGCCCGGGGACTCGCCTCGCCACAAGACGGAGGACGAGGAGCATGTGCGTCTGCTGGCGGAGTCCGACGCGGATCTGCCGCCCCTCGTCGTGCACCGTGCCACCATGCAGATCGTCGACGGGCTGCACCGCCTGAAGGCCGCGGTCGCGCGCGGCGAGACAGAGGTCGCGGTCCGGTTCTTCGACGGCTCCATGGAGGACGCCTTCGTCTTCGCCGTCGAGGCGAACGTCCGGCACGGTTTGCCGCTCTCCCTCGCCGAACGCAGGGCCGCGGCCATCCGCATCCTCGGCTCGCACCCCGGATGGTCCGACCGGTCCATCGCCCTGGTCACCGGGCTGACGTCCAAGACCGTGGGCGCCCAGCGGAAGAAGCTCGGCGGCGTCGGCGAGGCCGCCACCCGGATCGGCCGGGACGGCCGGGCACGCCCGCTGAACAGCGCGGAGGGCCGCCGTATCGCCGGACAGCTCATACTCGAATCCCCACACGCCTCGCTGCGTGCGATCGCGAAGCAGGCCGGCGTCTCACCGGGCACCGTCCGCGACGTCCGCGCCCGCCTCGACCGGGGCGAGGACATCGTGCCCACCCGCCGACGCGGCGAGAAGCCCCCAGCGCCGCTGGCTGCGCAGGCTCAATCGCGGCTGGAGCCGCGGCGGGCCGTCCTACCGGACTTGGCGGCGGACGACCGACCGGAGTGCCCCGCGGGCGACTTAGACTGCGTCGACATCTTCCGCAGCATGTGCCGTGACCCCTCGCTGCGGTTGAGCGAGAACGGCAGGCAACTGCTGCGCATGATGGAGATGCACGTCCTGCACCCGCAGCGCTGGGACAATATCGCCCGCTCGGTCCCGCGCCATCGCGTGCAGGTCGTCTCGGCGCTGGCCATGGAGTGCGCCCTGCAGTGGCAGCGCTTCGCCGCCCGCATCGAGGCCGGCGACGTGGCCGTGGCCCCAGCAGCCTGAGGCCCCGCCCGCACCGTCGTGCGCCGACAGGCCGGTGTGCCGACCGCGGTCTTCCTTGGACGGCCCGCCCGTCGGGCATCTTCGGCGTTCGGCTGATCAGGACGCTGCGTGCCGGGACCACCGCCTGCCGCCTCACGACCCGTGTACCGCGCGTGACCCACGAACCGCACGTGGACCTGGCGTGCCCGAACCCGGGCCGACCGGTCAGCCGACCGATCCGGCGCCCCCCCGTTCACCCGCTGACGCGCGGTGGCGGGCTGCCTCCTCGTGAAACGGATACTCCTCGATGACCAGCAGTGCCCTCGCCCTGTGCATCGTCGGCGGCGGACCGCGTGGACTGTCCGTGCCGGAATGGCTCTGCGTCAGCGAACGGCTGACACCGGCTCACTCCGCGGTCCGGGAAAGTGGTGGATGCGCACACGCCGCGGGCAGGCGCCGTGTGGCGACGCGAGAAGTCCCGTGTGCTGCCGGTGAACACCGTTGCCTCCCAGATCACTGTTCACCGACGACAGGGTGTACATCGACGGGCCGATCGAGCCGGTCCGAGCCTGTACGAGTGGGGGCGGAGGCTCGCTGCGGGCGGTGCCGAAGAGTGCGACGACCGGACCCTGGCCGAGGTTCGTGCCCTGACCCGCGACTCCTGTCCCACGCGTGCCTTTTACGGCCGCTGTCTGCGCGACATGTTCTGGTGCGTGGTGCGTGGCGCGCCTGGCCATGCGACCGTACGGACGTCCCGGCAGCGCGCGGTGGCGGTGACCGACCTGTACGGCGAGCACGGTGGTTGCCGGGCCGTACGGCTGGAGGACGGTTCGTGGATCGAGTCGCTGGACGCGGTGGTGATGGCTCAGGGACACGTCGGGACCCGGCCGACGCCCCGCGAGGAACGCAAGGCCCGCCTGGCGCGCGTCCACGACCCGACCTGCCTCGCCCCCACCTACCCGGCCGTCGCGGACCTCGACAGGATCGCGCCGCGCGAGCACGTCCTGCTGCGCGGGCTGGGCCTGAACTTCTTCGACCGCATGGCGTTGCTCACCACTGGACGAGGCGGCATCTTCACCCGCGACGGGAACGTATGGTCCACCCGCCCTCGGGTAAAGGGCCGGTACGCGTCGCGACCTCGCGGCGCGGCATCCCGTACCACGAGGGGGGCGAGAACGAAAAGGGCGCGCACGGCTGTTACGCCCACCCCGGGCCCATGCGGGAGAACCTCTCCCGCACCGGCAGCCAGCTGGCCACCGAACGCATGGCGGCCCACCCGGCCCCGGCCCCCGGCAGATCCCGGGCCCGCCGACCGGTCGGCGAAGCCTCCACGGCAGCCCGGACCGAATCCCGTCCGGTCCGCCAGGTCCTGGCGGAACCCCGAGGTCCGGACGGTGCTGGACGCCGGCCGGCCGGCCGAACTCGCGCGGCCGAGCGCCTGCACGGGCGCGGTTGGGGTGCTGGTCGATCGGGTGGTCCGGTGACGGTGAGCCGGTGGTGACGGCTCGTAGGCCGGAAAGGCCCGGCGGGTTGTGCGCCGAACTCCTCGCTCTGCGACCGCTCTTCGCGGACCAGGGCCTCGCCCTCGGGCTGGCCGGTGTCGAGGAACCGGATCTTCGGCCCGGCGGGCCGGATGAGCGGAGGCTGGCCGGGGGGATGGGGGCGGCGCGCCGGCAGGAGTTCCTGGCCGGGCGGTGGGCGCTGCGGCGGGCGCTGCGGGCCGTTGGGTGCTGTGCGGCCGATATCCGGTACGAGGGGCGGCGGCCGAAGGTGCCTGACGGTGTCGTCGCTTCGCTGAGCCACTCCGGTGGGATGGCGGTCGCCCTCGCCGGGGAGCGGGCCGCCTTCCGTGCGGTGGGAGTCGATCTGGAGCTGCGCCAACTACCTCTCGAAACCGCCCATCTGGTGCTGTCGCCCGAGGAACTGGCGTGGCTCGACGTCGCCGGTGACCTGGACGTGGCCCGGCGTCGGCTGCACGCCGCCTTCTCTGCCAAGGAGGCCGCCTTCAAGGCATTCTGCGCCCTGCCCGGAGCGAGGCCGGCGACCGCGCCGCGGACCCTGCGCGGCATCGCCGTGCGGCCGCTGCCGCACGGATTCGAGGCCCGGCCCTGTTCGCCGCCCGGTCCCGTGCTGGACGTCACGGTGCGGTGGGTGGCCGGCGCGGTGTTGTGCTGGTGCGTGTGTCGGGCCTCATGACTTCCCTGTGCAACTGGGAAATTGGCCCCGCAAACACTCTGGTTCGCAATAATCGCTGAAAGGGCTAGGCTGCGGGAAGTTTTCACCCGGACTTCCGATCGGGCCAGTCAGTGCCCTCGCGTTTTCCAGCCGATCGTTTCCACTTGAGCGCGGATTGGAATCTTCATTCCCATGTCAGAAATGCAAGCCGCCGAAAAGAGCGCACTCGCGACGGGCCCGCTCATGGCGGTGCTGAACCTGGAGGAAATCGGTCCGGACCGCTTTCGCGGAAGCAGCCCCGTGGCGTCGCCGCCCCGCGTCTTCGGCGGCCAACTGCTCGCGCAGGCCCTGACAGCGGCCGCCCGTACCGTGCCCGAGGGGCGCGCCGTGCACGCCGCGCAGATCACCTTCCTGCGCGGCGGGGAACCGGGCCGCCCCCTGCTCTTCGACGTGCAGCGGCTGCACGACGGCCGGTCGTTCGGTGTGCGGCAGGTGACGGTGCGCCAGGACGACAAGGCGGTCTGCACGGTCACCGTCTCCCTCCAGGACTGCGAGTCCGGCCCGGAGCACGCCGTCGCCGCCCCGGCCGTTCCACCTCCCGACCGGTGGCCGGCGTACGCGCACGCGCTCGGCCCCATGGCGGACCGGCTCGGCGCGATCCCGGACGTGGTGCGCCCGTTCGACTTGCGCTACGCAACCGAGCCCCCGTGGGTCAGTGCCGCTCGCGGACCCGGGCGCCCCGCCCATCGCGCCTGGCTGCGGGCCGTGGAACCGCTGCCCGACGAGCCCGGGGTGCACCGGGCCGCGCTCGGCTACGCCTCCGACCTGTCGCTCGTGGACTCGATCCTCGTGGGGCACGGCGTCTACTGGGGCCTCGACCCCGTGACCATGGTCAGCCTCAACCACTCCGTCTGGTTCCACCGGCCGTTCCGGGCCGACGCCTGGCTCCTGTACGACTGCGACTCGCCGACGGCCGGCCAGGGCCGCGGGATGGCCTGCGGCCGCTTCTTCGACCAAGCGGGGCACCTGGTGGCCAGCGTGGTGCAGGAAGCGCTGTTCCGCGTGAGCCCGCCGCCCACGCGGGCCGCGAGTGCGGACGCAACGACGACAGTCGGCTAGGGCCTCTCGTTTGGATCATGCCGGGCTCGCGGGCCCCGGCACCGCGCCTCGCCGCGTTGTCGTCGGTCGGCAGGGCTCCGCCCTGCCGCCCTCCTCCGCCTTGCGATGCACGGCACCGGACCCCGCTCCCTGATCCGGCCTGATCCAAACGAAAGACCCTAGGGGCTCTTGTTCAGGTCAGGCCGGCCCGCGGGTCCTGGCACCGCTCCTGCACGCTCGGCTTCGCCCGCGCGGGAGGGACCCCCACCGCCTCTTTGTCGGCGGTGGCCAGGACTGGCGCCCTGACTCCCTCCTCCGCCTTGCGATACCCCCACCGGCCGAAAGGCGTGGGAGGCGTCCCCACCACCAGACCCCGCCCCCCTGATGCGGCCTGATCCAAACGAAGGACCCCAGAGCCGGACGACCCCCACGGGCCACGTCCCCGAGAGGAACCCCCGCACCATGACCGTGCTCGATGACATCATCGACGGAGTCCGCGCCGACCTCGCCGAACGGCAGCGCCGCGTACCCCTGGAGGCGCTGCGCGAGCGGGTCCGTCAGGCCCCGTCCCCGCTGGACGCGGTGGCCGCGCTGACCGCCCCGGGTGGGGTGCGGGTCATCGCCGAGGTGAAGCGGGCCAGCCCTTCCAACGGCAGGATGGCCGCGATCCACGACCCGGCGGAGCTCGCTGCGGCCTATGAAAGAGGCGGTGCCGCGGCCGTCAGCGTGCTCACCGAGCAGCGGCGTTTTTGCGGATCGCTCGCCGACCTCGACGCCGTTCGTGTGCGGGTCGGCATCCCGGTGCTGCGCAAGGATTTCGTCGTCACTCCCTATCAGTTGTGGGAGGCCCGGGCCCACGGCGCCGACCTCGTCCTGCTGATGGTCGCCGCGTTGCCGCAGCCGGAGTTGCTCTCCCTGATCGAGCTGGCCACCGAGCTGGGCCTGACGCCCCTGGTGGAGGCGCACGACGAGGCGGAGGTCGGCCGGGCACTCGCCGCCGGGGCCCAGGTCGTCGGCATCAACGCCCGTGACCTGCGCACCCTCCAGGTCGACCGGGACACCTTCGCCCGTCTCGCCCCGCTCATCCCCGACGACGTGGTGCGGATCGCCGAGTCCGGGATCCGCGGCCCGGAGGACGTCGCGGCCTGCCGCGGCCACGGCGCCCACGCCGTGCTGGTGGGGGAGGCCCTGGTCACCCGGCCGGACCCCGCAGACGCCGTCGCCGCCCTGGTCACGGGTGGACGCCCCGCCCCGCCGGACGCAGCCTCCCGCGTGGCCGTGCCGACCGCACCCGCGCCGGACGCCGCCTCTCCCGTCGCCCGGAGAACGAGCCACCGCCGGGGCGCAGGCAGCCCCCGCTTACTCCGTACCGCCGATCGAAGCGAAGGCCGTGATGCGTGAACTCGACATGTTCTCAGACCCCGCACCTCGCGCGGACATCAGCGCCTGGCGCACCCTGCCGGCCGCCCAGCAGCCGGAGTGGCCCGACCCCGGCCTCCTCGGCAGCGTCTGCGCCGACCTCTCCCGCGCACCCGAACTCGTCTCCCCCGAGGAGTCGGACCGCCTGACCTCCCGCCTGGCAGACGTCACTCTGGGTAAAGCCTTCGTCCTGACGGGCGGCGACTGCGCCGAGACGTTCTCGGGCACCACCACCGAGTCCGTGCAGCGCAAACTGCGGACCCTGATGCAGATGGCCGTGATCCTCACGTACGCCGCCCAGGTGCCGGTCGTCAAGGTGGGGCGGATGGCCGGTCAGTATGCCAAGCCGCGTTCGCGGCCGACCGAGACCCGCGACGGCATCACCCTGCCGGTCTACCGCGGGGACGCGGTCAACGGGCTGGAGTTCAGCCCCGACGCCCGCACGCCCGACGCCCGCCGGCTGCGCCGGATGTACGACGCCTCCGCGGCCACCCTCAACCTGGTCCGGGCCTTCGCCACGGGTGGCTCAGCCGACCTCCACCAGGCCCACGACTGGAACCGGGGGTTCGTCCGCGACTCGCCCGTCGGCCGTCGCTACGAGGAGCTCGCCGACGAGATCGACCGGTCGCTGTGCTTCATGCGAGCCTGCGGCGCGGCCCCGGACGCCCTGCGCGGCGTGGAGTTCTTCACCGGGCACGAGGGGCTGCTCCTTGACTACGAGGACGCCCTGACCCGCATCGACCGGCGCACCGGACTGCCGTACGCCGGCAGCGGCCATTTCCTGTGGATCGGGGAGCGCACCCGCGACCTGGACGGAGCGCACGTCGAGTACTTCTCCCGCATCCGCAACCCCGTCGGGATCAAGCTCGGGCCGACCGTCACCGCCGACGAGGCCCTCGCGTACGCCGACCGGCTCAACCCCGGCAATCTGCCGGGCCGTCTGACGTTCGTGGTCCGCATGGGCGCGGAACGCATCCGCGACCTGCTGCCCGCCCTGGTGGAGAAGGTGACGGCCAACTGCGTCGCCGTGACCTGGGTGTGTGATCCGATGCACGGCAACACCTTCGAGGCCGCCAGCGGCCACAAGACCCGCCGCTTCGACGACATTCTGGACGAGGTCCGCGGCTTCTTCCAGGTGCACCAGGCGCTGGGCACGCACGCCGGCGGCGTCCACGTGGAGTTCACCGGCGACGACGTCACAGAGTGCCTGGGGGGCGGCGACGGGCTGCTCGTCGGGGACCTGCACCGACGGTACGAGACGGCGTGCGACCCGCGCCTGAACCACCGTCAGTCGCTGGAACTGGCCTTCCTCCTGGCGGAGATGCTCATGGGCTGAGCCGTGCCGCCGTGCAACCGAGGAAAATCCCCGGTTGCCCGGCTGTGTCTCTTTCATTTTCGGTGACCTGCTCGCACAACCGACTTGTTCATCTGCGGTCGGCCGTTCGATTTCACGCGGCCGGCCGCAGTTGACGCCCCGTTCCCCGGCTGTTTCCCTTGGCCCCTCCGTGACTGAAAGGCTTCTGAAATGACTGAGACCGCGGTTTCGCCGCCTTCCGGGGCGGGAGTCGCCGAATTGCCCTTCAATCCCGCCGATCCGGCTTTCCAGGCCGACCCTTTTCCTGCGTACGGCAGGCTCCGGGACCGTTTCCCGGTGCTGCGCGGCCCGCTCGGTGCGTTTCTGGTCAGCCGCTACGAGGACTGCGAACTCCTGCTGCGGGACCGCCGTATGGGAAAGGACTTCGCCAACTCCAAGTTCTTCCAGCAGATCATGGGCGAGGCCGGGGACGAGCCGCCGCCCTTCCTGGGCCTCGGCCTGGACGACTGGGACGCCAAGCTGTTCATGCTGACCGACCCGCCGGAGCACACCCGGTTGCGTGGTCTGGTGTCCCAGGCCTTCACCCCGGCCATGATCAAGGACCTGCGCTCCTCGGTCGCCGCCATCGTGGAGGAGCTGCTCGGTGAACTGCCCGAGCACTTCGACCTCATGGAGCGGCTGGCCACCCCGATGCCGATCCGTGTGCTCGGCACCATGCTGGGTATCCCGGCCGAGGACCAGGCGCAGTTCACCCAGTGGTCGGTCGAGATCGCCGGGCTGCTGGACCTGGACGTCGCGCTGCCCCCCGAGATCGCCGAGGCCCGCCGTGCCGCCGTCGCCGCGTGCACCTCGTACTTCCTGAAGCTGGCCGAGAAGCGCGCCGGCGGCGACGGCCAGGACCTCGTCTCCCAGCTGGTCCGGGCCCGCGACCAGGGCAGCGTGCTGACCACCCAGGAGATCGCCGCCACCTGTGTGCTGTTGGTGGTCGCCGCGCAGGAGACCTTCTCCAACCTGCTGGGCAACGCCGCCGTCGTCTTCGCCCGGCAGCCGAAGGCGTTCACCCGGCTCGCCGAGCAGCCCGAGACGACGGACGCCACACTCGACGAGGTCATGCGGCTGGAACCGCCGGCCCACCAGGTCGGCCGTATCGCCCTGGAACGCATGGAGTTGCACGGCCATGTCATCGAGCCCGGAGACGCGGTGATCCTGCTGGTCGCCTCGGCCAACCGGGACGAGCGGGCCTTCCCCGAGCCGGACACCCTGGACATCGAGCGGAAGGGCCCGAACCACCTGTCGTTCGGTCGGGGCATCCACTACTGCCTGGGCGCCCCGCTCGCCACGATGATGGCCCGGGAGGCCCTGCGCGGCCTGACGGCGCGCGTCACCGCGCTCGCCCTGGCCGAGGAGACCGTCGCGTACAAGCCCGGCATGGGGCTGCGTGGTCCGGCGCGCCTGCCGGTGGTGGTGCGGAAGCGGGTGAGTTGACGTGGGTGCACCACTGACCGCCCGGGCCCACCGCGTGGGCCGGCCGACTGCGGGCCGGGCGCTGCTGCTCCTGTCGCGCAGCTGCAGCGTCCGCTTCACCGCCTATTACTGGGTGGGCTTCGCCGCCGGCCTCGCCGCGTGCGGTCACCTCGGTCCGGGCCTGGCTCTCCTCGGCGTGCCGATGTGGCTGGCCTACTGCGTGGGCACCGAGTCGGTGAACCGCATCGCGGACCGGGCGGCCGACGAGGTCAACAGGCCCGAACGCACCCGGCTGTGCGAGGAGTTCGGATGGTCCCGGCTCACCGCGGTGGCCGTGCTGTCCTGGGGGGTGTTCGTGCTCATCGGCGCGGCCCTGACCTGGCGGCACCCCGGCCCCGGTCTGCCCGCCCTGCTGCTCGTCGACATCGGTGTGGCGATCGGCTACTCGATCGGCCCAGCCTTCAAACGCCACCGCGTGCTGTCCCTGCTCGCGCTGACCGCACCCCTGATCACGCCGCTGCTCACGGGCTGGGCGGTGTACGGCGGGCGGGACGTCCTGCTGTCGCCGGTACTGCCGGCCGTCTCCGTGCTGGCCGCCTTCAGCCTGGGCCTGTCCGGCATCAAGGACATCACCGACGTCGAGGGCGACCGACGGCTGGGTTACTCCAGCCTGTGGCTCGCGCTGGCCAGGATCGGCCGGGGCACCGCCGTGTACGTCTTCATCGGGGCACCGTTCCTCCTGCTGGCGCTCTACGTCGCCCTGGGCCACCTGCCGTCGTCCGCCCTGGCGCCCCTTCCGCTCGTGGTGGTGTCGACGCTCGTGGTCGCCGCCGCGTCCCGGGCCCACGCCGCGCCCGACCGCGAGGCGGCCCGCGAGGTGATGCACCAGTACACCTTCTACTTCCTGGCGCTGTGCCTGCTGGCCTGCGCCCCGACTCGGGCCACGGCCGGCGCGGTCACCGCGAGCGTCGCCTACTGGCTCGTTGCGAGCAAGGCGCTGCACTGGTCCGGCGGCCTGACCCTGGCCCATCTGCGCCGCTGGCTCCGGCTGTTCATCCCGACTTCCACTGTCAAGGAGCACTCATGAACGAGGCCGACATCCGCGCCGTGGTCACTGACGTCGTCGCGAGCGTCCTGACCCTGCCCGCCGAGCAGGTGTCCCCGCACGCGAGCTTCTACGACGACCTCGGCGGCGACTCGCTGCAGAAGCTGGAGATCGTCGCCCACCTCGAGGCTCGGTTCACCTGCTCGCTCACGCACGAGCAGGTCGCTGTCAGCGACACCGTCGAGGACCTCACCGGCCAGGTCGCCCGGCATGTTTCGTGATGCCCAAGGCCGCCACCGTGTCGTCGTGACGGGCATGGGGCTCGCCACACCGCTCGGGACCGACGTCGAGGAGTTCTGGCACAACGTCACCGTCGGCACGGTCGCCACCGCACCCGTCACCCGTTTCCCCACCGACGGCTACCCCACCCACCACGCCGCCGAGGTCAGTGACCCGTCCCTGACGGCCCCACTGGCCCCGGACGGCCGCTGCACCCCACGCTCCCTGCGCTACGTCCACCACTCGGTCGAGGCCGCCCTGCGCGACGCCAAGCTGCTGGACCACCATGGCCTGGAGCGGACCGGGATCGTCGTGGGAACGGTCATGGGCACCCGCCCGCACCTGGAGGAACTGCGCCGCCAGGGCCGTTCTCTCGACGCCGACCCTGCCTGGGACTCACCGCAGGTACTGGCCCAGGAACCCGGACGCGCCTTCGGGCTGCGCGGCCCGCTGCACGTCGTCGCGGCCGGCTGCGCAGCGGGCAACACCGCCTTGGCGATGGCCGCCGACTGCATTCGCTCCGGACAGGCCGACGCCATGGTGGCCGGCGGCGTGGACGAACTCTCGGAGGCCGTGTTCCGGCTGTTCACCACCCTGCGTGCGCTCGCCGCCGACGTCATACGGCCCTTCGACCGCGACCGGCGCGGCATGATGCCCTCCGAAGGCGCGGGCATCCTCGTGCTGGAGTCCCTGGACCACGCCCTGCGGCGTGGCGCCAGCGTCCTTGCCGAACTGCCGGGCTACGCGCTCGCGGCCGACGCCCACCACATGACGGCCCCGCACCCGCAGGGGCTCGGCATGCTGCGCTGCATGGAGGAGAGCCTCGCGCAGGCCGGGATCGACCCGCGCGACGTCGACTACGTCAGTGCGCACGGGACCGGCACCCCGGCCAACGACTCCCTGGAAGCGGCCTGTCTGTCCGAGTACTTCGGGCCCCGAGGCGCCCGGCCTGCCGTGTCGTCCATCAAGGGCCTGCTCGGTCACTCCCAGGGCGGGGCCAGTGCCGTGGAGGCCATCGCCTGCGTCCTCGCCATCCAGCGCGGCCGCGTCCCCGGCAACCCCACGCTGCGGGAGGCCGACGACAGCTGCGCGGGCGTGGACATCGTCCAGGGACCCGCGCGGGACATGCCCGTACGGGTCGCCCTCAGCAACGCCTTCGGGTTCGGCGGGAACACCTCGGCGATCGTGCTCGGCCGGTACTCCGGCTGAGGCTCCGACGCCCTCGCCAACTCGTCATACCTGTCTAAGGGATTGATGTGCGTACACCGAATCCGTCACTGCCCCCGACCGGCGTCGCGGTCGCCGCTGCCGGAGCGGTGACCGCTTCCGGCACCTCGGTCGCCGAGCTCTTCGAGGATCTGCTGGCCGGCCGGCGCCCCTTCACCACCCGGAGCATCCCGCTTGTCGCCAACCTCCTTCCGGCCGCCCGCACGGAAGCGGGGGAGACGGCCGACACCGAGGTGTTCGCGGCCCACGTCCACACCCCGCTCGACCTCACCGACCTGGTCGGCGCCCGCGCGGCCCGGGCCATGAGTCGCGACGGCCGCCTCCTGCTGTACGCCGCGCACGCCGCCGGAGCCGGCACGGGCGCGGACCCCGACCGTACGGGCGTGGTCCTGGGAACCCTGCGCGCCGGCCGTAACGAGTACCTCGCCATCCACAACGCCTCCCAGGGCGCCGGCGGACCGGTCAACCCCGTGTGGGGCCCGCAGTCCGGTTACAACGCCCCGGCCGCCCAGCTGTCCATCCACTTGCCCGCCCGGGGGCCGAACCTGACCCTGTCCTCCGGGGCGACGGCCGGTCTGGACGCGGTGGCCGTGGGCGTCCAGCAGGTGACCTCGGGCGTCTGCGACACCGTCGTCGCCGGGGGCCTGGACACCCTGTCGCCCGCCGTGCCGGGCACGGACGGCGCCGGGCCGGACAACGTGCCGGAAGGAGAGGCGGCGGCCGTCGTCGACCTGCGGAACGAACACACCGCCGACCGCGTCCTCGCCCGGGTGCTGGGCACCGGCCGTGCCACTGTCGCGGGCACCGACGGCGACACCGCCGCGGACGTGACGCGGGCGCTGGCCGGGGCGGCCGACGAGGCAATCCGCGACGCGCTGGGCGCGGCCGGTCGGCTCCCGGCCGACGTGGGTTTCGCCGTCACCGTCTGGGGCGGCGACCGGGCCGTCGAGGGGGCGGGACACGTCGCGTTGCGGGCCGAGTTCGGCCCCAAGCTGCCCGTGTGCGACGTCACGGCGACCACCGGACGCACCGGCGGCGCCGACGGGGCGCTGGCCGTGGTCGTGGCCGTGGAGGCGCTCGCCCGCGGTGTCGTGCCGTCGGACCAGGACCGCGGTGCGCCCGTGTCCCCGGTGGCAGAGCTCGCTCTGTGCCTGGGCGTGGACCCGGGCGGAAGTGCCACCGCGGTGCTGCTCGCCCCGCCGGCCCCGCGTCCCGAGGAGGCTGCCACGTGAACACGCAGGACATGGCTGTGAACGCCGCCTGGTGGTACCTGGACCGCCATCTGAGCGGCGACACCGGCGACCGGGTCTGCCTGGTGACCGAGGAAGGCGAGCTGACCTATCGTCAGCTGCACGCGCGGGTCTGCAGCACGGCCGGCGCCCTGGTCGAGGCCGGTGCGGGTCCCGGCGAACGCGTGGTGATCGTACTGCGGGACGGCCTCGACGCGGTGGCGTGCGTGCTCGCCGCGATGCGGCTGGGCGCCGTCCCCGTCCCGGTCAGCCCGATGCTGCCGGTCGACGACCAGCGGTACGTCGTGGACGATTGCCGCCCCCGCGTGGTGGTCGTGGAGGACGCCGAGGGCGAACTGGCACCTGAGCTGACCGCCCGGTCCCCGGGGGTGACCGCGTGGAGCGCCGGGCCGGGCGCCGGGCCGGTCACCAGCCTGGTCGCGGCCGTCGCCGGGGCCACGCCCGTGGAGACGGTGTGTGCACGCGACGGCGCGGACCCCGCACTGATCCAGTACACCTCCGGCAGCACCGGCCGCCCCAAGGGCGTGGTGCACCTGCACCGGGGCCTGCTGGCGTTCCCGCAGGGCTTCGGCCGGCACCTGGGGATCACCCCCGAGGACCGCGTGCTGTCCACGGCAAAGCTGCCGTTCGGCTACGGCTTCGGCAACTCCCTGCTGCTGCCCTTCTCGGTCGGCGCGAGCGCCGTCCTGTTCGCCGGGCGGTCCGAACCGCACGCCGTGGCCGGCCTGCTGGCCCGCACCCGGCCGACGCTGCTGTTCGCCGTGCCCACGCTGTACGCGGCGTTGCTGTCCATGCCCCAGGCCGCGCGGCGCCTCGACTTCTCCTGCGTACGCCTCGCCGTGTCGGCGGGGGAGCACCTGGGCCCGCAGCTGAGCACCCGGCTCACGGAGACCTTCGGACTCACCGTCGTCAACGGCCTCGGCTCCACCGAGTGCCTGCACATCTTCCTGGCGACCGTGCCCGGGGTCTCCCCGGCCGGCAGCACCGGAGTGCCCGTTCCAGGCTTCGCGGCCGAGGTCTGCGACGACGACGGCCGTCCGTTGGAGGCGGGGGGTATCGGCCATCTGCGGGTGCGCGGCCCGAGCGTCGCCGACCGCTACTGGAACCGCCCGGACCTCAGCGCCGAGACCTTCCGGGACGGCTGGGTGCACACCGGCGACACCATGACGTACGACCCCGACAACGGGTGGGTCTACCTCGGCCGTTCCGACAACATCCTCAACGTCGGCGGCATGAAGATCCTCCCCACCGAGGTGGAGGACGCGATCCTCGCCGTTCCCGGCGTCGACTCCTGCGCGGTGGTCGGTGTGCCCGACGAGGACGACGTCGTCCGCATCGTGGCCCACGTGGTGCCCGAGGAAGGCACGGATGAGGCGCTGAGAGGGCGGGTGCTGGCAACGCTGCGACGCAGCCTGCCGCCCTTCAAACGCCCGCACACCGTCCGTCTGGCCGACGCCCTGCCCACGACGTCCACCGGGAAGACGGCCCGATTCCTCATACGGCAGCGGGAGATGGAAGGACAGCGATGACAGGTACAGAGACGAGAGGGCCAGGCATGAGAGAGGAGCAGACATGAGAGGCGGTCCCGAACGCGTCGTACTGAAGGAGGGGCGTGGCTTCCATCTGATCTGCCTGCCCTTCGCGGGCGGCTCGGCACGCTCGTTCCTCCGGCTGGCCCGGTACACCCCGCCCGACTGGCGGGTCACCGCCGTCCAGCCGCCGGCGGGGTCCACCCACGGGGCCGCCGGCCTCGACGCCCTGGCCTCCTTCTACCTCGGCCTGCTGGCGGAGGACCTGCGGGCGCCGGGCCTGGTGCTCGGGCACAGTCTGGGTGCCGCGGTGGCCCACCGCATGGCCCAACTGCGCGCGCTGCCGTCCGAGAGTCTGCACCTGGTGCTGTCCGCCCCGCCGCGCCCTCACCGCTCCCCGGCCGCGCTGCTGGCTCTGGACGACCGCGCGCTGTTCCGGGAGGCCACCCGTCAGGGCATGCTGCCCGACCTGAACACGGCCGAGGACTTCGCGCTGCGGTTCCTGCTTCCCAACCTCCGCCACGATTTGGGCTACCTGGGCGAGCGGGGCTGGACGCCCGAGCCGCTCGACACCCCGCTGCACCTGCTCGGCGGAACCGAGGACGTGGCCTGCTCGCCCGCCGACCTGGGGCGGCTGGGCGACGCGCTCGGGCCCCGGTCGGTCCGGTTGGTGGAGGGCGGGCACATGTACGTCCTCGAACGGCCCGCCGAGACCGCGCGGGCACTGGTCGAGATCAGCCGCGAGGTCGCGGTGCGACCCGCCGTGGCGGCCGCCGCGGGATGACCAACGTGCCGCCGCGGTGTGCAAGTTGCGGTCCTGTCCGACCGGCGGACCGGCTTTGTACGCTGCCACCCGCGCCGCCCGCCCAGCCCGAGTCGCCACAGCGTCGCCCCGTACGGCTGTGCCCGACGTACCGCGTCGAAGCCGAGCGGCCGCGGCAGACGGTCCGTGGACCGTCCCCTCAGCGCCCGAGCCGACGGCCGCGGGTGGAAGAACCATGGTTGATGTCCTTGCGAGGAGAGCCGAGTGAGTAACGACAAGGGAAATGCGGCACCGCTCGTGGTGTCGCTCGACGACCCCCGGGCTCTGGACCGCGCCGAGGTCGGCGCGAAGGCCGCCGTACTGGCCCAGATGCGGCGGGCGGGCTTCCCTGTTCCCGACGGATACGTCTTCACGGCACGGGCGATGGTCCGCCACGTGGGGGAGCTCGGGGAGGTGACCGCCGACGCGGTCCGCGAACGCCCGCTCGACGTTGGCACCCGCGCCGCGGTCGAGGAGGTGGCCCAGAACCTCAGCGGCTCCCTCGCGGTCCGGTCCTCCGGCATCGACGAGGACGGCACCCACGCCTCCCACGCCGGGCAGTACACGACGATCCTCGACGTCGAGGGGGCGGAGGCCCTCGACGCGGCCGTCCGTGAATGCTGGGCCTCCGGCTTCTCCACGGTGGTGCGCGGCTACCGCGAGGCCACCGGAGCGCAGGGCGACGCGCCGCTCGCCGTCCTGGTGCAGAAGCTGGTGCCCGCCGAGACCGCGGGGGTGGCCTTCACCGTCAACCCCGTGACCGGCTCCCGCGACGAGGTCCTGGTCAGTGCCGTCCGCGGCATCGGTGAGCAGCTGGTCTCCGGCGAGGTCTCCCCCGACGACTGGGCCGTTCCCGCGGGCGGAGGCGGCTCTCCGGTGAACACCGCCGGGCGGCACGGTGCGCTGACGGCCGCACAGGCACAGGAGATCGCCACGCTGGCGGAGCGCGTCGCCGAGGTCATGGGCGGCCCGACGGACATCGAGTGGGCCCGCGCCGCCGGCCGTCTCCACCTCCTGCAGGCCCGGCCGGTCACGGCGATCGCCGACGCCGAGCCCGAGCCGGTGCCCATCCGCATCGAGGCGCCCCAGGGCTTCTGGACCAAGGACACCACCCACGCGCCGCTTCCGCTGCTGCCGATGACCCGGGAGCTGCTGGACTACAACAACACCGTCCTCGAGCAGGTGTGCGCCCAGTTCGGTCTGCTGTTCAAGGGGCTGGCCTTCGCCACCATCGGCGGCTGGCGCTACCTGGGCACCCTGCCGCTGAACCCGGCCGACGCGCCCGCCCGGATCGGCACCTGCGTGGACGCCGTACGTCAGGACCTGGCCGGCCAGGTGATCGACGAGTGGCTGCGGGAGATCCGGCCGCGCTTCGCCGACCGCATCGACCGGCTGCGTCGGCCCGACCTGTCCACGCTGTCCGACCAGGAGCTCGCAGAGCACATCGCCGAGGTCCTTGCGCTGCACCGGTACGGTACCGAGGTCCACTTCCGGCTGCTGGGCGCGGTGTCCATCGCGCTGGGCCGGTACGGCCTGTTCACGACGGGCGTGCTGGGCTGGGAGCATGGCCGGGTCTTCGAGCTGCTGACCGGCCTGTCCACGGAGAGCACCGGACCCGCGCTGGCGATGGCCGAGCTGGCCCGTGCCGCCGAGCGGCGCCTCGACGGGCCGGCCGACCTTGCCGGCCTGCGCACCCTGCTGGAGACGGACACGGAGTTCGCCGCCGCGTTCGAGACCTACCGCGCGGAGTACGGCTGCCGTGCGCTCCAGTACGAGCTGGCCCACCCCGCCCTGGCGGAGCGGCCCGAGCTGATCCTCTCCCTGCTGCGCGATCAGCTCGCCCAGGACGCCGATCTCGGCCGGGCCGGCGCGTCGGCCGAGCAGGCCCGCCAGGAGGCGGTGGCCAAGGCCCACGCGGAACTCGCGGGCCGGCCGGAGGCCGAGCGCTTCGCCGCCCTGCTCTCCGGCGCCGAACGCGCCTACCCGGTCCGCGAGGACAACGAGTACTGGACCGTCAGCGCGCCCAACGCCCTGCTGCGCTGGGCGGTTCTGGAGGCGGCCGGACGGCTCGTGGAGCGTGGTCTGCTGGAGCGGGACGAACACGTGTTCTTCCTGGAGGTCCAGGAGGTCTCGCAGGCCCTGCTCGAGGCTCGGGAGGTCCGGGACGTCGTTGCCGGGCGCCGTGGCGAACACCGGTGGGCGCTGCAGAACCCCGGCCCGGCCAGCTACGGCGAGCGGCCCGGACCGCCGCCGTCCATGGACGCGCTGCCGGCGGAGGTCCGCGAGACCATGGGCGGCTTCGCGTGGACGATGCAGCACATGGGCGGCGCCTCTCCCGCGCCCCAGCAGGTCGAGAGCGGCCGGCTGCACGGTGTACCGGGATCGGCCGGACGCTACACCGGGGTGGTCCGCGTCGTGCTGAGCGAGGGCGAGTTCGACAAGATCCGGGCCGGTGACGTCCTGGTCTGCCCGATCACCTCGCCGGTCTGGTCGGTGGTCTTCCCGAGCATCGGCGCGCTGGTGACCGACACGGGCGGTGCGCTGTCGCACGCCGCGATCATCGCACGCGAATACGGCATCCCGGCCGCGCTGGCCACCGGCAACGCCACCGAGGTCCTCGAGGACGGCATGCTCGTCACCGTGGACGGTGTGAGCGGCGTCGTGGAGATCCACGAGCAGTAACCGCCGCCCCCCGACCAGTGCCCTGCCCCTACATCCCCCGGGGGGCAGGGCACTTCCGTTCACGCGCCTCTTTGCCCGGGCGGTCACCGCAGGCGCGAGCGCACCCGGTCCAGCGTGGCGTCGTCGTTGCCGAGCCCGTCGCGGACGAACGCGTACAAGGAGCCGTAGAAACTCCTGCGCCTCGTCGAACGACGCCTGCGGACAGGAGGCGTCGGGGTCGGGCAGAGGGCCGACGAGGTCCGGGTTCCGCATGCCGCCGTAGGTGCGTTTCTTCCGGCCGCCTGCTTCCAGGACGCCAGTTCGGTGGTGGAGCGCAGATGGTCGGCGAACGCGTCGTCGCGGGACACCCGAGAAGGGTCCGCACGATCGCGGTCATCCAGCCGGTTCGGTCTCGGCCGGGCCGCCGGTGCAGTGGATCAGTACGGCGCTATGGCCCCGGGCGTCGGCGCTGTCGCGCAGCGCCTTGCCGAACCCGGCCCGCTTCTCCGGCACCGTCACGAACTCGCGGGCGGCCTTCAGCAGCGTCTGCTGGGCGCCGCCGTCGCCCAGCACGGCCTGCTGCCCGTCCGCCGTCATCGACCGCAACTGATCGAAGGCTGAGCTCGTCGGTGGTCGACACCACGTATCGGACGAGAGTGGCCTTCTGAAGGGAGCACGAGCGGTACGGGGCACCGCGGCGCATCAGCGTGTCTTCGCGGTCGGCCGACCGCCCACGTCATGGCAGTGCAGCAACCCCTCGACGGTGACTGTCGCGTCCCGCGCGTGGGCCACCGCGCGTGTGAGGCGGGCAGCGGCACCGCGCCGATCGGGCCCGCCGGCACAGTGGCGCAGGCCAGGGTGGCGCAGGGCACGATGCGGGGGAGTCCGGGCGAACGACCGAGGGCTTTCATGGCAGACGACTTGTGGATCGGAAGAAAGTGTTCCGGCGGACGGGCGACTCATGTTCCGCCCGGAGCCCGGCGCAGCGGATCCGGCGCCAGGGCCTCGAAAGAGTACGAGGAAGATCGCCTCTGTCTTCCGGGGCATTGGGCAAGTGCGGATTCCCGGCAGTTGCACGTGTGGCGGGACGGAAGAGACCGCCGAATCTGAACGCCGTGGGAACGGCGGGCCGTTCGGCCTATATTTCACCGGCGAAGTCCCGGCACCCCGCGCATCCCGGCCGACGTCGATGCCCCCTTTCCGGCCAGGGACGAGACAGGTTCCGGCGGGGGCCGGGGCTTGAGCCTGCCCGAGGTACCGGCCGCGAGCGACGCGGCCGGTACCTCGGCGTCATTCCGGTCGGCCCCAGTGCGGCTCGTGAGCAACCCGCCCCGCAGCCTCGTGGAAGGAAGACTCCTGTGGGACCCCAGCAAACGCAGACAGCGCCCGACCAAGACACCAGCACCCGGCGGATCGTGCTGGCCGAGCCGAGAGGCTTCTGCGCCGGTGTACGGCGGGCCGTCGGAATCGTGGAACGAGCCCTGGACCTGTACGGACCGCCCGTCTACGTACGCAAGGAGATCGTGCACAACCACCACGTCGTCGCCGAACTCACCGATCGCGGCGTCCGTTTCGTCGACAGCGAGAGCGAGGTGCCCGAGGGTGCGGTGTGCGTGTTCTCGGCGCACGGCGTCTCCCCGGCCGTACGCCAGGCTGCGGCCGAGCGCCGGCTCGACGTCATCGACGCGACCTGCCCGTTGGTGGCCAAGGTCCACCAGGAGGCCGTCCGGTACGCCCGCGACGGCCGCACCATCCTGCTCGTCGGCCACGCCGACCACGAGGAGGTCGAGGGCACCCGGGGCGAGGCACCCGAGCGCACCCTGGTCGTCGAGACCGAAGAGGACGTCGCCCGGCTCGACCTCCCCGACGACGCCCCGGTGGCGTACCTGACACAGACCACGCTGTCGCTGGACGAGACCGCGCGCGTCGTCGACGCGCTGCGGCGCAGGTTCACCAACCTCGTCGGCCCGCACGGTGACGACATCTGCTACGCCAGCCAGAACCGCCAGAACGCGGTGAAGGCCCTGGCCCGCCGCAACGACCTGGTTCTTGTCGTCGGCTCCGTCAACTCCAGCAACTCGGTGCGGATGGTGGAGGTCGCACGCGCACACGGCGCGCGCGCCCACCTGGTGCCCGACGTGACCCACCTGGACGAGAGCTGGCTGGAGTCGGTCACGTCTGTCGCCGTCAGCTCCGGCGCCAGCGCCCCCGAGGTCCTGGTCCGGCAGGTCGTCGAGCGGCTGGCCGGACTCGGCTTCACGCACGTCGAGACGGACAGCGCCACCACCGAGGACGTCGTCTTCGCCCTGCCCGCCCGGCTGGCGTCCGCGGTCGGCGACCGGACCCCCAGCACCCCCCTTGCCGAGGAGAAGCCTTGACGACGACCACCCACCCCACGTCCGCCACCCGCACCACCCTCCACGAGGCGCGCGCCACGATCCTGGACGGCGTCGAGCGGGCCGTCGCCGGCCTCCTCGACGAGGAACGTGCCCGCTGGGCGCGGGACGCCCGGCAGGCCCTGGTGCTCGTCGACGCGATCGGCGACCTCGTCGCCGCCGGCGGCAAGCGGCTGCGGCCGGCGTTCTGCGCCTCGGGCTTCCTGCTGGCGGGCGGCAGCCCCGACGACCCCGCCGCGGTCCGCCTCGGCGCGGCCCTGGAACTGCTGCACGTCTCCGCGCTCATCCACGACGACGTGCTCGACGAGGCCGACCGGCGCCGCGGCAAGCCCACCGTCCACGTGGCCCGCGCCGCCGCGCACCGCCGCGCCGGCTGGCGCGGCAGCCCCCAGCGGTACGGCGAGAACGCGGCGATCCTCGCCGGTGACCTGGCCCTCGTCCACGCCGACCAGCTGCTCGCCGGACTCGGCCGGCCGGTCCTCGACGAATGGGCCCGACTGAAGTCGGAGATGATGGTCGGCCAGTTCCTGGACATCTCGGTCGCGGCGGCCTACGACCCCGACCCGGAGCAGTCCCGCAAGGTCGCCATCTGCAAGTCCGGGCACTACTCCATCCACCGCCCGCTGACGATCGGCGCCCTCCTCGCGGGCCGCCCCGACCTCGCCGCGCCCTTCGAGGCGTACGGCAGGGCCCTGGGCGAGGCATTCCAGCTGCGCGACGACCTCATCGACGCCTTCGGCGACGAGGAGATCACCGGCAAGCCGGCCGGACTGGACTTCGCTCAACACAAGATGACCCTGCTGCTCGCCCTCGCCATACAGCGCGACGCACGGGTACGGGCGCTGGTCCTGCCAGCCGAAGGAGGGATCGTCGCGGCGGACGCCGACGAGCTGCGGCGCCTGCTGACCGACAGCGGGGTGCGGGCCGAGGTGGAGGAACGGATCGACCGACTCGTCGCCCGCGCCGAGGACGCCCTGCGGCAGGCGCCCATCGACGAGGACTGGCGATGCGAACTCACCGACATGGCGCACCAGGTCGCCTACCGGGACCACTGACACACGCACGCGCCGTGGACCCGAGCGGTACGCGACGACACGACGAAGGAGGCGTCTTGCCACAGCTCGACCAGATCACAGGCCCGGCGGACCTGCGCGCACTGTCCACCGCCGAGATGACCGAACTAGCCGGAGAAATAAGACGGTTCCTTGTGGAGAAGGTGACCCGCACGGGCGGTCATCTCGGCCCCAATCTGGGGGTGGTCGAACTGACCCTCGCGCTGCACCGGGTCTTCGACTCGCCGCGCGACCGCATCCTGTGGGACACCGGGCACCAGACCTACGTGCACAAGATCCTCACCGGCCGGGCGGCCGGCTTCGACGCGCTCCGCCGGCGCGGCGGCCTGTCCGGCTACCCCTGCCGCGCCGAATCCGTCCACGACGTCATCGAGAACAGCCACGCCTCCACCGCCCTGTCCTACGCGGACGGCCTGGCCAAGGCCCACGCCATCCGGGGCCTCGGCGATCGCAGCGTCGTCGCCGTCGTCGGGGACGGAGCCCTCACCGGCGGCATGGCCTGGGAGGCGCTGAACAACATCGGTGCCGGCAAGGACCGCCCGCTGGTCATCGTCGTCAACGACAACGGACGCTCGTACGCCCCCACGGTCGGCGGCCTCGCCGACCACCTGGCCGACCTGCGCACCACCGACCGGGCCAGGACGGACCACCTCGGCACGCAAGGGTTCTTCGAGGAGCTGGGCCTGACCTACCTCGGCCCGGTCGACGGCCATGACGTCGAGGCGCTGGAGACCGTGCTGACGCGTGCCAAGCGGCTCGGCCGGCCGGTGGTGGTGCACTGCCTCACCGAGAAGGGCCGCGGTCACGAGCCCGCCGAACAGGACGAAGCCGACCGCTTCCACGCGGTGCGCGCCCAGTCGGCCCAGCCCGCCCCGAAAGGCCCCCAACGCCCCTCGTGGACCGACGTGTTCGGTGCTGAACTGGCCGAACTGGGCGCCGAACGACCGGACCTGGTGGCGATCACCGCCGCGATGCTCGCCCCGACCGGACTGAACCGGTTCGCCGAGCGCTTCCCGGACCGCACCTTCGACGTGGGTATCGCCGAACAGCACGCTGTGACCTCGGCGGCGGGGCTGGCCCTCGGCGGCCTGCATCCCGTCGTCGCCCTGTACGCGACCTTTCTCAACCGGGCCTTCGACCAGGTCCTGATGGATGTCGCCCTGCACCGCGCCCCGGTGACGTTCGTCCTGGACCGGGCCGGCGCCACCGGCGACGACGGCCCCTCGCACAACGGCATGTGGGACCTGTCGCTGCTGCAGCTGGTGCCCGGCCTCAGGGTGGCCGCACCCCGCGACGAGGCGACCCTGCGCGCGGCGCTGCGCGAGGCTGTGGCCGTCGATGACGCCCCCACCGTCGTCCGCTTCCCCAAGGGTGCCGTGAGCGAGGACATCCCCGCACTCGACTCCCGGGGCGGCGTCGACGTCCTGCGCCGGGCCGAGCGCCGGGACGTCCTGCTGGTCGCCGTCGGCACCATGGCCACCACCTGCCTGGAGACCGCCGATCTGCTAGCCGGCCACGGCTTCGGCGTCACCGTCGTCGACCCGCGCTGGGTCAAGCCGGTCCCGCAGCGACTGTTGGAGTTGGGCCGGGAGCACCGGGTGGTCGCCGCCGTCGAGGACAACGGCCGGGCCGGCGGCGTCGGTGCCGCCGTCGCCCAGGCCCTGTCCGACCACGGCGTCGCCACCCCCGTGCGCGTCTTCGGCCTCGCCCAGGACTTCCCCGACCACGGCACGCGCGGCGACGTCCTCGCCGACAGCGGACTCACCGGCCGCTACATCGCCCGCACGCTGGCGGAGGAACTCGCCGCCCTCGACGCCGAACCGCGGCCGAGCCGGACCGTGCCGGCCGCCGGGCGACCGGCCCGCTGACCCCCACCGCCCCTTCCGACGACCAGGACGACCAGGAGAAGGAACCCATGTCGGTCTCTCTCGGGATACCCCAGCCCCCTCTCGAACCCCTGGCCCCGCGGCGCCCTACCCGCCAGCTGAAGGTGGGCACGGTCGGCGTGGGCAGTCAGTCGCCGGTCTCGGTGCAGTCCATGACGACGACACCGACGGCCGACGTGAACGCCACCCTCCAGCAGATTGCTCAACTGACCGCCGCCGGCTGCGACATCGTGCGGGTCGCCTGCCCGTCCCAGGACGACGCCGACGCCCTGCCGGCGATCGCCCGCAAGTCGCAGATCCCCGTCGTCGCGGACATCCACTTCCAGCCGCGGTACGTCTTCGCCGCGCTGGAGGCCGGATGCGCGGGCGTCCGGGTCAACCCCGGCAACATCAAGCAGTTCGACGACCGGGTCAAGGACATCGCCCGCGCCGCCAAGGACCACGGCACACCCATCCGTATCGGCGTCAACGCCGGCTCCCTCGACAAGCGACTGCTCCAGAAGTACGGCAGGGCGACCCCCGAGGCCCTGGTCGAGTCGGCGCTGTGGGAGGCGAGCCTGTTCGCCGAGCACGACTTCCACGACATCAAGATCTCGGTCAAGCACAACGATCCCCTCGTCATGGTCCGCGCCTACGAGCTGCTCGCCGAGTCCTGCGACTACCCCCTTCACCTCGGCGTCACCGAGGCGGGCCCCGCGTTCCAGGGCACGGTGAAGTCCGCGGTGGCCTTCGGAGCGCTGCTGCGGCAGGGCATCGGCGACACCATCCGGGTGTCCCTGTCTGCGCCGCCCGCCGAGGAGGTCAAGGTCGGTACGCAGATCCTGCAGGCGCTCGGGCTGCGCCCCCGCAAGCTCGACATCGTCTCCTGCCCGTCCTGCGGCCGCGCCCAGGTCGACGTGTACAAGCTGGCCGCCGAGGTCACCGCAGGTCTGGAGGGCCTGGAGGCGCCGCTGCGCGTGGCCGTCATGGGCTGCGTGGTCAACGGGCCGGGGGAGGCCCGAGAGGCGGACCTGGGCGTGGCCTCCGGCAACGGCAAGGGGCAGATCTTCGTGCGGGGCGAGGTCGTCAAGACGGTCCCCGAGTCGAAGATCGTGCAGACCCTCATCGAGGAGGCGCTGCGCCTGGCGGACACCGGCACGGAGACCGGGAAGCCCGAGGTGGTCACCGTCGGTGGCTGAGCCGCCCGCCCCAGCGGGGACACATGAAGTCGGTCTCCGGCACCAGTCCTTGGTCCGGAGGCCGACTTCGTTGTGTGGGCCGTTCTGTCCCATCGGTACGGCACTCGGCCCCGCCGGGCGGATGCCGGCAGGGCCGAGTGGGGGTGCCCGCAGCAGTGCCGGGCGGGGAGGGGGTCAGGGACGGCCGGCGCCCGCCTTGCCTCGTGCCGCTGCGGTCAGCGACGAGAGCGCGTTGTCGACGATCCGCCGCCCGGTCCTGCTCTGGGCGCTCAGGATCGACTCCGGGTGGAACTGCACGGCGGCCCACGGCCGGTCACGGTGCTCCACGGCCATCGTCACTCCGTCCTCGGTGGCCGCGGTGACCCGCAGTTGCCGGGGCACCGCGTCGGCCGGGGCGTACAGCGAGTGGTAGCGGCCCACTTCGAACCGCGCTGGCAGCCCGGCCAGCAGGCGCGTCTCGGGGTCGGTGACCCGTACGGTCGACGGCTTGCCGTGCACCGGGCGCGCCAGCACGTCCAGCGTGCCGCCGCAGTACTCGACCATGCCCTGGAGCCCCAGGCACACGCCGAACACCGAGACACCCAGCCGCTCGGCCTCGGCCAGCGTCTTTTCCATCCCGAAGTCCTCGGGGCGCCCGGGGCCCGGTGACAGCACCAGCAGATCCGGCCGCTGCTCCCGCAGCACGGGCAGATGGCTGCCGCTGCGGAAGGTGGTGACCTCCGCGCCCGTCTGCCGCAGATAGTCGGCGAGGCAGTGCGCGAAGGAGTCGCGGTGATCCACCATCAGCACGCGCACACCGGTGCCGGCACCGCGATCGCGGACCTCTGCCGGGGCGGCGGGTCGTACGGGCTTCTCGTCCAGAACCTCCAACAGCGCCCGCGCCTTCAGCTCGGTCTCGGCCTCCTCGGCCTCAGGCGAGGAGTCGTGCAGCAGCGTCGCGCCCGCCCGCACCGAGGCGACCCCGTCGCGGATCTGCACCGTGCGCAGGGTCAGCACGGTGTCGAGGGTGCCGTCGAAGCCCAGCCGTCCCACCGCACCCCCGTACCAGCGCCGCGGCGACCGCTCCTGACGCTCGATGAAATCCACGGCCGCCAGCTTCGGCGCGCCGGTGACGGTGACCGCCCACAGGTGCGCGAGGAAGCCGTCCAGGGCGTCCCGGTCGGGCCGCAGCGTGCCCCGGACCCGGTCCACGGTGTGGATGAGCGCCGAGTACATCTCGATGCGCCGGCGGTCCACCACCTCCACGGACCCCGGAACGCAGACCCGTGCCTTGTCGTTGCGGTCCACGTCGGTGCACATGGTCAGCTCCGACTCCTCCTTCACGGAGCCGAGCAGCTCGCGGACGCGCCGGGCGTCCTCCAGCGCGTCCCGCCCGCGTGCGACGGTGCCGCTGATCGGCGACGTCTCCACCATCAACTGATCCCCCTCCGCGCTGGGTTCGTGCCGCACGCGGACGAACGTCTCCGGGGACGCGCCCACCAGGTACTCCCGCTCCCCGAGGTTCATGAGCAGGCTGTGCGGGGCCGGGTTGCGCAGGCGCAGCCGACGGAAGACGTCGGACGGCGGGGTCGGGCAGGCCCGGCGGAAGACCTGGCTCGGCACCACCTCGAACAGGTCCCCCGAGCGGAACAGCGGCATGGCCTTGGCCACCACCTGCGCGTACTCGCCGGGAGCGTGGTCACGCGCCGCCGCGGGCACGCCGGCGACGAACGGTTCCACGGGGGTGCTACGGGGCAGCCCAGCGGTGTCCGCACCCCCGAACCCGAAGTCGTACCGGCGGCGCACGGCCAGGTCCTGCCGCAGATCCAACTCCCATATCTCGTCCGGGAGATGAAGCACGAGGTCCCGGTCCGCCGACGAGCGCTCCTGGTGCCGCTCGACCGGGTCCACCTGGAAGATCAGGTCGTACCCGAAGGCGCCGTACAGGCCCAGCAGCGGGTCCTCGGGCGCCGACAGGCCGCGCAGGACGGCACGGACGGCGGCGAACACGCCCGCGTTGCGGGTGCGGTCCTCCTCGGCGAAGACACCCTTCGCGGTGCGCGCCCGGCCGCGGAGCACGGTGTCCTGCGTGCCCTCCTCCAACCGGAGGCCCTGCGCGAGCATCCCGCGCAGGGCGGGGATCAGGACCCGGCCCCGGTCGTTGAGGGCCCGGACCATCAACTCAGGTCCACGGACGAACAGTTCGAGGGGAGGGTCGACATAGCCGAGCACCCGGTCGTGGCCGCGGAAGAGCAGCATGCCCCGCCGCTCGTCGAGCGCGGTCTCCAGCCGGGCACGCGCGGCCTGCGCGCTCCCGGCCTGGTCGGCCTGCAGCCTCACCTCCACTCCAGCGCCGGTGGACCACTGAAGATCGGCGGGTGCTCCCGTGGGCACATCCAACGTGTCCAGAGCAGACATGCGAACTCACCTTCGCTGCGACGGTTTCCCTGATCGGTCGGATCGGCCGGACCCGCGGCTCGGCGAGGGTGCGAAACGAAGCGGAACGAAACGGCCCGCCCGCGAAACGGAGAATCGGAAAGGCGCACCTGCGGGCTCCGCGCGAGCATCGGACAACGGTCCGGGATCCTGAAGGAGCTCATGATCGGGCGACGCCCTGCCCTTTTCAAGTGCCCCCGAATTGCACGAGGCGAGGCTGTCGGCTCCACAGTCGCACACGCGGTTGACGGAAGGCAGCGGGGAAACAATAAGTTCCCTTTCCATGCCTGCCCGCTGCTCCGAGAGGTGTGGAAGTGAGTTCTCAACCCGCTCCGACGAAAGACATCCGGCGCCTTGATCGGGTGATCATCCGGTTTGCGGGGGACTCGGGTGACGGCATGCAGCTCACCGGTGACCGCTTCACCTCGGTGACCGCGTCCTTCGGCAACGACCTCTCCACCCTCCCGAACTTCCCCGCCGAGATCCGCGCTCCCGCCGGCACCCTGCCCGGCGTCTCCAGCTTCCAGCTGCACTTCGCCGACCACGACATCCTCACGCCGGGCGACGCCCCGAACGTCCTGGTCGCGATGAATCCGGCGGCGCTGAAGGCGAACATCGGTGATCTGCCGCGCGGTGCCGAGGTCATCGTCGACACGGACGGGTTCACCAAACGGGCGATGACGAAGGTCGGCTACGCCAGCAGTCCGCTGGAAGACGGTTCGCTCGACGGCTACCAGCTCCACCCGGTCCCCCTGACCACGCTGACGGTGGAGGCGCTGAAGGAGTTCGAGCTCTCCCGCAAGGAGGCCGAGCG